>DASSJS010000135.1:0-9536 GCA_035691085.1 Longimicrobium sp.
GTGGGGGCGCAGAACCCCGCGCCGGCCGCGCGCGAGGCCGCCTCGGTGCCGGGGTACGGCGCCCCGCGCGAGGCGCACGCCGGGGGCGAGGCCGCCCCCGCCGGCGGCGAGGAGAAGCTCAACTTCCTGCACCACATCCAGGACTCGCGCGAGTGGGAGCTGCCGGGCGGCAAGGTGGTCCACTTCCCCGCCCGGGGAAGCTGGATGCTGGGGCCGCTCGACATCACCCCCACCAAGCACGTGCTGTTCATGGCGATGGCCGCGGTGCTCACCCTGCTCACGCTGGTCACGGGCGGGGCGCTGGCACAGCGGGCCGAGCGCGGGCGCACGGCGGGGAAGCGGCACAACATCATCGAGGCGATGGTGCTGTTCATCCGCGGCGAGGTGGTGATGCCCAACATCGGCCACGGCGGCGAGAAGTTCGTGCCGTTCATCGCCACGCTCTTCTTCTTCATCCTGTTCTGCAACCTGCTGGGGCTGATCCCCTACGGGTCCACGGCCACGGCCAGCATATCGGTCACGGCGGCGCTGGCGATCATCACCGCCATCGTGGTGGAGATCGGCGGCCTGATCGCGGTGGGGCCGCGGCAGTACCTGGGTACCATCTTCTTCGTGCCCAAGGGGATGCACCCGGTGGCCGGGTGGGCGATGGCGCTCGCGCTCGCCCCGATCGAGCTGGCGGGGAAGATCGCGCGCCCGTTCGCGCTCACCATCCGCCTGATGGCGAACATGACGGCGGGGCACATCGTGCTCCTGGCCATCATCTCGCTGATCTTCGTGTTCAAGAGCTGGGTGCTGGTCGCGTTCCCCGTGCTGATGGGCGTGGCGATCAGCTTCCTGGAGCTGTTCGTGGCCTTCCTGCAGGCCTTCATCTTCGCGATGCTGGCCAGCGTGTTCATCGGCATGGTGCGGCACGCGCACTGATTTCAGGGAACAGGTTACAGGGAACAGGGAACAGCGGGCGTGCCCGCGGCGGGGCCCTGGCCCCGGGGCTTGAGAAGGTCTGAGGAGGAAAGAGGGATGGCAGGGGGAGCACAGAGGATCGGGCGAGGCCGCCGTTGCAGGCTGTTCCCTGTTCCCTGTTCCCTCAAGGCAGTTTGGCCCGCGGCGAGGCCTGAACATCGCCGCCGGCGGGGAACGGCTCCACCCCCGTCGTACAGTACCCGGGAGATGGGCGCCCGGGGAGGGCGTGCGGCAGCTTGTGCCGGCTGGCGCCCACGGTCCACGAGCGACCGGCGGAGCGAGGCCCGAAACGACCGTCAAACTCCTTTGAGGGAGATACCGAGATGATGATGCTTCAGGAGGCCGCGAACGGCCTGAACAACGGCCTGCTGGGCGCCGGCATCGGCGCCGGCCTGGCCGTGATCGGCGCGGGGCTGGGGATCGGCATGATCGGCCGCGGCGCCACCGAGGGAATGGCCCGCCAGCCCGAGATCGCTGGCAGCATCCAGACCGCCGGGCTGATTCTCGCCGCGTTCGTCGAGGGCGCCGCCCTCTTCGCCATCGTGGTGACGTTCCTGATCCAGGGCAAGATCGGCGGCTGATCGCCGCCCGTGGTTCGCCTTCCGCGGGGTCACACCCGCGGAGGGCCATCGAAGACGGTCGAAAACAACCCGAGTGGACATGGATCCGATGCGCCGCACCACCATCACTACCGCAGCCCTCCTGCTGGCCAACGCCACGCCGCTCCTGGCGCAGCATGGCGGCGAAGAGCAGGGTGGCCTCCTGTCGCTGAGCGGCGGGCTGATGTTCTGGACGATCGTGATCTTCCTGGTCGTCCTGGCGGTGCTCAGCAAGGCCGCGTACCCCAAGATCCTGGGCGCCGTTGAGGCCCGCGAGAAGCATATCGCCGAGCTGACCGAGAGCGCCGAGCGCGACCGTGCCGAGGCCGCCGCGCTGCTGGAGGAGCACCGCAAGCTGGTGGACGACACCCGCGGCCAGGTGCAGAAGGCGCTGGCCGAGGCCACCAGCACCGCCGAGGCCCGCCGCGCCGAGATCATGGCGCAGGCGCAGCGCGAGCGCGACGAGCTGCTGGCCCGCGGCCGCAGCGAGATCGCGGTGGAGCGCGCCGGCACCATGGAGGCGGTGCGCCGCGACGCGGTGGAGGTGGCCATGCGCGCCGCCGAGCGCCTGGTGCGCAAGAACCTGGACAGCGACGACAACCGCCGTCTGGTGCAGGACTACCTGGCGCAGCTGGGCACGCCCGCCGCGAGGGCCTGAGGCCATGCGCACGGAGATCATCGCCCGCAACTACGCCGACACGCTGCTGGAGCTGGCGCAGCGCAACGGCGGGCAGCGCACCGTGGAGGAGTTCGGCGCCGCCATGGAGCTGCTGGCCCAGAGCGTGGCCGACCCGCGCGTGCGCGAGTTCCTCTCCACCCCGCGCATCGCCGCCGAGCAGCGCAAGGCGGCGCTCCGCGGCGCGCTGGAGGGGCGCGTCCCCGACCTGTTCCTGCGCTTCGTGATGGTGGTGGTGGACAAGCGCCGCCAGGCGCTGCTGGGCGACATCGCCCACGAGTACCGCGCCCGGGTGGACGAGCTGACCGGCCGCGTGCGCGTGGGCGTCACCATCAGCCACGCGCCCGACGAGAAGCTGCAGCAGCAGATCACCGCCGCGCTCGCGCAGCGCATGGGCAAGTCGGTGATCCCCACCTTCACCGTGGACCCCGACCTGCTGGGCGGGATGGTGGTGCGGATGGGCGACGAGATCCTGGACGGCTCGGTGCGCTCCTACGCCAACGGCATGCGCCGCAGGCTGATGGACGCGCGGGTCCCGGACGGGGCGGCGGTGTAGGAAGGGCAGTGCTGGGTGCTGGGTGCGGAGTGCTGAGTAACGGCACTCGCATCGAAGCACTCAGCACTCAGCACTCAGCACGTGTAGTCGAGTTTTGGCGGATCGGATCCGTAGCAGAATAAATCGTTCCACTCCGGCGGGCTGCCGGACCCGGAAAAGGAATCGTTCAGATGGCGGCTGACACCCAGCTTCGCGCAAGCGAGATCAAGAACGTGCTGCTCGGCGAGATCGAGCGGTACGACCAGGCCATGGGCGCCGAGCAGATCGGCGAGGTGCTGGAGGTGAAGGACGGGATCGCGCGCATCTACGGCCTGATGGGCACCATGTCGAGCGAGATGCTCGAGATCACCCCCAGCGACGGCGGCGCCCCCGTCACCGCGCTGGCGCTGAACCTCGAGGAGGACAACATCGGCGCGGTGGTGCTGGGCGACTGGACCACGATCCAGGAGGGCGACCAGGTTCGCCGCACCACCCGCGTGCTCGACATCCCCGTGGGCCCCGAGTTCCTGGGCCGCGTGGTGAACCCGCTGGGCGAGCCGGTGGACGGCAAGGGGCCGATCGCGGCCAGCGGCGGCCGCCGCCAGGTGGACATCGTGGCGCCGGGCATCGTGCTGCGGCAGCCGGTGAAGGAGCCGATGCAGACCGGGATCAAGGCGATCGACGCCCTGATCCCGATCGGCCGCGGCCAGCGCGAGCTGATCATCGGCGACCGCGGCACCGGGAAGACGGCCATCGCCATCGACACCATCATCAACCAGAAAGGCCAGGGCGTCGTCTGCGTGTACGTCGCCATCGGCCAGAAGAACTCGACCATCGCGGGCGTGGTGGCCCGCCTGGAGGCCGCGGGCGCGATGGAGTACACCATCGTGGTCGCCGCCAGCGCGAGCGACCCGGCGCCGCTGCAGTACATCGCCCCCTACTCGGGGACGGCGCTGGCCGAGTACTTCATGTACACCAAGAACGAGCAGGGGAAGGGCACCGCCACCCTGTGCGTGTACGACGACCTCTCCAAGCAGGCCGTGGCCTACCGCCAGATGTCGCTGGTGCTGCGCCGCCCGCCGGGGCGCGAGGCGTACCCGGGCGACGTGTTCTACCTGCACTCGCGCCTGCTGGAGCGCGCCGCCAAGCTCTCCGACGAGATGGGCGGCGGGTCGCTGACCGCGCTCCCGATCATCGAGACGCAGGCCGGTGACGTGTCGGCCTACATCCCGACCAACGTGATCTCGATCACCGACGGGCAGATCTTCCTGGAGTCGAACCTGTTCTACTCCGGCGTGCGCCCCGCGGTGAACGTGGGCATCAGCGTGAGCCGCGTGGGCGGCTCGGCGCAGATCAAGGCGATGAAGAAGGTGGCCGGCAAGCTGAAGGGCGAGCTGGCGCAGTACCGCGAGCTGGAGGCGTTCGCCGCCTTCGGCAGCGAGCTCGACGCGGTGACGCAGCGCCAGCTGGCGCGCGGCGCCCGCTCCGTCGAGGTGCTGAAGCAGCCGCAGTACGCGCCGATGCCGGTGGAGCACCAGGTGGCGATCATCTACGCGCTCACCAACGGCTACCTCGACGAGGTGGACGTGCCGCAGATCCGCGCCTGGGAGCGTGACTTCCACGTGTACCTGCGCACGCAGCACCCGCAGGTGCTGCAGGGGATCCGCGACAGCCGCGACCTGCCGGCCGAGACCGAGGGCGCGCTGAAGGAGGCGATCAAGCGGTACGGCCAGCTCTTCGCCGACCCGAAGAGCCCGGTGGGCACCGAGGACTGGGCCAACAACCCGATCCTGAGCGAGACCGACGCCGACCGCCACATGGGCGCCGACCAGCTCCAGCTTGCCGGCCGCCCCGAGGCGAACGCGGCGGGCGCGCGGCAGAGCTACTGACGGAACGGGTGCGCTGGGAAACAGGTGCGTTGGAACAGGTGCGTTGGAACAGGTGCGCGAGTGCGTGAATCGCTCGATCATCCAACGCACTGGCGCACTGGCGCACCTGTTGAGACAGCCGGCGCCTTCGCCGAAACCATAGAAAAGCCATGGCCAAAGCCAGAGAGTTAAAGGGCCGGATCCGCTCGGTCCAGAACACGCGCAAGATCACCCGGACGATGGAGATGGTGGCCACGTCCAAGCTCAAGCGCGCGCAGGACCGGGTGGCCGCAGCCCGCCCCTACGCCGAGCGGCTGGCCAGCGTGGTGCGCCGGCTGATCAACCCCGAGCTGGCCCAGCGCTTCCCCATCCTGCGCCAGCCCGACGAGACGCGCCGCGCCGCGGTGCTGCTGCTGACCGGCAACCGCGGGCTGGCCGGCGCCTTCAACGCCAACCTGATCCGCCAGGGGCGCGAGCTGCTGCGCGACCTGCGCGGCCGCGGCATCACGGCCGAGCTGCACGTGTCGGGGAAGAAGGGGATCTCCTTCTTCCGCTTCATGGGCGAGGACCTGCGCACCGCCGTGAGCGACATGGGCGACCGCCCCGGCGCGGCCGACGCCGAGCGGCTGGTGAACGGGCTGATGGAGCGCTTCATCGCCGGCGAGCTCGACGCGGTGTACGTGATCTACGCGCAGTTCAAGTCGGCGCTGTCGACTCCTCCCACCACGCTGCAGGTGCTTCCCGTCGCGACGCCGGAAGCGGACGAGGGCGAGGGGAAGAGCGTGGACTACATCCTGGAGCCCGGGGCCGACGAGATCCTGGGCCAGGTGCTCCCGCTGTACGTGCGCAACAGCGTGTACCGCGCGCTGGTGGAGACCACCGCCGGGTTCTACGGCGCCCAGCGCACGGCCATGAAGAACGCGACCGACAACGCGGGTGACATGCTGGAGGGCCTCACGCGCACCTACAACCGGGTGCGGCAGGCGGCCATCACGCAGGAGATCGCCGAGATCGTCGGCGGCGCCGCGGCGCTCGAATAAACCAGGCGGAACACGGACCACAGGAGACATAGATGGCAGCCACTGCACCCCAGAACGCCACCGTATCGCCCGGCGCCCGCAACGTGGGCCGGGTGGTGCAGGTGATCGGCCCGGTGATCGACGCCGAGTTCGAGAACCTGCCCGACATCTACAACGCGCTGGTGATCCGCCAGCCCGCCTCGCCCGGCGTGGAGGCCGTGGACGTGACGCTCGAGGTGCAGCAGCACATCGGGCGCAACCAGGTGCGCGCCGTGGCCATGAGCGCCACCGACGGCGTGGTGCGCGGCATGGAGGTGCTCGACGCCGGCACCAGCATCACCGTGCCCGTGGGCGCCAACGCGCTGGGCCGCATCCTGAACGTGCTGGGCAACCCGGTGGACGAGCGCGGCCTGATCCCCGTGGACGCCGAGCGCTGGCCGATCCACCGCCCGGCGCCCAAGTTCGTGGACCTGGAGCCCAAGGCCGAGATCCTGGAGACCGGGATCAAGGTGGTGGACCTGCTCACCCCGTACGTGAAGGGCGGCAAGATCGGCCTGTTCGGCGGCGCCGGCGTGGGGAAGACGGTGGTCATCCAGGAGCTGATCCACAACATCGCCATGGGGCACGGCGGCCGCTCGGTGTTCGCCGGCGTGGGTGAGCGCACCCGCGAGGGCACCGACCTGTGGCTGGAGTTCAAGGAAGCCAACCTGATCAAGGACGACAACCTCGCCGAGTCGTCCGTGGCGCTGGTGTACGGCCAGATGAACGAGCCGCCGGGCGCGCGCCTTCGCGTCGCACTGACGGGTCTCACCGTGGCCGAGTACTTCCGCGACGTGGAGAAGCAGGACGTGCTCTTCTTCGTGGACAACATCTTCCGCTTCACGCAGGCCGGCTCCGAGGTGTCGGCCCTCCTGGGCCGCATGCCCAGCGCCGTGGGGTACCAGCCCACGCTCGCGACGGAGATGGGGCAGCTGCAGGAGCGGATCACCTCGACCCGCGAGGGCTCGATCACCTCGGTGCAGGCCATCTACGTGCCCGCCGACGACCTGACCGACCCGGCGCCCGCCACGGCGTTCGCGCACCTTGACGCGACGACGGTGCTTTCGCGCGCGATCTCGGAGCTGGGCATCTACCCCGCCGTGGACCCGCTCGACTCCACCAGCCGCATCATGGACCCGCAGTTCATCGGGCAGCGGCACTACAACGTGGCCACCCAGGTGCAGCGCATCCTGCAGCGCTACAAGGAGCTGCAGGACATCATCGCCATCCTGGGGATGGACGAGCTGACCGAGGAGGACAAGGTGATCGTGGGCCGGGCGCGCCGCATCCAGCGCTTCCTGTCGCAGCCCTTCCACGTGGCCGAGCAGTTCACCGGCACCCCGGGCAAGTACGTGAAGCTCGAGGAGACGGTGGAGAGCTTCGAGCGCGTGGTGAACGGCGAGTTCGACCACCTCCCCGAGCAGGCGTTCTACATGGTGGGCGGCATCGACGAGGCGGTGGAGAAGGCTCGCAAGCTGGAGCAGGGGGGCTGACGCATGGCCACCCCCGCAACCACGGCTGAGGCCGCGGGCAGCGCGCTGCACGTGTCGGTGATCACCCCCGAGGCCACCCTGTACGAGGGCGAGGCCGACCAGGTGATCGCCCCCGCCTTCAACGGCAGCCTGGGCATCCTGCGCGGGCACGCGCCGCTGATGGCGCTGCTGGGCACGGGCACGCTGCGCATCGACCACGGCGGGAAGAGCACCAGCTACACGGTGTCGGGCGGGTTCCTGCAGGTGGTCGACAACACGGTCACCGTGCTCAGCGAGAGCGCCTCGGCCGCCTGAACCACACGGTACGAAAGTACGGGGTACGAGGTACGAAAAAGGAACGGCCCCGCGTCTCAAGTTGAGGCGCGGGGCCGTTCTGTGTCAGGACGGCGTTGGCCGGGTGCACGCGGCGGGAGGCGCCAGGCGGGCTGCGCATTTCCGGCGGTGTGCTCATACCGAATGCGGGAGAGTCGTTGTGCATTTCCCTCCCACCCAGACAATGTCATCCTGAAGGAGCCGCCGCGCCAAAGCCGCGTCCGCATTGAACCTTGGCGGCGACTGAAGGATCTATCGCCCGCTCTCGGAACCTATCTCCCGAAGTGCACCGGGCCACGGATCTACCGTCAGGCAGACGATGGCGACGCCTCGATTATGGATCCTTCGGCCGCCGCCAGACTTGGGTGCGGACGCGGTGCTGGTGCAGCGGCGACGCTCAGGCGAGCCACCGCTCCCTCGAAGCCGGAAACGGAGCTAGGAACGGCCCCGCGTCTCAAGTTGAGGCGCGGGGCCGGTTCGCGTCCGGCGGCGGTTGAACTGTCGCCGCGCCCCGGTCAGGGACAGGTGATCTGCCCGCGCGTCGGCGCGCACTCGGGGCAGGTGCGCGGCAGCATGGTGACCCGCGCCTCCACCGTCCCCCGCTCGTCCACGGGCGGGTGCTGTACGGGATACGATTCCACACGCAGATCGTCCGGGGCTAGCTTCAGCTTCTTCATCGTCGTCCCTCCCTGTTGCACGATGGGTCGCCGCGTACATTCCGCGATTCCGCGGAGGCGGCGCAATGAACCCTGGGCAATAGATGGGCCGCAAACCATTGTGCCGGTACGGTTTACGAAACAGCGTCCGCGTCTCATGGCAGAGGCGTGGTCCAATTTTCTTTCAGCTTCGCGCGTGTGTCTGACGGCGGGCGCCAGAACCCAGGCACCTGGGCCGCCCACCGTCGTTGTGACCCCCGGAACTCCCCGCGTGTGAATGGGAGTGTCCATTCACCACGATGATTTGACGCCGTTGGATTCTGAAAGTATCCTCCATTCACTGACCCCGCTCATGTCCGGAGCGGCGAGCCGGCCCGATTCACCATAAGGAGGGACGCATGAAGAAGCTCACGCTGGATTTCGACGCGCTGGTGGTAGACTCGTTTCAGGTCGCCGCGGAGGTGCGGGTGGACCTGGCGACGTGCCGCTGCACCGAATGCAACTGCACCTACACGTGCCCCTAGCGTTGCCCGTGCAGGTGTGGAAACCCGGCAGGTGAACGGATCGGCCCCGCTTCTCGGGTTGAGGAGCGGGGCCGATGTCGTGGGGGGAGCGGAGGCCGTACCCCGGCTCGCAGCGGATATTCGTCCCGGGAGCGGCTGAAGCCACGGTGCCGCGGCATCCGTGCACGCCAAAACCGTCATCACGCGACGATGCTCGCGAGCAGTCCGCGAAGGCGGACTTCCCGATGGTTCAGCGGCCGGTTTCAACCGGCCGTGTGCCCGCCCCACGCGTCTCAGCTCAACCCTCGGCCGGGATCCGCGGCGCGCGTGGGTGTTGGCCGCCGCGTGTCGAGCACCGCGACGGCCGGGAGGGCGATGGCCACGCCGCCGCCCATCCCCAGCACCATCGCGGCGTGCATCCCGGCCGCGGCGCCCAGGACCGCGACGAGCGCCGGCGAGAGGACGGCCGCCGCCGCCATCATCCCGCCCACCATCCCCACGGCCAGCGTGGAGTGCGCAAGCATCCGCCGCGCCCATCCGCCGCGGCAGAGCGGGGCACAGGCCCACCGGCACGCCGCGGCGCAGGTGAGCAGCATCACCCCCGTCGCGATGAGCCACGACGTGGCCGCCGGGGCGCCGTGTATCGCCCCGTGCGCCGTCCCCACCGGATGGAGCGGCGCGCTGGTGACGGCGCGCGCGATCCACTCTCCCCCCATCATCCCCAACCCCCCGAACGCGACCGTGGCGACCAGCACGTCGGCGTGCGGTACGCGCTCGCGCCGCGTCCATGCAGCCGCGCACGCGCCCGCCAGCGCGATGCCGGCCACGATCGCCGCCGCGTTGCGCTGGCTGAGCCACGCCAGCGCCGCACCC
>DASSJS010000136.1:0-3060 GCA_035691085.1 Longimicrobium sp.
GCGAGGCTTCTCGTGGTTGCTGCGGCGTCCGCCGCCGGTGGTCCGCTCACCATCTCCGCAACATCCGGGTGGAAGCGCGGGTGCTTTCGGGACAGCTTTGATGCAGGCCGCCGGAGTCTCCGGCGCGAGTCGAACCTGAGCCCGGACCGAGATCGTGCACACCGTCATCGACCCCGCGATCCTGTACTTCGGCACCCCGGTGGTGCTGGTGAGCTCCGAGAACCCCGACGGCACGCCCAACCTGGCGCCGATGTCGAGCGCATGGTGGCTGGGGAAGAGCTGCATGCTGGGCTTCGGCGCGCGCTCGCACACGCCCGCCAACATCCTGCGCACGGGCGAATGCGTGCTGAACCTTGCCTCCGCGGCGCAGGTGGGCGCGGTGAACCGGCTGGCGAAGACGACCGGGTCCGATCCGCTCCCGCCGCACAAGGCCGCCATGGGCTACCGCACCGAGCGCGACAAGTTCGGCACGGCGGGGTTGACGGCGGTGGATTCGGATCTGGTCTCACCGCCGCGCGTGCTGGAGTGCCCGGTCAACCTCGAAGCCGCGCTCGAGGCCGTGCATCCGCTGGCTGTCCGCGATGATGAGCGCCGCGGCGGGCTGGTGGCGCTGGAGGTGCGCATCGTCCGCGTGCACGTCCACGAATCGATCCGCCTGTCGGGCTTCTCCGACCGCATCGACCCCGACCGCTGGCGCCCGCTGATCATGAGCTTCCAGCACCTGTACGGCCTGGGCGAGCGCCTGGAGCCCTCGCGCCTGGCCGAGATCGACGAATCCGCCTACCGCCCGCGAAAGCCGGCGCCGCGGCTGGCGACGGCGGGCCGGTAGGGATCTCCGCGAGGGACGATCGTGGCGTAGCGGAGAGATCGCACCGGGCGACGGCGGACCACGAGCGCTGTGCCGTACGCGGCCTGAAATGGTTCCGCGGCGATTCCCCGGGCGGCTGAAGCCGCGGGCTACAACCACGGGAAGCCTCGCAGACTGCGCAAGGCTGCGGCCGCCGTTACCGTGGCGATCAACGTGCATCGCCGCGATGCCGGAGCAGCGCCCCCCGGCACACCAGCGCCACGTCGCGCACGATCAGCGGCAGGCCGCGCCGACCGCCCCTCCCCCAAGGTAGTTTTTTGGGGGAGGAGCAGCGCGGGCGAAGCCTCGCGCGGGGAGAGGGCCACGACCTTGGCCCCATCCCCTCCCCCGCCCTTGGCCCTACCACCACCGCCTCCCACTCGATAATCTCGCTCCCGTGTGCGCAGCCGATCTTTCATCGGCTCTCGCACTTGCGCACTTTCGGACTCTCGCACTTACGGACTTTCGCACTGAGGTCATCCCCATGCCGATCCGACCCGCGCTCGCCACGGAGCTGCTGCGGCTCCACCATCAACCCGAGCCGCTGCTGGTGATGAACGTGTGGGACGCGGCCAGCGCCAAGCTGGTGCAGGAGCTCGGCTTCCGCTGCGTTGCCACCACCAGTGGCGGCGTGGCGGCGGCGCATGGCTACGAGGACGGCGAGCAGATAAGCCGCGACGAGGTGATCGCGGCGATCGGGCGGATCGCGCGCGTCACGCACCTTCCGCTCACCGCCGACATGGAGGCGGGGTACGGCGCCACGCCGGCGGACGTAGCCGAAACGGTGCGCCGCGCGCTGGAGGCGGGCGCGGTGGGCTTCAACCTCGAAGATGGGATCGAGGTGGATGGGCACCCCGGCATTCGTGACGCGCACGAGCAGGCGGAACGGCTGCGCGCCGCCCGCGAGGCATGCGTGGCCGCCGGCGTCCCCGACGCGGTGATCAACGCCCGCATCGACGTGTTCCTGCACCAGGTGGGCGACCCCGCGGGGCGGGTGGAGGCCACGCTCGAGCGCGCCCGCATCTACGCCAGCGCGGGGGCGAGCTGCGCCTTTCCCGCGGGCGTGCGCGACCGCGAGGAGATCCGCGCGCTGGTCGCCGGGTGCCCGCTGCCGGTGAACGTGCTGGTCTACCGTGACGTGCCGCCGGTCGCGGAGCTGGCCGGGCTGGGCGTGCGCCGCATCAGCGTGGGCTCGCGCCTGCTGCACGCCGCCCTGCGCGCCGTTCGCACCGCCGCGCTGGAAATCCGCGACGCGGGCACCTACGACGCCCTGTTCGGTGAAGCCGCGCACCCTGTCGCCGCCTGAGCATCATTGCGCCGGAGGCGAGCACGTTCGCCCGTACGCCACGACCCAGAACGCACTCACGCACTCACGCACTCACGCACTCACGCACCTGTTTTCAAACGATGGACATCGGAACCGAATACCTTCGCGACCTGCGCGAGCGATTCCACACGCTGCGGGGCCTTTCCGAGCGCGCCGCCGCGCAGGTGAGTGACGAGGCCTTCTTCGCCTCGCCCGACGCGGAGACCAACAGCATCGCCATCAACCACAAGCACGTGGGCGGCAACCTGCGCTCGCGCTTCACCGAATTCCTCACGGCCGACGGCGAGAAGGACGGCCGTGACCGCGACGGCGAGTTCGTCATCGCCCCCGGCGAGACGCGCGCGGACATCGAGGCGATCTGGCGCGACGGCTGGTCGGCGCTGGAAGATGCGCTCGCCTCGCTCACGCCCGATGACCTGCTGCGCACCATCCGCATCCGCGGCGAGGCGCACACGGCGATCGGCGCGCTGAACCGGTCGCTGGCGCACACCGCCAGCCACGTGGGCATGATCACCCTCCTCGCCAAGCATTACGCCGGCGATGCCTGGAAGACGCTCAGCATCCCCCGCGGCCAGTCGAAGAGCTGGACGCCGGACGGCTGGAGAGGGGGATTGATCGTGGACGCCGCCGTGGACGGGCGGTAGAGAGTTGCGGGGGGGCGGCCCGGCAGGATCGGGGGCCCGGTTGCGGGCGATGATTTCTCCGTGGCGGGCGCGCGGAGGAGCGGATCGCGGCGCCCGGTGCGAACCCGCACCCCCATGAGGCCCGGCGCCCGCGGTCCGCGGAGAGCCCGGCGATGCCGGATCGGGCTCCGGCTCCCCGACCACGATCGTGGCCACCGCCTGGCACTTGTGCGGGTCCGCGTCCGGCGCGATGCGCCCCGCGG
>DASSJS010000137.1:0-27611 GCA_035691085.1 Longimicrobium sp.
GGCAGCACGGAGCAAACTCCATAGCCCCTGCGGGCGAAGCGGCTTCGTCCAACAGAGTGTATCCGGAACCTCCCCGCAGAGTGTCTCTCCGGGGCTGGACCTGCGCGGGGGAGGCTCCGGATACACTCCTTTACGTTAGGCGGCTCCGAGCACCGTCCGAAGAGACGGTTGGCTATGCCCTTCGGCGCGCCGCGGCACAGACAAAGGTTTACGCAGGTAGGCGGACAAAATCAGCTCACGAAAAGGCGATGAGTAACCCGAGCGACTCGATCAACGGAATCGCGGCGTGGCTGGCCAGCCAATTCCCCGGGGCGACCGCGAATGCACATGCGGACTCCCATCGGGACGTGATACTGTTCCGTGTTCGCTCCGCGGCTGGCACAGTTGCGGCCGAGTTGGAAATCTCGGAGGAGGCGCTGCACTCCTTCGAGCCTGAGGCGATCATCAGCGATCTCCTGCGCCAGGATGTGCCTCAGCGCCTGAAGCAGGATCCGACGCTACGGCTAGCCTACACCACACAGCGCGAGGTGCCTCACCTGGAGAGTCTCGCGGTTCTCTGTGACGCGCGGCAGTATCGGATTGTCCGAGACTCGACGCATAGCATACGCGTGTTCGATCAAGCGGATCGGCTACTTCAGCATATGCCACCTACACTTCTGGTCTTACCGACGTCCATCTTCCGAAAGCCGGCGCAGCTCTGGTGTGAAGAGATTCGGGCTTGGCGCGGGGCCGATCAATAGCTGAGAACTCGTGACTTGGTCCGTGTCGGGCTGCCCGCGGACAAGCCGCCTAACAATCGGCTGCAGGGGATGCGGGGCCTTGCATGCTTGTAGCCTGATGAAAGTCTTGCGCGGCGGCCCCGCACCCCTGACCCTTGTGTCGTTAGCGGGCTCCCCGATGCGTCTCTTGCAGACCGGAATCACCGGCTTCGACAGCACCACGCAAGTGCCGGCTGCGCAGCTCAAACGCGCGGTCTACGCGGCGGCGCAGGCCGCGGGTGCGAAGGTCGGCGAGGTGAGACCCGCCGTCGGGGTCACTCCGAATTTCCATCAGGTCGACGTCGACTTCGGCTCTCGGACGCTCGTGGTGTTGTGTAACCGGCACGTCCCCGTCGTGGCGTTCGCCGATCAGGTCGACGGGATGGAGATCGAACGCTTCTTGGGAGCACCCGTCGATTTCGCCGCGACGATGGTGGCCTCCGGCTTCGACGTCGGCGACGTCGCGGAGTTGAACCGCCGGGTGACGAGCGGTGACTTGAAGATGCTCTCCCCCACGGAGCAAGACCAAGCGAAGTATTGGAAGCCAGAGCGTGTCGGAGACATCATCTTCAATTGGTGGGACTAGCAGAGCCCGCTAACCAAACGCTGCAGCGGACCGGGCGGGCGTCGTGGTCCCTGTCATTCGCGAGTGCGTCCGGCGCCCGCCCGGCCGCTGAACGTCGGTCCGTTAGGCCGCAACATGGTTCGTCGCATGGCAATTCCTGAAAGCATCACAATCCCGTCGTGGTTCGGCCCGATACGCATCATCCCCGATCCCGATCTGGGTCAGTACCGCCCCACGGGGAAGGTCCGGGGCCGGCGGCGGTACTACCGCACGCTCCGACGCGAGGCTGAGACGTTTGCAGTCGCTCCGAGTGGGTGGTACGACTACATGCACTGGCACGTGGACTGGCCCGGCGTCGGTAACCTTCAGTGGCGGGAGCGGCGCGAGCACCTGGCGGCGCTCTTCACCACCTTCCGGCGCCTCCTCGCCGAGACGGCCGGATGGTCGACACCACAC
Organism: Longimicrobium sp.; assembly: GCA_035691085.1. Lineage (GTDB taxonomy): Bacteria > Gemmatimonadota > Gemmatimonadetes > Longimicrobiales > Longimicrobiaceae > Longimicrobium. The sequence continues at coordinate 1,780 of DASSJS010000137.1, forward strand.
CAGGTGTGGCTCCAGATCGACGCCTACGACTCGGCGCAGGACGCCGTGTACCTCCACACGCCGAATCCCAACGCGGAGAATTTCCCAAACGCTTTTGAAGGGACGCAATGGGATGCGGAGGTCCCGGAGCGGCTGCGCGAGTTCGTCACGGATCCGTTGTGGCAGTTCGGCCGACTCGAGGACCGCTGGACCCACTTCATCGTGCGACCGCGTCCCGCAGCATAACGAATCGCTGAAGCTGACGGTGGCGCGCAGCGCCCCAGCCGCGTCCAGCGTTCGTGATTGGCGTCTCGTACCACCGGTAGCTTGCTACCTGGCACGGGAGGAGTCCATCCCATCACTGCAGGGGATGCGGGGCCGCTCATGATTTCACGCCGAAGCTCTGAGCGGCCCCCGCCCCTGACCCTTGGGTGCGTTGGGCCGCCTTGGCAAACACTGCGGCAGGCTGAACCGTGGAGGTGAGACAAAATGACCGCCGATTCCGATCCCACCGGAACACCACGAGATCAGTCCACGGGGCCTGAGGTCGACGGCGACGGCGACGGCTTCGACATGGTCGATCTGGTCGAGGAGCACATCGAGTCCACGATCGGGCCAATCGAGTACGTGTACCACGAACTCGGTTTCGCCGATCCTCACATCGACGTGTACTACGTGGCTCCGGGGCCGGATCGGGAATTCCATACGTTCGTCACGGGCGGCATGAGCTCACGGGCGATGAACACTCATGGCGAGGTGGAAGGGAAACGGTTCGCGGAATTGATGATCGTGCTTCCACCCGAGTGGCCTGTGTCGGATGACGCGCTCAAGCAAGACCGCTACGCCTGGCCGGTCGGCCTGCTAAGGTCCCTCGCCCATTACCCGCATGACAACGACACGTGGTTCAGCATCGGCCACTCCATCCCCAACGGCGATCCAGCTCTCCCGCTGGGTGAGGGTGTGGACTGGAAGGCGGTGCTTCTGCTCCCGTCCGTGCTCCTACCGGACGTCGGGCAGATGATGCTTCCGTCGGGCCAGCGGGTGAATTTCCTCTGCATGGTCCCGCTCTACACGGAAGAGCTGGAGCTGAAGGTGGAGCGCGGCTCCGTAGTGCTGCTTGAGTTGTTCGACCAGCACGGTGTCAACGAGCTGATTCGGCCTGGACGCGTGAATGTCGCTCGCCGCCGCCGTTGGTGGCACGCTCGGTAGATTGCGACCGCGTACTCCGAGTTCGAAGTGTCAACGACTTGAATGAGCCTGTCTCTCGCAATCCCTTGCCCCGGACGTTTGAAGCCGCGGGCGGAGGTTGCGTGACCCGCACCGCCTGCTCGCTTCGCCGGCGCCATGCCGCCTGCATCGCCAGCTCCTTCGCATCGTAGGGCTCACCCCTCTTCCACAGCCTCGGCACGACCGCCGCGAGCTCGCGCGCCAGGGTGACGCGCGCCAGCTCCTCGCGCATGCCGCGCGCGACCATCTGCGCCTGTGTGCCATCCTCGAAGGCGACGTGCACCGCGCCGCGCATCCCGGCGAAGAACTCCCAGCAGCGCCGCTTCCTCGGTCGGTAGTACGCTGCGCGCGATGATCTTCCCGCTGGACTCCCGCACCGTCGCACCGCTGGTTGCCTGGTGCACGTCGAGCCCCGCATACTTGGTCGAGCTTCTCATCAGGGCCGCTCCCTGCCGCGGTTCACGCCTGGTTCGCGGCCGTGGGATGAGCAGGGGGCGTGCTCTCAACGTGCGTCAGGCTTTCTCATCCGGTTACATGGTTTCCATGCGAGCTCCTGTTCGATGCAATCTCCTCGTGGGGATCGCGTTGTTCCTCGTCTCGGCGGTTCCTGCTCTCGCGCAGAAGACCGATTCCTCCCTGGTGCCACGGGCGCGAATGCAGGCGTTCCTCCGCAGCATCGAGGGAGGGGACCTCGAGGAGATTCTCGGCTATTTTCCCCGACAGGGTGAGTGGGCCTGGGTTCAGACCTGGTTTGATGAGTATGACCATCGGCTGCCACGTACAGGAGCATGGAGGTTTCCAGCGTCCAGCACGCGGAAGGTGCTGGACAGAGGAGGTCCTGCCTGCAGTTCCTTCGACCGGTTCCTGGAGGGAGGGGAGTTTGGGACCCACCCCGGATGGCTCACGGCGCAGGTGCATGATGCGCCGCGTGGGTGGCGGCGTGTACGTCGCAACCGCTTCGTTCCTCCCGCCAACCCCGCGAACTCTTCCGTGTACGTAGAGTGGAGACGCGAAGCAGGAGCGTGGGTAGTCTCCAGTTTCGGAGATGAGCAGGTCTACTTTCCGAATCTGGCGGGCAGCGTAGTCAGCACGGTGATGCCCGACACCTCGCTACGTCTGCCGATTCCAGAGGCTTATCTCACGAATGAGAGTTGGTACGTGAAGAACGAGAACATCACCTTCGAGGGCCACCTCTACACGAAGTACGGTACGACACGGAGCGTGGAGAGCCAGCAACTGACCCGGATCGGACGGGCAGGCCGGGTCGCGGCCTACGTCTCCCGGGAAGATCCCAACGTTCACGACGTCATCTACTTCCCCGTAGGCCCAGGCCTTTATCAAGCCTACCAGGGATTCATTCCTCCAGGCTGCCGGTGACAGGCTCTTGCGCCGCCTGGCCAGAGGCGTGAAGGCGACGGCGAGCCAGCCATGATCTCATGCTGAAAATCCGGAGCGGCTCGCCGCGCCTTACGGCTGCCGTCGGGCCGCGGACCGCACATCGCCGATCTTCCCATGAGCCGCGATCCTGAAATCGTTGCGATTGTTGTGGATCCGCGCTACAGCTCGCACCTGGCGGCCCTGGCCGACCAGATGCCGGTGTGGATCGCGGATACACCTCCGAATCGTGCGGCCGCGGAAGCCTACCGGCGCGTGCACCGCCCGGTTTACCCTCTGGGCGTCACGACCTTCAGAGTCTCACCGAACGACTCGCCGAGCTCCTGGGCTGCGGGCATCCTGCCGTATGTGGTGGAACACCATGGGCCCCATGGACAGGCCCAGCCCGCAACCACTCTCGAGTTCATTGGCACCGGGCCGAGCGAGGATCTGCTCGGGATTCTGGCGGAGTTCGGCTTCCGCCTCGTGCAGGCTGGGGCGTCCAGCTTCCGGGCTACCGCGGCTTGACCCTCTTGCCCCGGCGGCATGCCGTGGGCCGGTTTGCGGGATGATGCCGTACGTTCGTTCTCTGAACCGCTGTTCTCTCCGGCACGTCAAGGCACACACGATCGCCCGCGCCGCAAACCGCCACATCGACCGTGAGGCGGCCGGCGTGCTGTCGGCCGCGCTACGCGAAGCGTGCACTCACTTCCATGTTCGAAACCGATCGAAGCCTATTCGGTTGCGAGGAAGCGCTCGACGATCTGCGGCAGCCTCGGATCGACGGAGAGTGAGTAGTGGGTGGCGTCTGGCACGATCGCGAGCTGGTTTGCGGGCCGCAACGAGCCATCGATCCCGGCATCGCGCTGGCCGCCTCCCAACGCCTTCCAGAACTCGACCATGTGTTCGGGCCGGATGCAGTCGGCATCGGCAAAGACCAGCAGTGTCCGGGCCTGAACCCTGGCGACGTCGGCGCTCCAGTCGAAGGGGCGTTTGGCCGAGTCGCCGAGCTTGCGGAACAGGTTCGTCCAATCGACGTCAGGATAGGCCTGCCCCAACGGTGATGCCTTGACGCCACTCCCGAACATCGGGGCGTTGGCCTCCATCTGATCGAAGGCCGCCACTACCTCCGGATAAGCTCCATCCTGCTTCATCCTTCCTGCCACGAGCACGAGCCGGTCGACGGCTTCCGGATGGCGGATGGCGGTCTGCAACGCGGCGGCGGCGCCCAGGGAGTAGCCCATCACGTCCGCCTTGCCGAGATTCAGATATCCGATCAGGGCGGCAACGTCGTCACCGAGCGACTCGGAGCGCAGAGGCCGGTCGGTGTCGGGCGTTCGGCCATGCGCCTGGAGATGGGCCGCGATCACCTGCCGGCCCCTGGCCAGTTCAGCCAGGTTGCCGCCGAAGCTGTCGGGGGTTACGCCGCCGTGGAGAAGGATGAGCGGCTTGCCGGCGCCATGCACGCTGTAGAAGATGTGCTGGCCGTTGACGTCGGCAAAGTTGGCGTTCGGCATGGCGGATGGCTCCCTGGCTTGAACGGGAAGGACCGCGGTCAGCACCGCGGTCGCTGCGGCAGTCTTCGGGAATTCGCGTCTGAGCATATCGTCCTCACGTCGCGGCGAACAGCGGATGAGAAGCAGCGTCAGATGCTGTTCGGATGGTCCCTGCATTGGCAGCGAGCGCGGAGGGATCGCGCACGGAGTCCTGGACGTTCGGGTCCGGCCTGATGCTCGCAGCGGACCAGCGGCCGGTTATCTTCTCATCTTCAGCTTTGGAGTGGCCGCTGGCCGCTGAAGCCTGGCGTCAGGCCGCTGGACAAGGATCGCAGCAGCGCAGGCCGGAGTCGAGATTCATACCTTGAACGTTCGGTGCCTCTCCTCACGCGGCACTTGCCTTCGCCGATCGCCGTGGACGGTCAGCTCACCAACGCATCCTACGGGTCCCATGCCGGTGCCGTTTGTCGAGACGGGTTCCTATCCGGCGCGCGCGGGCAACCGGATCGTCCCCTGGATCGACGGGGAGCCCGCGTTTCGCCGCATCTGCGAGGCCATCGAGCTCGCGCACGAGAGCGTGTGGGCGACGGTCACCTTCATGTGGCCGTCCTTCCAGATGCCCGACGGCCGCGGCGCGGCGCTGGACGTGCTCGAACGTGCTGCCCGCCGCGGCGTCGACGTCCGTCTCATCTTCTGGCGGCCGGACGACGAAACGGCTGGGTGGCGGCGAAATGCGTTCTGGGGCTCGGCTGAGCATTTCGAGCTGCTGTCGCGGCGTTACCCTCACGTCAACATCCGGTGGGACCGGGCACATCCCGGCTACTGCCAGCATCAGAAAACCTGGCTCATCGACGCGGATCGGGACGGTGGTACGTCCTTCGTCGGGGGGATCAATCTCAATCCACACTCCGTCGTGTCGTCGGACCATCGCGGGAATCACCACAACCACGACGTCTACGTCGAGGTAACGGGCCCCGCGGTGGCGGACGTGCACCACAACTTCGTCCAGCGCTGGAACGAGGCCAGTGAAAGGGCGCAGGGCGACGGACGATGGGGCGAGGGGAGCGTCGCCGACCTCGACTTCCCGGAGCATCAACCGCCCCCCTGCGGTACCGCTGTCGTGCAGATCCAGCGTACCACGCATGCGGAACGGTACACCGACGGCCATCCTCCGCCGGGTGGCTCCCCGTTCCCGATCGCGCTCGGCGAGCGGACGATTCACGACCAGTACCGCGTGGCGATCCAGGCGGCCCGCCGCACGATCTATCTCGAGCACCAGTATCTGGAGGTAGCCGGGATCGTGAGCGCCCTGGAGGATGCGTTGACGCGCGGGGTGCAGATCGTTGCCATGCTGCCGGCGGTGCCGGAGCTGACGGCGCGGGCAGACGCACGCACACCCGCCCTGGAGGCACGCGCGCGCCTTTCCAGGTATGACGGCTTCACGCTCTGTGGGATGGCGGGGCTTGATACCGACGGTGCCCGGAAACCGGTCTACGTCCATTCGAAGCTCATCCTCGTCGACGACGAATGGGCGTCCGTGGGATCGTGCAACCTGCACCACCATTCGCTCTTCGGTAACGGTGAGCTCAACGTGGCCTGCAGCGATCCGGCATCCGTCCGGGCGATGCGTATCGCACTGTTCAAGGAGCATCTGGGCGTGGACACGGCGGAGCTGGACGGCGCGGACGCGCTGCTCCTGTTCCGGCGGATTGCTCGCGACAACCGGGGGCGGCATGACCGGAACGATCCACACTGGCAGGGCATGGCCTTCAGCCTCGACGTGGCCACCTACGGAGTGACACCTCAATTCTAGCCGGGGCCGTGGGCGGACGGCCCCCGGAGTGTTCGCGGACCGTGCGGGCGTGAGCGGCCAGGTGACGCGGGAGGCATGTGCCGATGGAGAAGGACGAGCAGGCCCCGGTCATCCTGAGCGTCGCCGCTGCACCGCACCGCATCCGCGCCAAGGCTTGGCGGCGACCGAAGGATCTAAAATCGAGGCAGCGCCATCGTCTGCCAGACGGTAGATGCTGGGCCGGTGCGCTTCGGAGGATTGGTTCCGAGTGCGGGCGATAGATCCTTCAGTCGCCGCCAGGGTCCAGTGTGGGCGCGGCGTTGGCGCGGCGGCTCCTTCAGGATGACAACATTCTCCCGATGTGGGTGAATGCACAACGACGCTCCGCATCCGGTATAATGATGGCTGCAGGGAATGTGGGGCGTCGTGCTTTCGAGCTGGCCGAACAGTCTTGCGCGCCGGCCCCACACCCGTGACCCTTCGGGGCGTCAGGCGGAGAGAGCCCGTCTCCGCGCAACTACGAGTCATCTCCCCGACGCTCCATGACCGGCATTCGACTGCGACCTGTCGCGGCCCCGGATCTCGACACGTTCTTCGAGCACCAGTGTGATCCGGTCGCTCTTCGCGTGGGCACGCTCACGTCACGCGGCCGCTCCGAGTTCGACGCCCACTGGGCGCGGATTCTCGCGGATCCTCTCGGGATCCTCCGCACCGTCGAGAATGAGGGCGCCGTGGCCGGGTACGTCGCCAGCTTCGTTCGGGAGGGCCTGCGCGAGGTCGCGTACTGGTACGGGCGGGAGCACTGGGGGAAGGGCATCGCGACCGCCGCGCTACGAGAGTTCCTCGCCGAGGTGCACGAGCGTCCGCTCTTTGCCCGGGTGACCGTGGACCATGCGGCCTCCCGCCGCGTGCTCGAGAAGGTTGGCTTCTTCATCGAGGCGAGGGAGTCCACGGTCGAGAGTTCCGGCGACGAGGTCGAAGAGTTCCTGCTGCGGCTGGACTGACCGGGATTCGCGCACCGCCGCCTGACAATCCAGATGCAGGGGATGTGGGGCCGTCCGTGCTTCCGCGGGACGTCAAGCTTGCGCGCCGGCCCCGTACCCCCTGACGCTTGGGAAGTCAGGCCGCTGGACAAACATCGCGATTGATGTGGCCAATGGGATGGGAGGCACTCGAGCAGTGGGGCATCGACGCCGCTCGCATCGAACCGCTCGCCGGCGGAGTCGCCAACGACGTGTGGAGCGTGCGCGTCAACGGGCGCCTCGCGGTCGGTCGCCGCGGTGCCAGGAGCGACGCTGATCTCGCGTGGGAGACCGAGCTCCTTCAATACCTCGATCGTGAAGGCATGGCCGTGCCGGTGCCGATCCCGACGACGGATGGCCGGCTGTTCGCCGACGGCCTGGTGGTGATGACCTGGGTGGAGGGCAAGCCGCCCGCGACGGAGGCCGACTGGCGTCGCGTGGCCGACACGCTCCGCCAGCTCCATCGGCTGACGCAGGGCTGGCCGCAGCGCCCGGGGTGGCGCTCGTCGGCCGACCTGTTGCACGCCGACACGGGGACGAAGATCGACCTCGGCGCGATGCCGCGTGAGGGCGTTGCGCGATGCCGGGCAGCGTGGGCGCGGCTCGCCGGACGCCGGACGTGCGTCGTTCACGGCAACCCCGGCAACCCTGGCAACGTCCGCGTGACCGCCGATCGGGTCGCGCTGATCGACTGGGACGAGGCGCACGTCGACGTCCCCGACCTGGACCTGGTGCTGCCCCACAACGCCGCCGGTCTCGACGACGGCGCGTACGATGTCGCCGCGCAAGCGTCGGCCGCATGGGAGGCCGCCGTCTGCTGGGACGACGAGTACGCGGCCAAGCGGCTCGCCGAAGTTCGAGCGGTCTGATCAGCGGCAGCGAAGCGAGATCGTGGCTGGGATGCGCAGCTTGCTGCCGGATAGGGGATTGACTCGCGTGCGGGCGGCCTGACGATCGGCCGGAGGGGATGCGGGGCCGTCCATCCTTTCAGCGCAGGAAAGGCTTGCGCGCCGGCCCCGCACGGTCGCCGCGGATCTCGCGCCGTTCAGCCCGTCGGGCCACGGCCAGCGAACCAGCAGCGCAGACCGCGCTCGCAATGGCGAGGGGCGGGCCGAACACGAGGAACTCCTGCCACAAGGCGTCCCCTCGAAGGGCCGCTCCCACGACGAAGATCCCCGACAGCAGAAAGCCGCTCGCGGCGCCCCACCCCGCAAAGCGCGAAAGCGACGTGCGCTCGAACCCACGGCGGCCCTCGATCCCCACGAGGATCCCGGAGAAGATGATGCCGGTCAGAAAGCCGAGCGGCGCGAAGAGGAGGGCAAACGGGAGGTCGGAGTGATACCCAGGCACCCGTGCCAGCAGGACGCCCGCACCGAACCACGCGGCTCCCCAGATGAGGCCCATTCCGATTGCCGCACGGAGGCGCCGCCCCCACTTCTTCATGACTTCCTCCCGAGCACGAGCGGATGCACTCGTCGTCTGGCCGCGAGAAATCGACAAGTACTTTGCGTCGTAGAGTACGCCTCGATCAGGCGTGGGTCAAGGACATTCAGAGTGACTGACGAAATGCGCGCCAACGCGCCTCGCGTCAGCACGTGGCGGGCTTCGCGGTTGAACGCTAGCGTCCTTTCTCGCGGTCTCCCTGGAAATCTCCGGATAGCGTAACCTACGCTCTACCCAAGCGCCGGCCACTGGAGAAGTCCTCTTATCTCCGTGTCCGCGCCTCGCATGCGTCGCTGTCGATTCTCGTGGTGCTCGTTCGTCGTATCGGTGAGATACTCTGAACGCAGTCTCCATCCCGTTGAAAGGAACATCGCATGTCGAAGGTTATCGCACTCATGTCCATGTCGCTCGACGGCTACGTCGCCGACCGCAACGATGGCGTGGCCGAGGTGTTCGACTGGTACTTCAACTCGGGCGACGTCGAATTCCACACCGGCGGGGCGGACCCCATGACATTCAAGGTGTCCGCGCCGAGCGCCGAGCACCTGCGCGGCCTCTGGTCGGAGCTGGGTGCCGTGCTCACCGGCCGGCACACGTTCGAGGTCGCCCAGGGCTGGGGCGGAAACCACGCTTGGGGACCCGCGTTCGTGCTGACCCACCACGTCCCCGCCGGATGGCCGCGACCCGGTTCGACGGTCCACTTCGTGACCGACGGCATCGAAAGCGCCGTGAGCCAGGCCAAAGCCGCCGCCGCCGGGAAGACGGTCGGGGTCCACGGCGCCGACACCATCCAGCAGCTCCTGAATGCCGGCCTCCTCGACGAAATCCACGTCGACGTGGCGGCGGTTCTGCTTGGCTCCGGCGTTCGGCTCTTCGACCACCTCGCCGGCACGCCAGCCGTCCTCGGCAACCCGACGGTGATCCAGGGCGTGGGCGTTACGCACCTGCGCTACCCGGTGCTCAAGGCGTAACCGGCCACCTCGCCTGCCGGGGAGCCTTGTCTCGCCGAGCGAAAAGCCGCTCCCGTGCCTTTCGGCACGGGAGCGGCTCTCGTTGTTGACGCAGTTCCCTCCGAGCGCCGAGGCGCCCTCGCCCGTCACCCCCCCCCGCGGTCTCCCGCTCGGGCGCGTCGGAAGCCGCGTCCGCCGGCGTGGGGGCGCCGGCGGGGCGGAAGGTGAGCACCGAAGCGCCGGGCTCGCGGTCCACCACGATGGTGTCGCCATCCTCGAACTCGCCCTCCAGCACGCGGATGGCCAGCGGGTTCTGCACCAGCCGCTGGATCGACCGCTTCAGCGGGCGGGCGGCGTCCCGGCGCACGTTGCTTCGCGATAACGCACGAAACGGCGCGCCTTCCCGCCACCGGAGCGTACATATCCGCGTAACGCCACCACCGCGCAGAGGCATCGGATTGCGTACGTGGGATTTACCGGCGATTGACGTTCGAGGCGAAGAGCATTATCTCGGGGTCTGGTAGTCCGTCCTGCGCCTGGCCGGACCACCGCGGCTGCATCGTCAGCGGGGCGCGACGGATCGTTGCAGCCGACGTGGGCGCGCGGCGCTCCGGCGGCATCCATCGCTCCAACCCCGCGCCCATGCAGCTGACCTGTGGCGTCACGCCGTGCGGCTGCCGGGTTACACTCGATCTTCCCTGACATGGCTCACCACCAGGGCTTCAGGCCCTACCCTCTGATCCTGGCGCTGGCGCTCGGCGGCATCTCGTTCAGCATGGCCACGGCGGTCGACAGCGGGTTTACACGTGCGTGGCCAGAGTGGGCACGGGCCGCCTGGGCGTTTGCGCTCATGGCGGGCATCGTGGGAGCGGTTCTGCTCTTCGCGAATGGAGTCGGAGCACTCACGGATGCCTCGCTTGCGGACCGCGGCGGCCGTGCCGGACGGGTGCCGAGCCTCCGCGTCTACATCGCTGTTTATGCCGGGTCCCTCTTCGCCGCGGTTGGATTGGCCCTGTATCTTGAACATGCGTACGGAATTCCGGGGAAGCGGGCCCTTCTCTGGAGCTGTGGTCTCGAATTCCTGGTTGCGAGCACGGGCCGTCCCTGGTGGCTCTACCAGACAATCCGAAGGGTGGGCTGGTTCTCGGCGATTGAAAGCGACACCGCCATGCGCGTCTTTCTGGGTGTGATTGGCCTTGCACTCATTCTGCCTGGACTGTTCGCCCCCGCTTGAGGGATAGTTCTGTCCGTGTGACCCGCCTGACCATTCTACCGCGGGCGACTGCGGACCACGCGCGGATCAGCAAACCGGCCCCGCTCCTCGATTGAGGAGCGGGGCCGTACTTTCGTACCCCGTACTTTCGTACTTCCGTCAGACGCCCGCGTGAACCTCCGGCTCCGACGGCTCCGCCGCCGCCGGCGCGGGTGCGCCGGCGGGGCGGAAGGTGAGCTGGGCGGCGCCGGGCTCGCGGTCCACCACGATGGTGTCGCCGTCCTCGAACTCGCCCTCCAGCACGCGGATGGCCAGCGGGTTCTGCACCAGCCGCTGGATCGACCGCTTCAGCGGGCGGGCGCCGTACGCCGGGTCGTACCCTTCCTCGGCGATCAGCTCCTTGGCGGCGTCGGTCAGCCGCAGCGTCATCTTCCGCTCGGCCAGCAGGCTCTCCAGCCGGCGCAGCTGCAGGTCCACGATGGTCTTGAGCTGCGCGCGGCCCAGCGGGGCGAACACGATCACCTCGTCCACGCGGTTCAGGAACTCGGGGCGGAAGTGGCGCCGCATCTCCGCCAGCACCTGCTTCTCCACCTCGTCGCGCGTGGCCGGGTCGCCCAGCCGGCCGGCCTGCTCCAGGATCAGCGGGCTCCCGATGTTGCTGGTCATGATGATGACCGTGTTGCGGAAGTTCACCGTGCGCCCCTGGCTGTCGGTCACCCGCCCGTCATCCAGGATCTGCAGCAGCACGTTGAACACGTCGGGGTGCGCCTTCTCGATCTCGTCGAAGAGCACCACGCTGTACGGGCGCCGCCGCACCGCCTCGGTGAGCTGGCCGCCCTCCTCGTACCCCACGTACCCCGGGGGCGCGCCGATCAGCCGGCTGACCGCGTGCTTCTCCATGTACTCCGACATGTCGATGCGCACCATCGCATCCTCGTCGTCGAACAGGAACTCGGCCAGCGCGCGCGCCGTCTCCGTCTTCCCCACGCCCGTGGGCCCCAGGAAGATGAAGGAGCCGATGGGGCGATTGGGGTCCTGCATCCCCGCGCGGCTGCGGCGGACGGCATTCGCCACGGCCTCGGTGGCCTCGGGCTGGCCGATCACGCGCTCGTTCAGGTGCTGGTCGAGCCGCGCCAGCCGCTCGCGGTCGCTCTGCAGCATCCGGCTGACGGGGATGCCGGTCCACCGCGCCACCACCTCGGCGATGTCGTCGGCGTCCACCTCCTCCTTCAGGAACTTGCTCTTCTGCTGCAGCTCGGCCAGGCGGTGGTCGCTCTCCTCGATCTCCTTCTGCAGCGCGGGGATGGTGCCGTACTGCAGCTCGGCGGCGCGGTTCAGGTCGCCCGTCCGCTGCGCGCGGTCCAGCTCCACCTTCAGCTCGTCGAGCTTCTCCTTCTTGCTGCGGATCTCCTGGATCGCCGCCTTCTCGCTCTGCCACTGCGCCTTCATCCCGCTGCTCTTCTCGCGCAGGTTGGCCAGCTCGCCCTCCAGCCGCTGCAGCCGCTCCTTCGATTCCGGATCGGACTCACGCGTGAGCGCCTGCCGCTCGATCTCGAGCTGCATGATGCGGCGCTCCACCTCGTCGATCTCCTGCGGCATGCTGTCGATCTCGATGCGCAGGCGGCTGGCGGCCTCGTCGATCAGGTCGATGGCCTTATCGGGGAGGAAGCGGTCGCCGATGTACCGGTTCGACAGCGTGGCCGCCGCCACGATCGCCGGGTCGGTGATGCGCACGCCGTGGTGCACCTCGTAGCGCTCCTTCAGCCCGCGCAGGATGGCGATGGTGTCTTCCACGTTGGGCTCGCCCACGTACACCTGCTGGAAGCGCCGCTCCAGCGCCGCGTCCTTCTCGATGTTGGTGCGGTACTCGTCCAGCGTGGTGGCGCCGACCACGCGCAGCTCACCGCGGGCCAGCGCGGGCTTCAGCATGTTGCCGGCGTCGGGGCTCCCCTCGGTCTTCCCCGCGCCCACGATGGTGTGCAGTTCGTCGATGAAGACGATGAACTGCCCGTCGCTGCTGGTGATCTCCTTGAGCACCGCCTTCAGCCGCTCCTCGAACTCGCCGCGGTACTTGGCGCCCGCCAGCATGGCGGTGATGTCGAGCGAGACCAGCGTCTTGTCGCGCAGCCCCTCGGGCACGTCGCCGTTGACGATGCGCTGCGCCAGCCCCTCCACGATGGCCGTCTTCCCCACGCCGGGCTCGCCGATCAGCACCGGGTTGTTCTTGGTGCGCCGCGAAAGCACCTGGATCACGCGGCGGATCTCCTCGTCGCGGCCGATCACGGGGTCGAGCTTGCCGCGGCGGGCGCGCTCGGTCAGGTCCACCGAGAAGCGCTGCAGCGCCTGGAACTTCTCCTCGGGGTTCTGGTCGGTCACGTGGTGGGGCCCGCGCACCTGCTCCAGCGCCTCGAGCAGCGTCTTGCGCGCGGCGCCCTGCGCCTTGAGCAGGGCGGCGGTGGACGAGCCCTTCTCGGCCAGCGCCACCAGCATGTGCTCGGTGGATACGTACTCGTCCTTCAGCTCGCGCGCCTCGGCCTCGGCCTGGTCGAGCACGGCGTTCAGCTCGCGCGAGATGTGCGGGGCGCTCCCGCCGCTCTGCTTGGGCAGCCGCGCGGCGGCGGCATCGGTCTCGGCGCGCAGGCGCGCCACGTTCACCCCCACCTTCTGCAGGATGGGGACGATGATCCCCTCTTCCTGCTCCAGCAGGGCCTGCAGCAGGTGCAGGTCCTCGATCTGCGGGTTGCCGGCACGCTGGGCGCGGCTCATCGCGTCCTGCAGTGCCTCGCCCGATTTGACGGTAAGACGATCGGGATTGATCATCGGGACCTCCGGTTCCGGGTCTTGAAGTCGTTCGATTTTGGTTGCGCCCGGAGTGCGCGCCTTCTCGCTGGAAGACACGGGCCATCACGTTTACAGGATATCACGGATGGACGGGCGCCGCTGCCCGGGAACAAGGCGACTTCCGTGCCCGGAAAACCTTGCCAAATCGTCATATATGCCGCCTGGAAGGTGCCTGGGGGGCAGAGGTTCGCGACGGTGTGGCGGGGATCGTCTTCCGCCGGTCGCCAGCCTGGAACTCCAGTGAACCCAGAGGCGCGAAAGATGCGAAGGCGTGCCCTATCGTGACGCACCCGCGCTCGGCGGATGGAGATGCCGGTACGTCGCGATGATGTGGCTGTACCTTGGTTTGGTGGACGCCGTACCGGGTGGCCGGCTCGGCGAAACCTCTCACGCAAGGAGGGCACATGCGCAGGACCACCGCAATCCGAAGCGTCGCATTCGGTGTGATCGTGGCCGGCGGACTGGCGCTGGGCACGGCCCCGGCGAACGCCCGCACCGAGGCGCGGCGCGCACCGGTGACCGACACCGCCGAGGAGTGCCACGACTACTGTATCATCGGTTTGGGCACGACGCACTACAGCTGGGACCCGCGCACCGGCGCCTGCCACTGCTGGTAACGGCAGACCGGCGTGTCGCACGGATGCTCATCAGCGCACCGGTGAGCGAAGGGCCCCGGCGGAATCTCTTCCGCCGGGGCCCGGGTGCGATGGGTCGTGAGAGCGGGCCGATCGCCCAACCCTCACGGCCCCAGCAGGATGGCGTTCAGCAGCAGCGGCTGGCTGCTGCGGAAGAAGAGGCGGAAGAGCGGGTCGTCGGCGAAGAGGACCACGCTGCCGCGGCCCATCTCCTTGCTCACCAGCCACGCCCCCTGCCGCAGCCGCCGCAGGTTCTCGGGGCTGATCACGCCGGAGAGCCGTTGCGGCGTGGCGGGAAAGAAGGCCACGCTCTCGATCCCCTCGCCCGGCTCGAACACCAGCGACCCCTGGTGCAGCACGAAGGTCTGCGCCGGGTTGCCGTCCTGCCCCGCGCCGAAGGCCAGCGGGTGCGCGGGGTCGAGCGTGACGGTGGTGATCATCCCCGGCACCTCCTGCCGGAACTCCTGCCGCTCGCGCTCTTCCCGCCCCTGCAGGTAGCGGGCGCGGATCGCGGTGCTGTCGGCCGCGCCCTCGCGCGTCTTCACCCCCGCGGCTTCGGCGAACGCCTCGGCGCCGCCGGCCAGCGCCACCACCCGGCCGCCGCGCTGCACCCACGCCTTCAGCGAATCCACCGCGCCGCGCAGCGCCCGCGGGCTGGCGTCGGGGATCACCACCACGTCGTACTGCGCCAGGTTGGCGCGGCCCAGGTCGGCGCCCTCCAGGGCGTCGAAGTTCATCCCCAGCTGCTGGTCCAGGAAGAACCAGAGCGCGCCGAACGACGACGGGTCGACCCCGTCGCCCGTGACCACGGCCACGCGCGGGCGCTTGATCGCGCGCACGTTCTCGCTCCCCAGGTCGATCCCCTCCTCGCTGTGCCCGGTGGACACGGACGCGGCGAAGGCGCCCAGCCCCGCCCGGGCCGCGCGCGCCTGCAGCGAGTCGTTCCCGCGCGTGGGGATGAACCAGGTGCCCGCCGGCCACTTCCGCCCGCCGAAGGTGGCCGCCTTGCCCAGCACGCGCACCCGCCCGCCCGCGTCCAGGAAGCGCATCACCGCCGCGGTCTGCTCCGCGCCGGGAAGCACCAGGTAGCCGTACGCCGGCGCCGGGGCGTTCACGTTGGACGGCCCTGCGTCCGCCGACGCCACCGCCGGGACCGGCGACCAGCTCCCGCCCAGCCCGGGGCTCACGCGGTATGCCGCCACGCCGTACGCGTACGGCAGCGACCAGGCGCTGATGTCGTAGCTGAAGTTGGCGCGCAGCGGCGTTTCCTGCTGCAGCAGCGTGACCGCCAGGCGGCCCAGGCGCTGGCGCGCGCGGACGCGGTAGGTGCCCGCGGGGAACTGCGAGCGCGGCGCGAAGCCCTGGTGCGGCCGGGCGCCCGCGCCGAAGCCGGCGTTGGCGCGCTCCACCTCGATCCCCTGCATGCGCAGGTGGTTCACCAGCGCCTGCACGCGGGTGGGGTCGGTCCCCGGCACCAGCAGGAAGTCCTGCTCGCCCACGCCCGCGGTCCGCGCGGCGGATGCGTAATCCGTCAGCAGCTGCGTCTTCCCCGCCATGGCAGCGCGGAGGGTGGCCTCGCCGCTGGCCCAGTGGTGCATCGCCCGCTCGCGCAGCGTGAGCGTGTCGCCGTCCTCGCGCGCCACGGCCTGTCCGGCGGCGCCGTGGCCGGCCTGCTCGTAGGTCATCCCGATCGCCCCGGTCAGGCTGGGCCAGCTGTCGCCGTAGCCGGGGTAGAACAGGTCGAACTCCTCGGCCGTGTAGTAGCTCCACCCCTGCTGGTCGAACGCACGCGCGTTGGCCTGCCCGAAGCGCTGCCCCCACTTGAGCACGTAGTCGGGGTAGATCGGGTTGATGGGCGCGGTGGCCGGGAAGAAGAAGTAGCTCGAGTTGAAGAACATCTCGTGGAAGTCCACGTGCACCTGCGGGTTCCACCGCCACCAGGTGGCCAGCCGCTGGCGGGTCTCGCGCTGGGTGCCCCAGCTCCAGTCGCGGTTCAGGTCGAACAGGTAGTGGTTGAAGCGCCCGCCCGGCCACGGCTCGCGGTGCTCGCGGCTCTGCGGGTCGGGGTTGGGGCGGGCGCCGCGCACCTGGCGGAACCAGTTGACGTAGCGGTCGCGCCCGTCGGGGTTCACCACGGGGTCGATGATCACCACCACCGAGTCGAGCACGCCGCGCACCTCGGCAGCGCCTCGCGCCAGGTCGTACGCCGTCCACAGCGCGGCCTCGCTCGACGAGCTCTCGTTGCCGTGCACGCCGTAGCTGAAGTAGACCACCGCCGGGTTGGCGGCGGCGACCTGCGCGGCGCGGGCGGCGGTGGTGCCCGGCCGGGTGAGCTCGGTGTTGGCGGCCAGCACCGCGTCGAGCCGCTGCATCACGTCGGGGCGGGCGATCACCAGCTGGAACAGTTCGCGCCCCTCGTAGGTCTCGCCGTACGGCTGGTAGCGCACGCGGTCGGGCGCGGCGGCGGCCAGCGCGCGGGCGTACTGCTGCACGCCGGCGTAGGGCGTGAAGCGCTCGCCCAGCGCGTACCCCAGCACCTGCTCGGGGCTGGGCGGCGCGGATTGCGCGTGGGCGGCCACGGCGGCGAAGAGCGCCGGGAGCAGCGCCGCGGCGCGGGGGATGATGCTGCGTGCCATGCGGATTCGGGCGTGTTTGTGGGAACGGACGATCCCCGCGGGGTGTTGGATGCGAAGCTACGCCGCGCCATGGGGGCGCGCAACGCGGCGGCTTGACACGCCGCCGGGTGCCGGGTAGCCTCACGGCCGACCGATCTACCTGGGAGAGATCACATGCGGGCTGGATGGCTGGCGGCCGCCGCGCTCGCCGTGGGCGGGCTGGCGGCGTGCGGGGATAACGCGGCGCAGGGCGCCATCCCGCGTGACCGTTTCGTGAAGGCGAACGTGGAGCTGCGCTCGGTGCCCGACACCGCAGCCGCGGGCGACCGGATGCGCGCCGCCGCGCTGCGCCGCTACCGCGTGTCGGAGCGCGACCTGCAGCGCTTCGTGCGCGTCCATTCGCGCGACCCCGACTACATGGCCCAGGTGTGGCGCGAGATCGCCGACAGCGCGCAGCGCCGCTTCGAGCGCGCGCACCCAGGCCCCAAACCCGCCGACCTGCCGCCGGGGATGTCGGCCCCCGACCTGAACGCGGCCACCGACTCGGTGCTTCGCCCCGCCGCGCCGCGCCCGGCACCGCCGCCCGCCATGCCGCCCCCGCCCCCGGGGATGCAGCCGGGCCAGCTTCCGCCGGGAGCACGGCGCCCGCCCAAGCCGGTGCAGGCGCGCCCGCCGGTGGTGGCGCCGCCCGACTCGGCGCCGCGCACCCGCACCCCGTCGCCGCCCACCGACCGCCGGCCCATCACGCCCCCCGACCCCGGCCTGCGCCCGCCGCCGCGGCCCTGACGGGCGAGGGGGCGATTCCGCGGAGATGGCGACGACGCGATCAACCAAAACGAGCCCCGGCAGCGCGCCGGGGCTCGTCCTTGTTTCCGCACCTCATCGCCGGAGACCGTCCGGGCGATCTGCCTGCCGCGGCTTCGTCTCCACCGGGAGAGTGGCGTTGAATTTACCATCAACGTTCGCTGGCTTCCGCGCCCCAGCGCCGCCTCCACGCGAGCGCCCCGCCCGCCTCATGCTCACCTCAGCCTCGGGATGGCGGCAGATGGCTTGGACGCGGCATGCCAGCCCAATCGTCCCAACGAATATCAGAAGTACGCCAGCCGGATGGTGGCGGTGAGGAACGCGGCGAGCGCGACGATCCCCTGCGCCATGCCGAAGCAGAGGAGCAGCCCCACCCCCCATCCCACCGACGCGCCCCGCCCGCCGCCGTACACCCGCCGGAACGCGATGGCCAGGTACGCGATCATCGCTGCCGGCGCCGCCAGGGCCCCCGCCAGCAAGGCCACCTTCCACACCTCGATGTGCAGGAACTGGAAGGGGAGGAGCAGCAGGCCGAACACGTAGTTGAAGGCGCCGAAGTGGGTGGCGAACAGCAGGTGCTCGCCAAACCAGCGGCGGCGGCCGCGGAACAGCGCGAACAGCACGGCCGCGAACAGCAGCGGAATGCAGAGCGCGATCCACGACTCGTGCTGCATGGTGGCCTGGAGCACCGCCTGCTGCGCCGCGGCGTCGCTGATCCCGCGGTGCGCCGCCACCATGTGCACCACCCGCCCCACCCCCCTGCTCAGCACGTCGGACTGCGGGCCCTGCTCCTCGGCGCGCGCGGCCACCAGCGACGAAACCAGCATCGTCAGCGCGAACACGCCCAGGTACATCTTGATGGCGCCCAGGTACTGCTTGCGGCGGCCCCGCAGCACCTCCAGCGTCAGCAGCCCCGGCCGGGTGAGCAGCAACCGGAAGGAGCGCAGCGCGCGGCCGTCCAGGTCCAGCACGTCTTCGCGCAGCTCGCGCAAGAAGCTGCGCGCCGAGAGGTGCTCGGGGCGCGGGCGCCGCTCGCCGCACGCGCCGCAGTACTCGTCGGCGATCGGCTTGCCGCAGCTGGGGCAGGGCTCGGCGGCGGAGACCGCGACGGAGAGGGCGGGGGCGGCCGCTTCGGCGCGCGGCAGGCCGGGATCGGGAGGGGCGAGCGTCGCCATGCGAGGGCAGGGTGCGCGTGCAGCGGGGGACACGGGAAGATGGCCCGGCTCCCCGCAACCAATCTCGCACCGCCCCGCGGCGGCGTCCAGATCCTTGTCGGTGCTGGATTTATGGCTATCCCGGGGGATGCGCCCCGGGCGGCGCGGATGTTGAATGGTGGGCCATCATCCGCGTAAACGCCTGTCGCACGGGCGGATGCGCGCGAGCTGCCGTGCGCGGCGGGCGCGGGTGCCCGCCGCCAGACCCACGCACATGGGGAGATGGACCGATGCGCCGAATGATCTACGTCTGCGCGCTGCTGCTCTCGGGAGGGCTGCTGGCGGGGTGTGACGACCTGGGGACGTTCACCGACAGCAACCTCAACTGCGACCGCGTGCGCAGCCTTTCGCTGGGCTCCAGCACCAGCGGCTCGCTCGACACCAGCGACTGCCAGCTGAACGACGGCTCGGCGGTGGACTACTACCGCTTCCGCATCAGCACCAGCCGCAACGTGTACGTGAGCCAGCAGTCCAGCGTGATCGAGCCGTACGTGGCCATCCTCGACGAGTTCGGCAACCTGGTGGCCGAGGAGGACAACGGCGCGCAGGGGCTCTCGGAGCTGAGCGCCTTCCTCCCCTCGGGCACCTACTACATCGCCGCCAGCAGCTACGGCCCCGGCGACTACGGCAGCTACTTCCTGGATACGGACGACAACTGACCGGCCAAGGGAGATAGACGTAGCGCGCGGATTTCGATCCGCGCGCTTTGTTTATGCACTCCGTTGGTTGTCAAACCGCCATGCATGTTCTGAACTTGATTTGCGCCAAGCACTACGGTGTGGATTTGGCACGCCAGATCAAATTGTGAATGGCCTTTGTCGTATAAACGACGGAAGGCGTGACGCCAGAAGCACCGGGTATTGGGTGGGCGCGAGACGCCTGAGCAACTCCGTATGCAGCGCCACATAGTCGCCCTGAAACCCGCCCGAGTCCCATATGTTCAAAAGTGATCCTGTAAACAACCCATGCGGGTCTCCATCACGTGCCCGCTCACAGTCCCGGCATGCAGCGAGCAGCAAAACGTCCGCCGACACCGCAGGGAATGGACGGGAAACGATTTGCGCTTGAACCATCTCGTAAAGCTTTCGGTTGCGCCCGTAAACTTTCCGAGCATCTGCGCTTTTCAGCGTGCGCTGAGGTTGCGCATCACCGTTGTCCCGCCATTCGCGTGAAGCTTGCCCCTGCGGGGAGGTAGTCGCCGCCGCACACCCATCAACGGTTGCACCTCGGATACTCCAGTAAATTCCGGCAGCGAAGCAACAGTCACTTACAACGAGCACCCGCGAATTTGCAGGTAAATCAGCCCATATCTCGCGAAGCTCCAGGCCCAGCAACATTCGGTCGAAAAGACACCACGTGTGCTCCCATCCGTACAGACTGCTCCATGAAGACTCAAGATCTGGAACCCGCAGACCATGACCTGAGAAACTGACGAACAGGAAATCATCACATCTGACCCGCGAAGCCGCTGCTCGAAGCGTACCCAGCACCGCTTCAGTCGTGGCATCTCGGTCGGTGAGCAAAGACGTTTCAAATCCAATCGCTTTAGCCATCTCACACATTGCGGTTGCATCATTCATGCACCCCGCCAATGGGAATTCGCTTCCATAGTGCCTTGCGTCCACCTCGTTTAGCGCGATGTGGATCGAAAGTCCGTTTGGCATCGCATTGTCCTCGTTGACGATCGCCGCGAGGAGTCTGAACCCGTCCGAAACGGTAGATACACCGCAGTTGCGGTTAGGTGTACCATACGAAAAAAAAAGCCTCGCGCGGTTGCGAGGCTTCGTGCCCTTCCAGTCTGCAGATTCATCCGCTCGTCGCGACCTCGCCTGATGGCACACCGCCCGCCCAGCCTAAGAAAAAGCCTCGCGCGGTTTGCGAGGCATCCCGTAATTATAGCCGTGGTTTCGGCCGCGAACGGCAACTGCAATGAACGCAGCAACGGAGACAGGCAGAGATAAACAGAGAACTACACGGCTGTTCTCTGCCTTTCTCTGCTTATCTTCGTTGCTCTGCGTTCACAAATCCAGCGGTGGCGGGGAGGCGGCTGATGCCGCCGTTCACACCGACACGTCGTCCCCCGCATCCTCGTCATCCCCCGCCTCGCCGCCGTGCGGGATCACGTTGCGGCGGTCGCGCTCTTCCAGGTCGCCCCAGTTCAGCTTGCGGCGCAGGGTGCTGAAGAAGTTCTGGCCGGGGAAGCGCACCAGCCGCACGGGGTTGGGCGCGCGGCTCACGATGATGCGCGCGCCCGGTGTCAGGCGCTCGTGCTCCTGGCCGTCGATGGTCAGGATCAGCTCCTCGGTGGGCGAGAGCACGTCCAGCGTCACTGTCTCGTCCGAGGGGAGCACCAGCGGGCGCACGCCCAGAGTGTGCGGGCAGATGGGCGTGGCCACGATGCAGTGCACCGTGGGCGACACGATCGGCCCACCCGCGCTCAGCGAGTACGCCGTCGAGCCCGTCGGGGTCGACAGGATGATCCCGTCGGCGCTGTAGATGCCCACCTCCTCGCCGCTGGCGCGCACCAGCAGGCGGATCACCCGCGCGGCGCCGCCCTTGTGCAGCACCGCGTCGTTCAGCGCAATGTAGCCGCCGCCGTCGGTGCCGTCGGGCTGGCTGAACGACACGGCCAGCGCCATCCGCTCGTCCAGGTTGAAGTCGCCCGCGAACCACAGCCCCAGTGCGCGCTCCAACTCGTCGGGCGCGGCCGAGGTAAGGAAGCCCAGGTGGCCCAGGTTGATCCCCAGCACGGGCACCGACGCGTGCGCCACCATCCGCGCGCCGCGCAGCAGCGTGCCGTCGCCGCCCAGCGTGAGGAGCAGGTCCAGCCCGGGCACCGCGTCGTCGGTGAGCGTGCCGCCGCCGGCCGCCAGTTCCAGGAGCTGGTCCTCGAACAAAAGCTCGGCCCCCTCCCGCCCGGCCAGCGAGACCAGGCGGGCGAGGGCCTCGGCGAACACGGCGTAGCGGGGGTGCCCCACCACGCCGATGCGTCGCTTCGCCACGGCGTTCAGGCGGTCTCCTGCAGCGTGCGCAGCGGGCGGCCCAGCACCCCGCGCGCGCGCCCCGCGATCCCCTCGGGCGTAAGCCCCAGCTCGCCCAGCAGCTCGGCGCGCTCGCCGTGCTCCACGAACGCGTCGGGAAGGCCCATGCTGTCGCCGTGCACGCCGGGCCAGCGGCCGTTCACGTAGGTGCGCACGAAGGTGCCGAAGCCGTTCACCACCGTCCCCTCCTCCACCGTGAGCAGGTGGGGGTGGTGCGGGAAGAGGCGCTCCAGCGTGGCCTCGTCCAGCGGCTTGATGAACCGGCAGTCCACCACCGTGGCGCTCACCCCCTCGCGCTGCAGCAGTTCGGCGGCGGCCAGCGCGGGCGCCACCATCGTCCCCGTCGCCAGGATCGCGAGGTCCTTCCCCTGCCGCAGCGTCTCCCAGGTGCCGTATGGAATCGCGGCGATCTCGCGCACCGGCTTGGGCAGCGCGGGCACCGCGTCGCGGGGGATGCGGATGCAGAAGGGGCCGCGGCCGTCCTCCAGCGCCAGGCGCAGCAGGCCGATCAGCTCGTCGGCGTTGCGCGGCGCGGTGATGGTCATGTGCGGCACCGCCAGCATGTAGGCGATGTCGATCCCCCCGTGGTGCGTCTGCCCGTCGTCGCCGGCGATCCCGGCGCGGTCCATCACGAAGGTCACCGGCAGCTCCTGCAGCGCCACGTCGTGCACGATGGAATCGTAGGCGCGCTGCAGGAAGGTGGAGTAGATGGCCACGACGGGCTTCACCCCCTGCGTGGCGAGGCCGGCCGCGAATGTCACCGCGTGCGCCTCGGCGATCCCCACGTCGAAGAAGCGCTTGGGGTGCGTCTTCTCGAAGATGTCGGTGCTGGTGCCCGTGGCCATCGCCGCGGTGATGGCCACCACCTGCGGGTCTTCGGCGGCCAGCTCGGTGAGCGCCTGGCCGAACACGTTCTGCCAGCGCGGGAGGCCGCCGGCGCTGGGCTTGAGCGGCGCGCCGGTCTCCTTGTCGAACAGGGCGGCGGCGTGCCACTTGACCTGGTCGGCCTCGGCGGGCGCGAAGCCCTTCCCCTTGGTCGTCAGCACGTGGACCAGCCGGGGGCCCTTCATCTTCTTGACCTGCTCGAAGGTGTCGGTCAGCCGCTTCACGTCGTGCCCGTCCACCGGGCCCACGTAGCGGAAGCCCAGCTCCTCGAAGAGCATCCCGGGAACGAACATCCCCTTCAGCGCGTCGTCCCAGCGCACGGCCATGTGCTCCACCATCTCGCCAATGGTGCCCAGCCTGCCGGCCGCGTGCACCATCTTCTTCACCTCCTCGCGCACCCGGTTGTAGAGCGGGTTGGTGCGCACGTCGGTGAGGCGGTTGTGCACGCCCAGGTACTTGTGCAGCGCCCCCACGTTGGGGCTGATCGACATCCCGTTGTCGTTGAGGACCACGATCAGGTCGCGGTCGGTGTGGCCGGCGTTGTTCAGCGCCTCGTACGCCAGGCCGCACGTCATCGACCCGTCGCCGATCACCGCCACCACCTCGAAGTCCTCGCCGTGGATGTCGCGCGCGGCGGCCACGCCGGTGGCGGCGCTGATCGACGTGGCCGCGTGGCCGGCGCCGAACACGTCGTACTCGCTCTCGTCGCGGCGCAGGAAGCCGCTGAGCCCGTGGCGCTTGCGGATGCTGGGCATCCGCTCGCTGCGCCCGGTGAGGATCTTGTGCGGGTACGCCTGGTGCCCCACGTCCCAGATCAGCTGGTCGCGCGGGGTGTCGAACACGCGGTGCAGCGCCACCGCCAGCTCCACCGTGCCCAGGTTGGAGCCGAAGTGGGCGCCCTTGTGCGCCGAGACCACGTCGATCACCCGCTGGCGCACCTCGGCGCACACCGTGGGGAGCTCGGCCTCGGGGAGCGCGCGCAGGTCGGCGGGAGACTGGATCTTGTCGAGTAGCGCCACGGGGCGAAGCCCTTGTGTGGTGAGGTCGGCGATGCGCCGCGCGGCCAACCGGCCGGGCGCCTGCTCCGTCAATTTATCCTGCCGCGCCGCATAGATCAAACCTGTTGCACCGCAGGGGAATATGAGCGCGGCTCAATGGTTCGGCGGGCGGAGCCAGCAGTATTCTAAAGTACTCTACGATACAAAGCAACAGAGACAGGGTAAAGGTGACCTTCCGCCGTCGTCCGCCAGCCTCGCTCACCGGCGGCTGAAGCCGCAGCAACAACTACGAGAAGCCTCGCAAACTGCGCGAGGCTCCAACAGCCTGGGACCTCGTGCGGCCACGTTCAGCTTTCGTGGTCGCGCGCGGCGTGGTGAAAGACCCGGGATCACGGCGCGAGCGCCGCGTTCGCATCCCGCAGAAGCATGGTGGCGTTCAGGGCGCGCCACGACGTAAGGACGATGAGGATCGCCATCCAGATCCCGGCCATCTGCCCGCTTTTCGCCAGCATGACGATGTTGAACAGCGCGAAGAGCAGGAGGAGCCCGGCGGCGATCTGGCTCCCCTGCGTCCAGAGCCAGGTGGCCAGCGCCGCCACGATCACCGCGATCACCACGCCCCCTTCCCCCAGCCAGTAGCTGGCCACCAGGTTCACCAGCGCCACGAAGTAGAACAGCCACGCGCACGCCTTGATCTTCTTTCGCGCGTCGGCGAGCGGGTCGTGCAGGCCCGCGGGCACCTCCGGCGCGCGGCCGTACCCGGGCGGGCGCATGGGTGAGGCGGGGGGCGCGGGGGTCTCGGCCAAGCGCGGTACGGGAACGCGATACGTCTCGTCGGCGCCGTCGGGGAGCGCGACCCACTTCTGCACGGGGTTCATGATGCCGCAGTGCGGGCACGAGCGCGACGTCCACTGCACGGGGGTGCCGCAGTCGCGGCAGGGCTTCAGGTCCATGGGGGGTTGGAGGCGGGGGAGTGATGCGTTCGTGCGAGGCGGGAATCAATGGCTTCAAAAGATATGCGGACGTCCCCACTCGTTCAATCCTCGCCACCGTTCGCCACCCACCGGCGCGCTTCGCCGCACGCATCCGGCACCAAGCTGCGGCAAGCTGGCTGGTTCGGAAAGCGCGGTGCATCATAGGTTGGGTAATGCTCTCCATCTTCCCCGCCCTTCCCGAGCCCCATGCACATTCTCGCTCTCCTTCCGCTCTTCGCATCCGCGGCCCTGGCCGCCACGCCCGAGCCGCCTCCGCCGCCACCGGTGGTGCGGCTGGTGGCGCGAGAGTACGCCTTCGAGGCGCCGCCGCGGATGGTGGGCGGAGTCAAGCGGTTCCGGCTGGTGAACCGCGGCACCCAGCCGCACTACGCGCGCTTTTTCCGGCTGGAAGATGGGAAGACGCTGGCCGACTTCGCGGAGCTGCGTGAACGGGGACGCGGGAGCGCGGAGTGGCTCACCCCCGCCGGCGGGATCGCCCCCGTGGCGCCGGGCGACTCAATGGACCTGGTGGCGTCGCTCCCGCCCGGGCGCATCCTGGTGATCTGCGGCTACCCCGGCGCCGACGGCCGGCCGCACGTGGACCACGGGATGATGCGGGAATTCTTCGTCGGGTCGCCGCCGCGCCTCCCCGTCACCGAGCCGGGAGAGGAGCTCACGTTGCGGCTGGCGGACGGCGCGTTGACCTGGTCGGCGCCGCCGACGGCCGGGCGGCGGACGATCCTGGTGGAGAACACCGGCACGCGGCCGCACCAGGCGCTGCTGTCGCGGCTCCCCGCGGGAAAGTCGCTGGCGGACGAAAAAGCGTGGTTCGAGCAGGGGTTCCGCACCGCGCGGCCGGGCGCGCCCGCCGGCGGCGTGATCGAGCTGCCGCCAGGCCAGCGCGTATGGGTCACCCTCGACCTCAGGCCCGGCCGCTACGCTCTCCTCTGCCACATCACCGGCCAGCCCGGCCACAGCCACTTCGAGCAGGATGAGGCCGTGGAGTTCACCGTCCGCTGATCGGCGACTCGAAGCTGTTGGAGCCTCGCGCAGTTTGCGAGGCTTCTCGTAGTTGTTGCTGCGGCTTCAGCCGCCGGTGAGCGAAGCGAGCGGTTCTCCGTGCCTCGGCGGCAGATCCTTCGTCGCGTCCAAATACCTGCGTGGACGCGACGAAGGGCGCGGACGCTCCTCAGGATGACACCGGGAGAGATCGGCGCGAGACGTACAAGACCCCGAAAAACAGCAGGGCAGCGGAGACTCGGCTCCGCTGCCCTGCTGCCGTTGAAGTCCGCGAAGGCGGACTGCGTGCCGTGGTAGCCGCGACTTCAG
>DASSJS010000138.1:0-5275 GCA_035691085.1 Longimicrobium sp.
GCAACGCCAGGTCGCTGCGCGCGCAGTCGCAGGTGCCGCTCCGAAATCCTTTCTTCCTTGCCGTGTCGCTGGAGATCCGCTAGTTACGCAGTCATGCCCAAACCCCGCAGACATCCCGTCACCGACCCGCAGCAGGACCGCAGCGTGGAGACGCGCCGCCGCATCGTGGCCGCCGCGCGTGAGTTGTTCCACACGCACGGGTTCGATGCCACGTCGGCGGACGCGATCGCCGCGGCGGCGAGGGTGGCGAAGGGGACGGTGTTCCTGCACGCGGGGAACAAGGAGCGCCTGCTGCTCCTTGCCTTCGAGGCCGAGTGGATCGAGACGGCCACGGCCGCGCTGGCGGCGGTGGACCCCGGAGAGCGGCTGGCGGAGGCGCTGTTCGGCGTCTTCTCGCACTTCTTCCGGATGTACGAGCGTTCTCCGGCGCTGGCGCGGCGCTTCGTGAAGGAGCTGGTGGTGCTCCCGCACGAGAACAACCCGCTCGCCCCCGTCACGCTCGACTTCATCGCCCGCCTGGCCGAGCTGATCGCCCGGCGGCAGGACGCGGGCGAGCTGCACCCCGAGGTGGACCCGGCGCTGGCGGCGCAGATCTCGTTCGCGCTGTATTCCGGCGTGCTGGTGGGCTGGCTCAGCGGCTGGATCCCAGACGCCGCCACGCGAGACCGGATGCTCGCCGGGAGCCTGCACCTGCACTGGAGCTGACGGTCCGGCGGAAACCGCGGGTGTGAGGATAGCCATCAAGGCGCTTCGGAGGGCCCGCGGCCCTCTCCCCGCGCCTTAGAGAGCGCGCGACCCTCCCCGTACCGGGAGAGGGTGGTGGACGCGGCGGCGGTGTGGCCCGCAAACTATTCTCACGCGGATACTTCGGAGGTGCCGGGGCGCGATGGCTACCAACCTCTCCCAGTACGGGGGAGGTGGACGGCCTAGGCCGGCCGGAGGGGGCGCGGTGCCGCGGTTCCGCATTGTTTTCGACTCGCACCCAGTCTCCTCCTTCCCCCCATGTCCCCATGGAACCAGACGTCCTGATCGTCGGTGGCGGGATCGGCGGGCTGGCGGCGGCCATCGCGCTGCGGCAGCGCGGGTTCGCACCGCGGCTGTACGAGGCCGCACCCGAGCTGCGCGAGGTGGGCGCGGGGATCTGGGTGCCGCCCAACGCCATGCAGGTTCTCGCGCGCCTGGGCCTGGACGATTCCGTCGCGCGCGAGGGCGCCCCCGTCCGCACCGCCGAGTTGCGCGACGCGAAGGCGGGCGTGCTTCAGCGCGCGGACCTGTCGCACACCCAGCGCGAGTTCGGTCATCCCACCGTCGCCATCCACCGAGGCCGCCTCCAGCGCGTGCTCGCGGACGCCGCCGGGAGCGACATCATCCAAACCGGCGCGCAGTGCACCGGCGTGGAGCAGCGCGGCGAGCGCGTGGCCGTGCGCTTCGCCGACGGCGGAGAGACGGAGGCGGACGTGGTAATCGGCGCGGACGGGCTGCGGTCGGCGGTGCGGGAGTCGATCTTCCCGGGCGTGCGGATGCGGTACTCGGGGCAGACGTCGTACCGCGGCACGCTGGCGTACACGCTGCCGCCGGAGCTGGATGGCACGGGATGGGAGGTGTGGTCGGCCGGCGCGCGCGTGGGCTTCAGCGCCATCGGCCACGGAGAGGTCTACTGGTACGCCACGCAGGACGCGCCCGCCGGCGGCAGCGACGCGCCGGAAACGTTGCGCGGGAAGCTGGATGCGCTCGCTGCCGCCTTCCCCGCCCCGATCCCGGCGCTGATCGCCGCGACCGAGGTGGCGCATGTCACCCGCACCGACATCGGCGATTTCGCGCCGACCGAGCGCTGGCACCGCGGGCGCGTGGTGCTGCTGGGCGACGCGGCGCACGCCACCACGCCCAACCTGGGCCAGGGCGGCGCCCAAGCCATCGAAGACGCCTGGGTGCTGGCCGACCGGCTCGCCGCGAGTGCATCTCCCGAAGCCGCGTTCGCCGAATACGAGCGCATCCGCATGCCGAAAGCGCGGATGGTGGTGAACACCTCGTGGCGCTTCGGGAAGATGACCCACCTCTCCAACCCGCTCGCCCGCGGCGCCCGCAACCTGCTGCTGCGCCTCACCCCCGCATCCGTCGGACGCCGCCAGACCGACGCGCTGTACCGGCTGAACTACTGAGGCGGACGCCGTGCTGGTGAAACACTGACGATGACAGCGTCAGCTTTCATCAAGGCGGTAAGCATCCAAACGAATTGGTGTCACACCTCATCATGCTCCTGGCACCAGCATCCGTCCCACAGTCCGCGAAGGCGGACTTCCCGCGGTTCCAGCGGCGGGTTTCAACCCGCCGCGCCGCCGCCGGCCGAGGCGCCCCGCGCCGTCTCGCTCAGTACCCAGCACCACACGAGCGCGCTGAACACCTTCTGAATCCCGCCCGGCGGCGCCGTGCTCATCCCTCGCCCACCCCTTCCTGCTTCCGATTGTATTCGCGCAGCCATTCCTCAAGGCCTTGGCCGGGCAGTGACAGTGCCGACAAACCCTTGTCGGCGCGGATCATCACCGGATCGCTTCCCAGCTTCAGTGTCTCCTCGCACGCGTAGGCCAGGTACGGCGAGATGGAAACGTAGTCGCTGTTCGCGTTGAGGTACGCCACCGGCCACGGACCGCCCAGGGAGAAGAACACCTCGCTTTGCGGGATCCCCTGCTCCGGCAGGTGCTGTGTAAAGACCGGGATATCGAGCTCCCGGATCAGGGGCCACTCGTCGGCACGTTGGCCGGCGAGCTGGCGCACCAGCAGCGGATACGTTAGGCGCAGGAAAATCAGCCCGCGCGCGACCGTCCACCCCGGGTCGGTCATCCATTCGTCCTCTGTCACTCCCCGCAGGTCGAGGAACGCGGCCTGGTTCTCGTACCTCGACCCCTCGGCGTACCCACGCAGGAACGGCTCCAGGTAATCGCGCCAGTCCAGCGCGGCGAGCAGGTCACCGGGCTCCAGTCCACATCCCGACAGGTCCGACACCCACTGCGCGTGGCGCCGAAACCAGCCCTCGGCTTGGTCGTGCGCTTCGCTGCCCGACACCACCGCCAGCGGCGGCTCCAGCCGCACGGCCGCGGCGTCCGCCCGCAGTGCAGCCGCGAGCCGGTGCCAGATCCGGTCGAACCCGAACAGTGATTGCTCGGGAGGCTCCGCCCCGGGGTCGCAAAGAACCTCGAGGAACCGGTTCGTCTGTTCGGCCGGCGAGCCCTGGCCCTCCACCTGGGTCAGCACGAAAACCCGGTGGATGAACCGCGTGGCGGCCACGGCGCGAACCATGGCACCCTGCCAGCGATCCCACTTCCGGATCTCAAGTGGCGGCGTGTCGATCCCGGCCGCAGCCTCGAGCACGCGGTGCGTCGCCGGGTTCGAGCGGGCGGCACGATCCAGCAGGCCGGCGGCCGCCACGTCGATCTCCACCAGCGTCCGCCCGGCAAGGAAATCGGCCGTGCCGGCCAGGTGCTCGAACATCTCGGCCTCGGCGCGGCACCACGGCGACTCGGTGTAGCCCGGCGAGCGCAGCGTGCAGATCACCGGCGTCGCCGCGAAGAGGGACCACAGCATCGCCCGGTTGGTCTGCCACTCGGGACGGAAGGTGGCGTCGACCAGCACCTCGTTCGATCCCCAGGCCCGTCCACCCATCAGTTGCTTCTTGGCGTCGCTGCTGCGATGGCTCACCGCCACCAGTGGCCGCGGATAAAGAGGCAGCAGCGCGGCGACGGCGAAGCACGCAAGGTCCGCGGGGCGAAGCGTCTCGAACGGACGCGGGCGAAGCAGCGATAGCTCGAGCCACGCGAGGGAGCAGAGCGCCAGGTACCAGCGGCGGCGCACGCAGGTGGCCACGTCGCGGAGGTCCGCGCGGCGGTCGCCGCGGTAGTCTCGCAACGCGGACAAGGCCTGCCACACCGAATCGGAACGGAGAAGCAGCGACGCCAGCTGAACGGAGGCCAACACCTGCTCGCGGGCGAGGTCCCGGCTGAATGCCTTGAAGTAATCACGCCATTCGTTCGACTGGCCTCGTGGCGATGGCCTGGACACCAGGCGTCCGTCGGCGGTACGCACCGCCCCGTAGAGCAGCTCGAGCGAGTCCTCCATCATGGTGGCTACCACGGCGGAGTGCGGCGACAGTACGTGCTCGCCCAGATCATGGAGCAAGACTCCCGGGGCGACGTCGCCCGGCCCGGCATGCATCACCCGCCCCAGCCGGCCGAGTGCCACGTCCAGCCAGGCTAGTGCCTGGTTACCCACGCACATTTCCACCGGTCTGGGCCGCACCGCCAGCGCGAGCAGGACCTCCGCCGCGCGGCTTCTCTCACGGTCCGCGTTGCCCTGCCATCCGGGCTCTACCGCTCCGTCAAGGGAGTGGGTCCGGCGTGCTCCGGAGTGCGCAAGCCACTCCTCCGACCCGGCGTCGAAGGTCGGCCATTCACCCCACTCCGCCGGCGGTTGCCAGATCTGCTCGTTCCAACTACCGCCCCCGGTAAGAAAGTCACGGAACAGGTTTTCCGGCTTCGGCACCGGATTGGCGCGCTTACAGATCCAGAAGTCATGCTCGATCACCACCGTGCGCATGACATTGTTCCGGGCGTTCACCTCCTCCATCCGGCTCCTGCTTTCGGCCCAATCCTCCGCAAGGGTGCCATCGTCCCGCGCTCTGCCGAGAAACCACGATAACGTCCTTCGCGCCTCGTCGGTTGCGGCGAGCTCGGGGAAACGCTCCAGCATTCCTGCGTCGCGCTGAACGGGGTCGTGATACACGTACGTGCCTCCTGCGCTCAGGCCGCTTCACTCCCTTGCTCGTGTAGTGTTCCAGCTTCCCGCGGCGAAAGCAATGACATCGTGACTCGCATCTACCCGGCGTGGCCATGCAGGTACGCGGCTCCGCGCCCCCACGAAGCACGCAGGATCACCGGAAGAAAACAGACGGGGCGCCGGGACCCATCGTCCCGGCGCCCCGCTCCGTCTCGCACTCAGCACTCAGCACTCAGCACTCAGCACTCAGCACTCAGCACTCAGCACTCAGCACTCAGCACTCCTACGCCTCCTCGAACCGCTTCACCGCCAGGCACACGTTGTGGCCGCCGAACCCAAACGAGTTGCTGAGCGCCAGGCGAACCGGCCGCTCCACCATCCCGTCGGTGGCGTAGTTGAGGTCGCAGTCGGGGTCGCGCTCGTGGAAGTTGATGGTGGGGGGGATCTTCCCCTCGCTGCACACCAGCGCGCTGATCACCGCCTCGATTCCGCCGGCGGCGCCCAGCGT
>DASSJS010000139.1:0-9706 GCA_035691085.1 Longimicrobium sp.
CGGAGGTACGGAGGTACGGAGGTACGGAGGTACGGAGGTACGGAGGTACGGAGGTACGGAGGTACGGAGGTACGGAGGTACGGAGGTACGGAGGTACGGAGGTACGGAGGTACGGAGGTACGGAGGTGCGGGTGTTCGCGCGAATGACGGCGCCCCGGCGGAGATCTTTCGCCGGGGCGCCGTTTTGATGCCGCTCGATGCGCGCTAGAAGATGCGGTAGCTGGCGCGGCTGAGGGTGAAGCCGTGGGCGGCGCGGTTGCGGCAGGTGACGCCGGTGCGCGCCGAGGTGCAGGTGAACGGCCCCGCGCGCCAGGTGCTGCCGTAGCCGAGCACGGCGCCCTGCCGCAGCACGGTGTCGCCGTGGCACACCCAGTAGGTGCGCCCGCCGGTGCGCAGCCCCAGCGCGTCGCCCTGGTCCAGGTCGCAGTCCCGGCCGGCGGACCCGCCGTTCCAGTCCTTCTGGCCGATGTCGCAGCGGAGCGACCAGCCGCCGTCGTTCACGGCCATGCAGCCGATGTTGCCGGTTGGCGTCTGGAACGAGTAGAGGGTGTCCTGCCGCGGCGCGGGGCGCAGGGCCAGCGTGGCCGCTGCGGCCACGGCCAGCGCCGAGAATCGGATGATCTTCATCGTCGGCTGGATGGTTCATGAGGGAAGATGCGAACCAGTGGGCGAATCAACGATGCGCGCCACCCGCCCGCTTCGCCAGACCGGCCGCCCGGAGATGCCCCCGGGCGGCCGCTGTGAGTGCGTCGGTCGAGCACGAAGTTCCGTACCGCCGTACCCCCGTACCCCCGTACCTCCGCACCGAAGTTACGACACGGTGATCGTCTGAATCATCCCGTGCATGAAGTGCGGCTTGCCGTCGCCCGCGTCGGGGAGGAAGCAGATCAGCACGTAGGTGCCGGGGGTGAAGGTATGGCTGAACGCCTGCACCTGGCCGCGCCCCAGCCCCGAGATGCCGCCGATGGCGCTGGCGGGCGGCGGGCCGGCCATGGTCTGGAACCAGTTCATCAGGTCCTGCGTGGTCTTCCCCGGCGCCAGCTTGATCAGCTCCACCTCGTGCGACTGCGCCGCGCCGTTCTCCACCCGGATGGTGTGCTCCCCGGCGGTGATGGCCCGCGACAGGCGGAACGAGTAGTCGTTCAGCCGCATGGTGATGTCGCCGGCCGGCGTGGCGGCCGCGGCGGGGACGGCGGCGGGCGTCACCGTGATCTGTTTGGCCATCCCCTTCATCACGTGCGGCACGTGGTCGGGGATGTCGACCCAGCAGAGCAGCGCGTAGGTGCCGGGCGCCAGGAACATCGTGGCGTTGGAGTTGTGGCCGGGGTCGGGGGCGTTGGGGCCGCCCATGTCGTGCATCCAGGCGGGGGGCGGCCCGCTGGCGCCGCCACGCAGCGCGGCGTACACGTCGGCCAGCGTCTTCCCGTCGTCCAGCCGCACCAGGCTCACGTGGTGCAGCGCGTTCCCGCGGTTCTGCAGCTCGAAGGTCACCAGCCCGGCCGGCACCTGCGACGGCGCCTCGAAGGCAAAGTCACGCGCGATCACCGTCACCACCCGCGGCTCGGCGGGGTTCGCGGTGTTCCGCGCGTCGTTCGGCGATGCCTCGGCGCGGCCGCACGCCGCCGCCACGATCGCCAGGGCCGCCATCCGGCCGGCCGTCTTCACTACGTTGGAGGTCCGCATCGTCATCTATCTCCCTGAAAGCCGGCGGCGCAACGGCCGCGCGGCATCGATCGGTTCTGGGGCGCGGCACCGTGCCGCGCGTGCGCCGGGAGGATCCGTCTCCGCCCGGCCGCCATCCCCGGTGTGCCCGGGTGCTGGCGGCAGAGGCAGCATACGCGCCCGTTCGTCAGAGAGTTTTACTAAACCGTAAGTCGTTTCGATTCAAACAGATGAACGAAACGGCGTAATCGGAAATGCGGCGGCGGGGTCACGATTGGGACAGCGAATTGAGGCATGTGCGCCACACTGGGGCGCCGCTACGACGTACCGGCGCATCGGTTTCAGCGGATCGGTCGGGGCAGACCGTCGCCGGACGAGGAACGCCCCGGCGGCTGCCAGGGCGTCATGTAGTCCCATCGATGGGCGGCGAACCGTCACCCGCCGCCGATCAGGGCCAGCACGGGCTTGATCCAGCCGAACAGCGGGAGCTCGTTGGCTTGGGAGCCGATGAGCGTAACCAGCGGGACCACGCCAACGGCAACGGCGTTGACGATGAACGTGCGGTCCATGTTCAGCCGCCCGGGATCGGTGTTGGCGATGGTGCTCAGCAGCGGATCGCGGTTCAGGGCGCTCATCACATACAGCAGCGCGCCCACCGTCACCAGCAGAACCAGCATGAACACCAGCCGCACCACGCTCTGCCCCTGGAACGGGTACGACGAGATCAGCGCCGTGGTCAGCAGCAGCGACACGAACAGGAAGAGCGCCAGGCTGCGCAGCTGCTGGAGCACCCATTCGATGTAGTCCACCACCTGCACGGCGGCGAACTCCTCGGCTGACCTCAGCCACACGCGCACGTCGGTGGGAAAGCTGTGCCGCACCAGGGCACCCAGGCTCTTCCCCGGTGACTTCTTCAGCTCGTCGCGAACCTCCTTCAGCACGTCGGGGTCGGGCTCGATGGCCCACAGGCGGGACAGGATTCCGTCCAGCACGCCGAAGTTCCTGCGCGGGCCGTCGGCCAGGCGACGGTCGAAGCGGCTCTCCAGCGGCGGCGTGTTCATGAAGCCGGAGACTTCGTCCCGGATCCCGGAATGCTTCACGTCCAGATCGCCAAACCCGCTCTCGGCGGCCGCATACAGGTGCTGGAGCTCGCGCCACTGGGCGGCGGCCGCCGTGTCCACCACCTCGCGCGAGGGCGGGCTCCACAGCGTGAGCCGCGTGAGGTGCGAGATCCGCTCGGGAAGGCGGCCGAAGGCGGGAAGGAGAGGTGTTTGCCCCATCCGCTCCAGCACCCGCTCCAGCGCGCGCCACACCGTGAGAAGCCGGTATACGGCCCAGCAGGTGGCCACCACACTCCCCGAGATGCTGGCCCGCAGGAGCATGTCGAACCACCCCAGCCCCGTCATCGCGTCGATACTGGTGCGGATCTGGAAGGCCAGCACCACCCCAAGCCCCAGCACCGCCGCGAGAACCGCGAAGCCGGGGCCATCGGGCACCACCAGGAACAGGCGCGAGCGAATCCAGTGCACGGGTGATGCGGCCGCGTCGGGGAGCGAGGTGGGTTTCGACAGCACGGCCAGGCTGGCGTCACCGTTCCCCGTCTGCCGGCCGCGCCACGCGCACTCGAACGGCGTGGTCTGGCACAGCAGGCGGATGCGGTGCAGGTGCCAGGTGCACCACACCGCGAACCCGACGGCCGCCAGGATCAGCGGGAGGACGGGCGAGATCCCGCTGTCGAGCTGGATCGCCCGGTTGACGAACAGCTCCAACGCCACCGCGTCGTTCCGCAACGCGAAGATCTGCAGGGCGAAGCGGAGCCCGCAGTAGAAGTAGAACACACCCCAGGCGACCACCGCCGCGCGGAAGAGCGACTCGGCGCGCCACTCCCACTTCTCGCGGCGCTCCTGGCGGTCCCAGCCAGCCAAGAGGTACTTCAGACCCGCCGGGCTCACCGCGTTCAGCCAGGCCAGCGAGCGGAAGGCGTAGCTCAGCGTGACCGCCGCGCCCAGAACGCCGGCCAGCAGCAGCCCCACCACAACCACGTACCGGCCGCCTGCGTTGCGCCCCACGTGCACGTTGCGGCCGAACTGGGTCAGGTAGGTGAGGACCGCCACCGGAATGAACGCGCTGAGCAGCGCCAGCCCGCGCAAGGTGCTGTAGAACGCCGCGTGCAGGCGGAGCGAGCCCCACTGCACCTCGTCACGCCGCTCCTCGCGCGGTGCCTTCGCGGCGACCGCGCGGAGCATCTCGGCCCGGGGAAGCCGGTTCCAGATGGCGTAGAGGAGGGCCAGGCTCAGCAGGATCAGCGTGATGCCGGTGAAGAACTGCATGGTCAGCCGCTCGCGCTCGATCCACGCGGGTCCCGCCACCGAATCGATGAAGGCAGCCTCGGCGATCGTGTCCAGGGCGATGGGGATCAGCGACTGGCGCCCCACCGCCGACAGCCACACGGGCGGCCTGCGCGGCCCCGCCGCCGTCGAGAGCGGGAGCGCGAACCCGGTGGCGTTCGAATCGGCATCCAGCTGGTGGAGCACCGCGTTGTGAATGCCGATGGCGCCTTCGTTGGGAAACGACAGGCGCATCCGGCCGCGCGGCCCGGGAAGCCACCACTGGGCGTGCATGGGGAGGGGATAGCTCGACACCACCAGCATCCCCCGCAGCTCGCGGTTGTTCTCGGGAACCAGGAAGAGCGCGTTCCCCTCGAAGGTGAAGAGCTGCACGTCGCGCAGCCTGCGCCGCAGCTCGCGGGCAAGGAAGATCTTGTCGCGCACGTCCGACGCCAGGATTCCCACCGCGCGGATGCGATGGCCGGTGATGGTGCTCTCGATCTCGTCCAGGAGCACCTCCAGCGTGGTCGCGGTCAGCGCCGAGGCGGCCGACGGCTTGTCCATCGGCCGCTCGGGGTCGCGCAGCGAGAGCCGCGCGCGGCTGTGGCGGGCCTCGGTGGGGTCGTCCGCGTGGTCCGTCCCGCTCCGCTCGAACTCCGAGCGCAGCCCGCCGATGTTCATGGGGAAGGGGATCACCACGAAGCGGCTGGGGTTCACCCGGACGTTGCTGTTGGGGCAAGGGATGGAGAGCCACGCCTTTTCGCCCGCGGCGCCGGCCCCGTACGCCGTGCCGCTCTCTCGCAGCACGGCCACCTCGTCGTCATCCAGCTTGAGCGGGCAGATGATCCGCTGGGCCATGGCGATGGTCAGCGCGCTGTCGCTGTGCACCGTGGCGCGGTAGCTGGTGTGGGGGAGCGCGTCCAGCAGCGCGGCGTTCTCGCGGCTGGTGGACGAGCCGGTCACGATGACCACGCTGTCGGCCGCCCCGGCGCGCAGGCGCTCCTCCAGCACCGTGCGGATGGACCGGGCCGAGCCCGAGAACGACGGCCCCACCAGCCGCACCGGCTGCGGCCCCAGCTGCGCGTGGGCGAGGATGGTGTCCCGCTCGGCCAGTGCCCGCCGCAGCGCGCCCTTGTGCACCCCCGCCGTGGGCACTTCGCCCACGATGTACAGCACCTGGATGGGCGGAGCGTCCGCCCTGGCGCTGGCGGTGTCGCGCCCCAGCAGCTCCCGCCGGAACACCACCACGCCGGGGTACATCTCCCTGAGCCTGCGCTTGACGCTGGCAGTGTCGTCGGCCACCAGCGTGTCGTACTTCTCCAGCCACGGAAGCCAGAAGCGGTCGATCACGTACCCGGTGCGCTCGTAGGCACGGAGGATCGCCTCGAAGTCGGAGTCGAACGCCCAGTCCAGGTGCGAATCGGTGGGATCGGGGAGCGTTGCGATCACCACCCCGGTGGGGGGGATGGAATCGGGGAGCCCCATCTTCCGCTCGGCTTTCGCCGGCTGCGGCAGGAAATCGCGCAGCAGCACGATTCCACCGGGATAGATGCGCGGTGCCGTGGCGGGGGTGGAGCTCGCGCTTGCCGACGCCTTGGCAGGGGCGCCGGGGTCAGCGGCGGTCTGCCGCGGGGGGCTGCTGGAGAGCGCGCCCTTGCCGGCCGCTCCGAACACCAGTGCCAGGACGATGGGGACGAGCGCGGCGCGTTTGCTCATGGGGAATCCTGCGCGGAGAGGCGGGGGAAGGGCGGGGAGAGGAGCAGAGAGGCACAAGGAAAGCGACCTTCGATGAATCACTCCCATGTAAGTTAAGCGAGCGGCTCACCCAAGATCCATGATCATCGTTGGACGCGCCGCGGCCGATTCCCCGCGAGCCGTCCGGCCCGCCATTTGCTATGTTCTCCGTTCATGTTCACTCCGCGCATCTTCCTTCTCTCTCCCGCGTTCGCGGGCGGCAAGCGTGGCGAGCTGGTGCTGCGCAGCGAGGCGTCGTTCACGCTCGCCAGGCAGCTGCGCTCCGAGCAGGGCGCGCCGCTCGGCGACGTGTTCAGCTTCCTGAGCGGGCTGTACTTCCGGGGGAAGATGGCGTACGTGCGGCGCTTCTCGGCCCCGGTGAACGGGCTGCCCGGCGCACTTGTGATCACCCCCACGCGCGGTCTGGTGCCGCCCGAGTCGCCGATCACGCTCGACATCCTGCGCGAGTTCAAGGAAGGCGCGGTGGAGCTCGACAACCCTGGCTACCGCAACCCGCTGGAGACGCACGCCCGCGCGCTGGCGGAACACACGGGGAGCGCGGAGATGGTGCTGCTGGGGAGCATCGCCACCGGCAAGTACGTGGACATCCTCACCGCCATCTTCGGCGAGCGCCTGCTCTTCCCCTCCGCCTTCGTGGGCCGCGGCGACATGAGCCGCGGCGGCCTGATGCTGCGCGCCGCGGAGAGTGGGGAAGAGCTGGAGTACGTCCCGGTGGTGGGCACCAAGCGCCACGGCGCGCGGCCACCCAAGCTGGAGCCGCGGCGGTGGAAAACTTCGTAGGTGCGGGGGTACGGAGGTACGGGGGTACGGGAAGGACGGCGCTCCGTCGTATGGCGGCGGAATGTCGCGAGAAACGACCCCGGCCCCACGACCATGATCCGGTCGCGGGGCCTCGTCATCCATCTTCGTACCTCCGTACCTCCGTACCCCCGTACCCCCGTACCCCCGTACCCCCGTACCCCCGCACCTCCGTCACTGCCAGCGGAACAGCTTCAGCGCGGCGAAGAAGGTCACGGCCATCCACGCGAGAAGGATCAGCAGCTGCGGCCAGGCCGCGGCCAGCGGCAGGCCGTCGTTGTAGACGGCGCGGAAGGCATCGTTCAGCGCGGTGAGCGGGAGCGCGCGGATGATGGGCTGGATCGGGGCGGGGTAGCGGCTGGCCGAGAAGAAGACGCCGGAGAGCACGAACATCGGCAGCATCACCACGTTCAGGATCCCGCTGATCCCCTCGATCGTTCGTGCACGGCTGGCGCAGAGCAGCCCGAGTCCCGCGAACGTCATCGCCCCGAGGATCACCAGCGCGGCAAGGGACAGCACCGATCCCTGGATGGTGACCCCGAACGCCAGCCACGCGAAGATCACGATCGGCGGCACCTCGAGCACCAGGAATGCCAGCCGGGCCAGCAGCTGCGCCAGCAGGAAGTCACGCTTGCGCATGGGCGTGCTGACCAGGCGCTTGAGCTGCTTCTTGTTGCGCATCTGCACCAGCCCGAAGCCCAGTCCCCACATCCCCGTGGACATCAGGTTCAGCCCGATGAGCCCGGGGATCACCCAGTCGATGTAGCGCGCTCCGGGCACGCGATGGCGGTCGTCGGACGTAACCACCGGTCGGGCGCCCCCGGCGGCGCGTTGCACGGCGGCGTCGGCCAGCAGGCGCGCGGCGCGGCTCTCGTCGCGGGCGGGGTCATAGCGGTAGACGAGGGTGTCGCGCCCGGCGAGCAGCACGGCCACGTCGCCCTTGCGCAGGGCGCGCTCGGCGGCGGGGGCGTCCAGCACCGTCACCTTCACGTCGGGCGACACACGCAGCGCGGGGAGGAAGCGCTCGGCCGCGGTGCCGCGCTGCACGCCCACTGCGGCGCGGTCGGCGGGCTTCTCGCGGAAGGCCACGCCCAGCCCCACCGCCATCAGGATGGGGAACACGAAGGTCCAGAACAGCGCCTCGGGCTCGCGGAGGAAGGCGCGGATGCGCGTGAGGATCAGCTCGCGCAGGGGGCTGTATTCACTCATCGCGCAGCTCGCGGCCGGTAAGGGCAAGGAACACGTCTTCGAGGGTTGCCTGGTGGGTGCTGAGCGCCGTCAGGCGCCCGCCGGCCGCCTGCACCGCCGCCAGCAGCGCGGGGAGCGAGTGCGCCAGCTCGTCCACGGTGAGCTGCGTGGCCGCCTCGCGCCGCGCCACGCGGGTGCAGCCGGGGATGGCGCGCAGCACGGCTTCGTCCACCGGCACGTCGGCCGCGAACTCGATCACGAACGCGCCGCCCAGCGCGTTGATCAGCTCGTTGGGCGTGCCCTGGGCGATGATCTGCCCGTGGTCCAGGATGGCGATCCGGTCGCTGAGCGCCTGCGCCTCGTCCATGAAGTGCGTGGTGAGCAGGATGGTTCCGCCGCGCTGCCGAAAGCGCTCGCACACGTCCCACAGCTGCCGCCGCGACTGGGGGTCGAGCCCCGTCGTGGGCTCGTCCAGGAAGAGGATGCCGGGCGAGCCGGCCAGCGCGCACGCCACGGAAAGCCGCTGCCGCTGCCCGCCGGAGAGGTTGCGGACCTGCGTGCCCCGCTTCTCCTCCAGCTGCACGAAGCCGATCAGCTCCCCCACGCTCCACCCGCGCGGATAGAACGAGCGGAACAGGCGGATCACCTCCTCCACGGTGGAGCGGTCGCTGAACTCGCTCTCCTGCAGCTGCACGCCCAGGTGCTCGCGGATGCGGCCGCCGTCGCGCTCCCACGTCATCCCCAGCACCTCCACCTCGCCGCCGTCGCGGGGGGTGAGGCCCTCCAGGATCTCGATCGTGGTCGTCTTCCCGGCGCCGTTGGGCCCCAGAAGGCCGAAGCACTCGCCCCGGCGCACGTCCAGGTCCAGCGACTTGACCGCCACCGTCTCGCCGAAGCGCTTGTGCAGCCCGCGGCAGCGGATGGCGAGGGATGCGTCGGTCGGGGTTTGCTGCTGCGTCGGCACGGTGGCTCAGAGCGTGGTCTCGGGGTGACGGCCAGGGAGGGGACAGGTTACAGGGGAGAGGGGACAGCGGGCAACAGGGTGAGGGAGGATGGATGTCGGGCAGGGGGCCAGAAAGGCAGGGGGCGGATGAATCCGCTGCAACACCACACGAAGTCCACCTCGGCGGCCTACCCGTTTCGAATTGGCCGGGATGACGGCGCGCGGCACTGACTTCGACGATTCACGCGAAGTAGCCGTGCGCACCCAGCACCCAGCACCCAGCACACAGCACCCAGCACCCAGCACCCAGCACCCAGCACTCCTCCGCCCTGTCCGGATTTTCCGGACTCCCGCCACCGTGCGTAGGGGTTTAGACTGCAAAAGCCCGTGTGCCGGGTCTGCCAATCCCCCACAGGGTGTAAGGAGACGCCGGATCGAGTGCACGAAGATTGCTTGCTCTGGCGGAACGCGACCCACACAACCCAGACGACGCCACACGCACGATAGGAGAGGACTCCATGCGGAAGGTGCTCTTCGCCGCTGCCGCGCTGCTGTTCTGCGCAACGCCGGCCGCCTCGCAGCAGATCCTTGCGCGGCACCAGGCCGAGCAGGAAGCCGCGCTCACCCGCGAGCCCGCCGACACCCCCGAGCCGTCGCTGTACCCGTCGACGGAGCAGGTGAAGGCGGAGGTCAGCAAGAACGAGCACCGCCTGGGCCGCGACCAGGCTCCGATCGGGAGCAAGGACTGGTGGTACCTGGTCGCCGCGATCGCCATCGGCGTGATCATCGCCGCCGTGGTCCTCTGATCCACCGGGACGACATGAACGAGCCCCGCCGTGGAACTCCACGGCGGGGCTTCGTCGTCGCTGGCCGCGCGGTGCGTCAGGGATGAATGGTCTGGCCGCGCACCGGCTCGCCGCGCTCCACCCGCCGCCCATCGGCGTTGTAGCCGGTGAACTGCGCGGGGAGCCCCTCGGCACGGCCGAACCCGGGGCCGTTCTGGAGATGGTAGTGCAGGTGCGGCTCGCTGGTG
>DASSJS010000140.1:0-17041 GCA_035691085.1 Longimicrobium sp.
GAGCCGAGTGCTTGTTCTAGCGGGATTCGCTCGAAAAGCGAGAGGCTCAGGATCTGTAGCAAAGTGTAGAGATCGCGTTGGATTCCGAGCCTCTTCCGGACGATGGCGACGATCAGGTACACGGAGATGGCGATCCAGATCTGGGTGCTCACGGCGTTGGGGCTTCTTCCGTAGAACGCCTTGATCCGGAGGTGCTGCTTGATTGATCCACTTGAAGAAGAGCTCGATGCGCCAGCGTGCCTTGTAGAGCTTGGTGATCGTGAGCGCTGGCAGATCGAAGTCGTTGGTGATGAAGACGTACCCTATGCCGGTTTCCGGGTCTTTGTAGCGGACGCGGCGCAGTTGCTCGGGATACTTCCTGGCTGTGGCGGCAATCGCGAGCACTACGGTCTGGTCGCAGATGAGGCCGGTGCCACGGTCTACGGGACGCGAGTAGATCCTGCGAAGCTTCTGGTTCTTCTTCGCACGGGTGACGAAGATCGCTTTTGCCTGGGTGAGCCGTCGCAGCCGCACGAAATCGAGGTAGGCGCGGTCGAAGACGTAGATGGAGCCTGGCTCGGGCGTCAACACGTCGAGGATGTGCGAATCCGCGTGGTTGCCGGGTGTGATCCGGGCAAACGCGGGGATGGAGCCGCGCAGGTCCAGCAACGTGTGGAGCTTCACGCCGGAGACGTGCTTCTGGAAGCGAGCCCACGGGAAGAGCTCGATGCAGAACTCGATGATCGACGCGTCGAGCGCGTAGACGGTGTGTTCGAGATCGAGATCCAGCGGCTCGCCCGCATACAAGCGGCGTGCTTCGGTGATCAGCCCCTGAGCGAAGTCGGCGTAGATCCTCCAGTCCCGCTGCTCGTTCGCGTCGGCGAGGGTGCTGCGAGACACGTTGCCACGAATGCCCATGTGGTACAGGCGATCGGGCAGGGCGCTCAGGCACGCCTCGATATCGCGCAGGCTTTCGCGATAGGTAAGCTGGGCGAAGGCCATGACCAGAAACTGGTCTCGGCAGCTGAAGGTGCGGACGCGGTGATTGCCCCGATAGCGCCGGATGCAGCGGTCCAGCGCATCTCGGGAAGCATGGGCGATCAGCTGCGAGAAGATCGTGCTGCCCTCGTTCATCCGGCGCTCCTGTCTCGGGTTCAGACAGGATGACGAAGGGGCGGCACCGACTTCAAATCGGCGCGGGCCGAATTTCTCTGTAACTGGCTATCATGCCTTTAGTTACGGCATCATCTACTTACGTTAGCCGGACAGTAGTGCTAGACCCCTGAGTTTTTGTGCAGTTTAATTTTATTCCATCTGGCGGAATGTTTGGAATAGAATCTCTTGGGCTCGAGAGAGGGGCACAGTTAACACGAAGGGCCTCCCGCTACGCGAGGGGCCCTTCTACATGTCCGCATCCGCGGCCGGTTGTCGGGTGGTGGAACTCGCCGGACGGGTTCACCGTGGTGGCAGCGCTGCTGCAAGGCTTGCGACGCACTTACATCGGCAGGCTGTAACGCGCGACACGCAGGCCGTCGCAGAGGGGCCGGCCGCGCCTCAGCCAATTTGCAGCCGCGACCACTGCCAGCCGAAGAAGGCGAGGAGGAGGAGCACCACCACCGCGTGATACCGCCGGCTCTCGACGAAGCCCAGGGAAAGCATCAGCGCCGCGAAGGCGAGGGTGGGCGCCGCCCGCAGCGGGCCGGTCGCGACGTTGGTGGCGTCGACCTCCACCAGCAGGTCGAGCACCAGCGCCAGCACGGTGAACAGCGCGAACAGCACCCAGAAGTAGCGGCGGTTCTCGTGGTAATAGGCGGCCAGGTCGAGCCCGTCGTCGGGGATGGTGTCGGGAAGCGCGGCCGAGGCGAGCAGGAAGATGTTGATCAGCGCCGCGCCCAGGATCAGGAAGCCCCAGTACCTGGTCCACACCTCGGCACGGCCCATCCCGTAGAACGCCCACCAGAACTCCAGGATCAGCAGCAGCACCAGGAGGGCGGCCGCGAGCGGAAGCCAGTCCCACCGCACGTGGCGGCGGGCGCGCAGCAGGCGGTGCAGGCTCAGGGAGAGGTCGCCCACCGCCAGGCCGATGAGGATGGACACCATCGGCAACACGTACTCGAACGGGCTCACGCGGGATGGCTGCCGGAAGGATGGCGAGGCTTCGAGAAGCTCCACGGGCAAGGTACGTCGGTTCCACGCTTCCGCCTACGATCTCCGCATCACCGGGCGTGAGCCTGGCCCAGCGCTCTACGACCGATCCGCGGGCGGCCGAAACACCAAGGGCCTCCCGCCGTGCGAGAGGCCCTTCTTGTCATTCGTCACCGCCCGATGCGGCTACTGGCCGTGGAACACGTCGTACGGGTTCACGTTGGTGCCGCCCCACCAGCGGCTGGCGCTGCTCAGGATGGCGATGGAGAAGTGCAGGTGGTAGTCGCCGGGCTGGGCGTTGCCCGTGTCGCCCACGTAGCCGATCACCTGGCCCTTCTTCACCGGCACGCCCTCGTGGATGCCGTCGGCGTAGGCGCTGAGGTGCGCGTAGTAGTAGCGCGTGCGGCCGTCGGGGTCGATCTGGTACAGCGAGGTGCCGCCGCGGGCGCCGGAGTGCAGCTTGATCACCATCCCGTCGTTCACCGCCAGCACGGGGGTGCCGCGCGGCGCGTGGATGTCGATGGCGTCGTGCACGCGGCCGCCGGAGCGGGCGTCGTTGTACGTGTCGTGGAGCTGGGCCGAAGCGATCCCCTGCACGGGGATCAGCAGGTTGCGCGCGCGGAGCGCTTCCGCGGCGCCGCGGGCCTCGCGGCCCACCAGCGGAAAGCTCGCCATCATGGCCATCTGCTGCGCCGCGGCGGGCGCGGCGAGGGCAACGGCGAGCGCGGCGGCGCCGGCAACGGCGCGCAGGGACGTACGGATGCGGGGGTACTCGTGGATTTGCGGCATGGCCTTGGCACTCATCGGCGGCTCGACTGCCGTGGCGGGCGTGCGGTGCGCCTGCGGTAGGCTCGGTAGCTTTGCGTCGCCGGCTTTCACCGGGTTTGCCGTTTGTCGTGGAGTCCCGGAACTCGATGCGTCCGGGGGCGGTTACGCTGGGTACTTCCCGGGTACTGCTGGGGAACGTGCTGAGGGTCGGGCTCGGTCTCCTGTGGGATCGGGTCGGTGAACGATGGACGCGCGCGCGTTCCGCGTGAGGCGTGGCGTCCGGCAGATTTCAGGATTGGTCGGC
Organism: Longimicrobium sp.; assembly: GCA_035691085.1. Classification (GTDB taxonomy): domain Bacteria; phylum Gemmatimonadota; class Gemmatimonadetes; order Longimicrobiales; family Longimicrobiaceae; genus Longimicrobium. The sequence goes on from DASSJS010000140.1 coordinate 3,197, forward strand.
GCCCATCATAAAACGCGTCCACGCCGTGCGCCAGAGTCTTGTTCCGGCGATTTGGGTGGGCGGCGGCGGGCGGATCGCCCAAAGCGGTTGCGGTATTTCGACTTACGGGGCGTGGAGGAAATTTCGGATTCCGTGGAAATCCGGACACGCTGTCCGGTGGTCTTCCCACCCGTTCGCGGTCACCCGGCAACCTGCTGGATGTCGGCGATGGCGCGGTCCACGTAGCGCCGCACGTGGGGGCCGCCGCGGTCCAGGTCGATGGACTCCAGCGCGCTCGACGCGTTCACCAGCAGCCCCTGCTCGCGCGCGAAGGTGGCGGTGGAGCCGATGTCCTGCTCGTCGATCCACTCGTCGATGCGGGCCAGCGCCGCGCGGATCGCGGGGATCATCCGCCCGCGCTCCATGGGCTCGGCGGCGGCGAGCACGCGGAAGTGCTCGATCACGTCATCGCACAGGCGGCGGAACTCGGGCGGGTGGCGGACGGGGGCTTCGTCGGACATGGGCGTGGGATGTCCGTGGGAGGAGGACGGTGAGGATGGACGTGCAACATGCGTCGCCCGGTGGACAGGGTCAACGCCCGTGATCTCCATCTCTCCCACGCGTCCCTCATCATCACGATGCCGCTACCGAATGGTGCCGGGCCGGGAGTGGGCGCGACGCGGTTCGGCGGCGGCCGAATCGCTTCGGCGAGGGACTTGCGGCGCGCGCTCGGCGGGCCGCATCATCCCGGTCCTTCGATCGCCCCTTGAACGAACGCTCCTTCGCCTTCGCGCCACGCGCCAGGGAGACCAAGCCGATGTCCGCAGCGGAACAGACCCTCGACAGCCTGCTCACCGAAGACCGCACCTTCCCCCCGCCGCCCGAGTTCGCCGCGCGCGCCCACGTGCGCGACCGCGAGGTGTACGAGCGCGCCGCGCGGGACCCCGAGGCGTACTGGGCGGAGTGGGCCGGCGAGCTGCACTGGTTCCGCACGTGGGACCGCGTGCTGGAGTGGGAGCCGCCGTACAGCAAGTGGTTCACGGGCGGCACGCTGAACGCCAGCTACAACTGCCTGGACCGCCACGTGGAAGCCGGCTTGGGGTCGAAAACGGCGCTGCTGTGGGAGGGCGAGCCAGGCGACAAGCGCACCTTCACCTACGCCGAGCTGCACGCCGAGGTGTCGAAGGCCGCCAACGCGCTGAAGAAGCTGGGGGTGAAGCGCGGCGACCGCGTGGCCATCTACCTGCCGATGATCCCCGAGGCGGCGATCGCGATGCTGGCGTGCGCGCGGATCGGCGCGGCGCACAGCGTGGTGTTCGGCGGGTTCAGCGCCGAGAGCCTGCGCGACCGCATCCGCGACGCCGAGGCGCGCGTGCTGATCACCAGCGACGCGGGATACCGGCGCGGCGGCATCGTGGCGCTGAAGCGCGCGGCCGACGAGGCGATCACGCAGGAGGGCGGCTGCCCCACCATCGAGCACGTGGTGGTGGTCCGCCGCCACGGCGCGGAGGGCGAAGCGCTGGGCGAGGCCAGGATGCAGACGGGCCGCGACCAGTGGTGGCACGACCTGGTGGACGGCGAATCCACGGAGTGCGCGGCGGAAGAGATGGACAGCGAGGACCTGCTGTACATCCTCTACACCAGCGGCACCACGGGGAAGCCGAAGGGGATCATGCACACCACCGGCGGCTACCTCACACAGTGCTACGCGACCACCAAGCTGGTGTTCGACCTGAAGGATGACGACGTCTACTGGTGCACGGCGGACGTCGGCTGGGTGACGGGGCACTCGTACATCGTCTACGGCCCGCTGGCCAACGGCGCCACCGTGCTCATGTACGAGGGCGCGCCCGACTGGCCCGAGCGCGACCGCTTCTGGAAGATCATCGAGGACTACCGCGTCACCATCTTCTACACGGCGCCCACCGCGATCCGCGCGTTCATGAAGTGGGGGACGGAGCACCCGGCCAGGCACGAGCTGTCGAGCCTGCGGCTGCTGGGGAGCGTGGGCGAGCCGATCAACCCCGAGGCGTGGATCTGGTACCACAAGCACATCGGCCACGAGCGCTGCCCCGTGGTGGACACCTGGTGGCAGACGGAGACGGGGGCGATCCTGATCACCCCGCTCCCCGGCGTCACCGAGACGGTGCCGGGGTCGGCGACCACGCCCTTCCCCGGGATCCGCGCCGAGATTTTGACGCTGGAAGGGCAGGTGGTGCCGCAGGGCGGGGGGTTCCTGGCCATCCGCGGCCCCTGGCCCAGCATGCTGCGCGGCATCTGGGGCGACCCCGAGCGCTACCGGCAGACGTACTGGAGCAAGTGGGAGGGGAAGACGGTGAGCGCCGGCGACGACGCGCAGCCGGGCGAGAGCGTCTACTTTCCCGGCGACGGGGCCAAGCGCGACGAGCGCGGCTACTTCTGGATCATCGGCCGCATCGACGACGTGCTGAACGTGGCCGGCCACCGCATCGGGACGATGGAGGTGGAGTCTGCCCTCGTCGATCACCCCGCCGTGGCCGAGGCCGCCTGCGTGGGGAAGGCGCACGAGATGAAGGGCCAGGCCGTGGCCGCCTTCGTGACGCTGAAGGAGGGGCAGACGCCCAGTGACGAGCTGAAGAAGGAGCTCTCCGACCACGTGGTGAAGAAGATCGGCGCCATCGCCCGCCCCGACGCCATCCTCTTCGCCGCCGACCTCCCCAAGACGCGCTCCGGCAAGATCATGCGCCGCCTGCTGAAGGACATCGCCGAAGGGCGGGCGCTGGGGGATACCACGACGCTGGCGGACCCGAGCGTGGTGAGCCGGCTGAAGGGCGAGTACGAGTCGAAGGAGGGGTAAAGATCAATGGAACATCGTGGCCGAAGAGACAGTTCTTCGGCCACAGAATTTTCTTGTTCGAGAGCTTGTGTGCCACAATATTGGTTTCTGTTGCTCGCCAGCATATATGTCAGACACATTTCCAATACCAACCCCGTGCGTGACTCTCCTTCGCTCTTGGCGACTACCGGTCACAACCTGCGGGCGGGAGATATGGAGTAGACCACTCGTTACCTTCTACACGGAGACAATTCCATGTTCCGAATTTTTGGATTGGCGTTGTTATTGGGTGTTCGTACAGCAATTGAGACAACCTCACTGATGGCACAAAGCGCTACACCAATCTGCGACACCCCCCTCTCTGCGAATACACCGTGCTCAATCTCGTTGGCGAAAGGACAAAAATCGGTCGTAGTCGTCGCACGAGTTTTACTACCACCAGCCACGACTCAGGCACCGAACCGAATCCTTATCAGTTCTGATGCCTGTTGTGTCGACTCAACTGCCGTAACAGCAGAGTCAGGTGGCTATTTCGCTATCCGATGGAACTCGGCGGATCCGCCTAAAACCCCCGTTCACATAAATGTCCTCGCACTTCAACCGACGGGACCAGTGAATGGATCGATCATCCTGACCCCTCCAAGCGCACCAGAGACATTGCAGCTAACACTTTCCTCAACGAGCCTGAGGAGATCACACATTTGGTTCCGCGGGGAGTATGTTCCCGCATCGACGCGAATCCGAATCGTTAACTTACGACGGGATTCTCTCGGTCGAAATTCGCCTGATCGCGATACCGTTGTTGCGCTAAACAGAAGTAGGTGCGAGAGCATTGGCTTTAGATTTAGCCCCCGGCTGGAGGGGAAAGCAACGCCCGATAGCGGCCGGGCAGTGTGGATCGGAAATACTAATTTTGAGGGAAATTGTTATGTAGAAACCCGTTGGAAACTCGGAGATGCCGCGGGCCAGCAAGAAATGGACGTCGTCCTCGGAGGAGACAACGGAATCGCCGCAAGGCGTGAACAACTAAGATCCTATGGGCGGCAAGGACCTCGGCTCGCAGCTGGGCTGGGCGTATTTAGAAGCGTGGTTCGAAACCAAGACTTCTTGTGCACTGCCCGTACGGATCACGCCCGCTGCAACATGGTTGAGGCGTTTCCTAAAAAAGTTACAATACCACACCGAGATTCGGGGACAGAACCTTTCTTTGCTCTCGAATTCCCACTTCTTTCGTATAGATCGGGACGAGGATGGCAGACGCAGGTGCTTCGTCATGCGCGATTGGTTGCTGGAACGACATTTAACAATCCTGAGGATAATCCATTCATTGGAATTGCAATATTCCCGATTATGCGAGCAGCAAGCGAAGAGATCCCATTCCAACTTTCGGTAGGCAGCACGGTGAACGGGCACAAAGGAGTTTATGGGGGGCTTTCTCTAGATGCTTCTGGAATCGTCAGCTCAATTTTGAAGGTACTCGGGGCAGGAGTGTAGTTCTCATGTTCTCATAACGCGCCATAAGGCCCAAGGGAGCCGGGTGCCGATTAGGCGCTCGGCTCCTGTGTTTGTCGTCTAACCGAGGTGAGGTCCCGTTCACGGCACTGCCGCCCGCCTGATCGTCCCGACATCCGTGCCGAACCGCATGGTGTACGTGAGACGATGGCAGATCATATAGTGGACAGTGCGGGCACTGCCAAGGATGGGGGTGTTGCTGAAGAAGTGAGCCGTCGCCGGGTCGAAGCCGATGCTTGTATGCCGGTTTCGACCAGCCAGACGCGGTCGCGGTCGTCCACCGTCATCGCGTATGGAGGAAGATGGGACCTTTGGGGAAGGGCCACGATCGTACCCGCCCACCATCCCGGCCACGTAGTTGACGTACCAGATCTTCCCGCCGGATGTGATGCCGATGCGGCGGGCACGGGCGCGCTCGCGGGGAACGGTGACGCGCGTGAACTGCATGGTGGCTTGAGTCTCGTGCCGATCTGGTTGGTGCCGGACAGGTCGAACCACGGGTACCTGTTCCGGTCCAGCACCGATGCCGTACGGACGTGATCCGCCGTCCGCCATGCGCACGATGCGGATCTGCCCGGACGGCGTAAATCAGGCCACGCGTTGCCATCCTTCCGTGTCGTGGTGCCATTCGATGCGGATCGGTAGCGTCACTGCTGCGGCGTGAGGCCGTACACCCGCATCAGCGCTGCCTCCGCCAGCCGGTCCGCATCCCGCGAGGTGACGGTGTGGTGGTTGACGATGATGCTGAATAGGATCGGCTCGCCGGCGGCGGTGGTCATGTAGCCGCTGAGCGAGCGGACGTTGCTCACGGTGCCGGTCTTCGCGTGGACGTTGCCCTGCAGCGGCGTGCCGCGCATCCGGCTGCGCAGCGTGCCGTCCACGCCGGCCACGGGGAGCGCGTTGTAGAACGTCTGGAAGTTCGGGCTCCCGCGCATGTGCTCCAGCACGCCGATCAAGAACTGCGGCGCCACCAGATTGTAGCGCGACAGGCCGCTGCCGTCCGCCTGCGCCAGCTTGCGCGGCGGCAGACCCCACGCGCGCGTGACGCTGTCCACCACGGCAATCCCCGCCTGGGCCGTGCCCTGCCCGCGCAGGGTGCGGCCCATCGTCTTCAGTAGCAGCTCGCCGACTTGGTTCTGGCTGGGCTTCAGGAAGCCGGGGAGGATCTCACGCAGTGGCGGCGAGGTCTGCACGAAGAGCGTGTCTCGCGCCACCGGACGTACGGCGGGCGCGAGCGCGTCCTGGTCCACCGCCCCGCCGTCCACGCGGATTCCGGAGGCGAGAAGCGTCTCCCGCAGCACGGTGACGAAATACGCGGTGTTGTTGCGCACCGACATGTCGTTGCGCTCCACGGCCGTGTCGGCGGGGATCTGGCCGGCCACCATGAAGGTGTTGCCGGTGTCGGCGCGCGTCACCTCGATCTGCTCCATGGCGCCGGGAACGGTGCGCGCGGTGCTGGTGACGCGAACGTACCGCGTGTCGGGGTCCAGCGTGATGCGCGCCGGGGCCCCGGATGACGCGCCAGCCGCCGCGGTGATCCCCACCACGCCCAGGTTGTACTCCAGCCCGCCGATCTCGGCCGAGTAGTAGTCGGCCATGTCGTCCCACGCCCAGCCGCGGCCATAGGGCACATCGTCGAACACGTCGTCGTTGCCGATGATGCGGCCGGTGACGCGGCGGACGCCGTGCGCACGCAGCGAATCGGCCCACGCGCGGAAGACGGCGCGCGCGTCTCCGCCGTGGAAGTCGGCCGCGATCGTCGGGTCGCCGCTGCCGATCACCACCAGGTCGCCGCGGAGCACGCCGTTGGTGACCGGACCCGTGGCAACGACGGGTGTGCGGTAGACGAAATCCGGCCCCAGCGTCTCCAGCGCCACGCTCCCCGTCACCAGCTTCATGTTGCTGGCGGGGACGAACATCTTCCCCTCGTTGCGCTGGTACAGCACGCGCCCGGTCTGCGCCGAGCGGATCACCACGCCCCAGTTGGCGCCGGCGAACATCGTGTCGGCGAAGATGGCGTCGAGCGACTCGGCCAGCCTTGTTTCGGGCGATGCGGCGGCGGGCGCCGGCATCGGGACGGGCGCGACGGGCGGCGTGAGCGCGGGCGCGGGGGTGCAGGCGGCGAGCGCGGCCACGAGGAACGCGGCGGAGCGGCGAAGCGGCATCGGGTTCATGCGGCGGGTGTCCAGGGACGGGCGAGCTGTTCTTCCAGGCGCTGCTTCACCGCGGGCCATTCATCATCCAGGATGCTGAAGTAGACGGTGTCGCGGAAGCGGCCGGATTCGGTGCGCATGTGCTTCCGCAGGATTCCTTCCTCCGTGGCACCGATGCGCAGGATGGCGTTGCGGGAGCGGGTGTTGAGCGCGTCGGTGCGCAGTTCCACGCGCACGCAGCCGAGCATTTCGAACGCGTACCGCAGCATCAGGTACTTGGCCTCGGTGTTCACCGGCGTGCGGCGCCACGGGCCGGCGATCCAGGTGTAGCCGATCTCCACGCGGCGGTTCTCGTGATCGATGTTGTGATAGCGCGTACTGCCGATCACCCGCCCGGTGGCGGCCTCGGTGGTCACGAAGGGGATGGCGACGCCCGCGGCCTGCTTCTCCAGCGCCTCGCGAACGTAGCGGCGCACGTCGTCCTCGCCGTGCATCTGGTTCAGCGTCCACCGCCAGATCTCCTCCTCGTTCGCCGCTTCCCACAGCGCGGGGATGTGCTCGGGCGTGAGCGGAACCAGGCGCACGTGGCGGCCGTCGAGCGTGGGCGGGGTGAGGTCCACGGGCGGAGTGCGAGAGTGCGAGAGTCCGAAAGTGCGAGAGTGGATGCGTGCAATCCTACGCGCTAATGCGGCGGGAGACTAGGTGGGCGGGAGGATGGACCATCGCTGAGGTGAAAGTTGGTGCGGAGCGCGGGCGAGAGGCCCCCACCCGAAAACCCAGACGGTACTGCTGTTCACGGTTTTTCGACCTCCCCCAAAACAGCCTGGGGGAGGTAGAATGCAACGGTAGATGTGTAGCTCATAGTTGAAGCCTCACGCAGTTTGTGAGGCTTTTCGTCGTTGTTGCTGCGGCTTCAGCCGCCGGTCCTGGCTGTCCGGCCCCGATGGGTGACACCCGCCACTACCGCGTGACTTCGATCTCGCGCTGGGTGAAGGCGCTGGCGCCGGCGCGGGTGCGGATGGCTACCTCCAGCACGTACTCGCCCGGGGCGAGGCGCGGGAGGGAGATGCCCAGCGAGCGCGGGGCGATGGCCACGCCCGGCGCCTCCTCTTCCCACCGCAGCCGCACGGGCGAGGCGGCGCGTGCCACGCCGATGCTCTCCGCCGCGCGCCGCAGGCCGCCGGGCGGGCGCCGCGCCAGGGCGACGGAGAAGCTGACGCTGTCCGTCTTCCCTTCCAGCCCATACACCTCCCAGTACAGCCCCAGCCGGTCGCCCACGCGGAAACGGGTGCTGCCGCGGGCGATCGACGCCGCCTCGTCCAGCGAGCGGGGGCGGGCGGTGGGCACGTCCAGCAGCAGCACGTCGCTGATGGTGACGCCGCTCCCCATCGGCCGCCGCAGGTCCATCCCGAAGCGCGCGCGCGCCGCACGCTCGCTCACCGCCTCGCGCGCCTCGATGCTCACCACCGTAGACTCGGGCGCGGCGGTGGCGCGAAAGACGCCGCGCGTGCCCGAGACGCGGCCCGCGCGCACCAGCGGCGTGGCGTCCGGCCCGCGCGCCAGCACCAGCCCCGCCCCGAGCGTGGGCGACGGAGGGAGCGAATCAGGGGGCATGGCGAACGCGGCGACCACCTCCACACTCGCGCCGCGGGGGAAGACGGCCACCTGGTGCGGAAGCGGGAAGAACCGGCGGACGCCGGGCGGCGCGTAGAGCGAGTGGCCGCTCTTCTCGTCGGTCTTCCACTCGTCCGCCTGGATGGCGAACGGGTCGCGGGCCATCCGCAGCGCGGGGATGAACTCGAAGCTGGGCGAGTAGTGCGTGATCACGCTCGGGCGGCCGCTCTCGTGAAAGCGCGGGCGCACCCTTTCCCACCCGGTCGGCGGGCCCCAGCGCACCAGGATCTCGCGCAGGTCGTCGGCCCAGAACAGCCCCTCGGTGGTGCGCGCGCGGTCCTGGAAGCGGTCGGCGACGAACCGGGAAAAGTGCTCGGTGCGGCGGTCGTTCCCCGCGTCCATCCAGAAGGGGTCGGCCAGCCACCACAGGCGCCGCAGCGTGGCCTCGCGCGTGGCGGCATCCATCCGCCGCAGGGCGCGCGCGTCGGCGTCCACCAGCACGGGGCTCAGCTCGTCCCACTCGCGGCGCTCGGCGGTGGGCATGGCGGCGAGCGCGGCGGTGAACGCCTGCTCGGCGGCGGGATAGTCTCGCGCGTAGTGCAGCGCATACCCCTCCAGCGCGCGGCACCACCATGCTTCCGCGCGGCATTCGCGGGCGGCGCGCACCGCGTCGGCCGTGCGGCGCGATTCGACCAGGTAGCGGACGCGCTGGCCGGCCACCCACGCGTCACCGGGGGTGAGCGCGGCGGCGCGGGACAGCGCGGCGATCAGCGTGTCACGGGCGATGGCCACGTCGCGGTGGTCGGGCGGGGCGCGCCAGTCCTCCTCGGTGTCGTTGTGCCAGATGCAGAAGCGCCCGATCCGCTCGTCGCAGCTCCATCCCCCGCCGCTGTCGTCGGTCCAGTCCAGGTGCTGAAAGCGCACGCGCTCGAACGCCGCCTGCGCCGACCGCGCGCTCCGCAGCGCCCGCACCGAGTCGGCGCGGGGCACGGGCTGCTGCAGCGTGGCGAGCGCGGCCTGCGCCCGTGCGAGCGGCAAGGGCGCGGCGGACGCGAGCAGGGCCAGGGCAAGCAGCGTTCTGTGAATCATCCGGTCGATGGCGAAAGGTCCACCCGTGCGTTGCCGCATCCCCCGCGCCACGGCGGCCGACAGCGAAACCGATGGGAGATGGGATCACAGGAGAGGACGCGCGAGCGGGGCGGATCGGGACGCACGCCGGCGCCGCGGGGGTCCTCACCCTGGCGTTTCCGGCGCGACTGCGTCGCGTCCAGAAGCGCCAAGTCCCTCTCCCAAAAACAACTTGGGAGAGGGACCCGAGAGGCGCTTCGCGCGGCGACGTCGAACGTGGGCTCGGCTGGCGGGCTGAGAAGATGGACCTGCGCGGCCGCGGCGACCCCCTCCCCCGCCCCTCCCCGCGCTTCGCGGGGGAGGGGAGAACCGCGGGGCTTCTTTCGCGTACCGTCGCTGCGGCCGAGCCGGTGCAGGTAGTCCGCGAAGGCGGAGTCCGCGTAGTCGTTGCCGCGATTTCAATCGCCCGAAGTCGCGGTAGACCCTGGCGTTATCCCCCCTCCACCACGTTGCGGTAGCCCGTCGCGAACACCAGCGCGACCAGGATGATCAGCAGCACGCCGTACGCGCTGGCGCCGCCGAAGTCGAAGGCGCGCAGCTGCGACAGCATCTCCATGCTGATGGGGCGGGTGCGGTTGGTGTACAGCAGGATGGAGGCGACGAACTCGCCCAGCGCGGTGACGAAGGCCAGCAGCGCCCCCGCCATCAGCCCCGGCAGCACCAGCGGCAGCACCACGCGCCGCATCGTCGTGGCCGGCCCGGCGCCCAGCGAGGCGGAGGCTTCCTCCAGCGACGGATCGAGCTGGCGGAAGGACGAGAGCGCGGCGCGGGTGACCAGCGGGATGTTGCGGATGAAGTACGCCAGCGGGAGGATGGCGAAGGTCCCCACCAGCACGAAGCGGCCAGCGAGCGGACGATTGACGCTGAACGTGGAAGCCAGTGCGACCGCGAGCACCGTTCCCGGCAGCGCCCACGGCAGCGTGACCAGCGCGTTCACCACGCCCTTTCCGCGCACCCGCGTCCGCGCCAGCAGGTACGCCGCCGCGAAGGCGAAGGCGACGTTCGCCACCGTCGCGACCGTGGCCATCCGCAGCGAGTTGAGCACGGGGCGCAGCTGCTCGGCCTCGGAGAACATCCGCCGGTACGGCTCGGCGCTGTACACCGGCGGAAGGATCTCCGTGGTCCACGTCCCCTCGGGAACGAAGGAGACCAGCAGCACGGTGAGGTGCGGAAGGAGGAGGAAGATGACGAAAATCGTTCCCGCCAGCGTGAGCAGCCACCCCCGCCCCGAGCGCTCGCGCGTGACGGCGCCCAGCCCCTTGGACGCGCCGGTGTACTCGCGCGCCGACTCGTAGCGCTGCAGGGGGATCAGGAAGGCGAATGAGACCAGCGCCAGGATCACCGATTCCACGGCCACCAGCCCGCCTTCGCCGTTCACCCTGCTGGAGTAGACCTGCGTGGTGAGCACGCGAAAGTTGTAGATGTACGGCGCGCTGAACGACGCCATCGAGGTCATGAACACCAGCAGCGACGCGCCGCCGAGCGCCGGGCCCAGCATGGGCAGCGTCACCCGCCGGAGCGTGGTCCACGGGTTTGCGCCCAGCGCGGCGGCGGCCTCGGCGTAGCCGGAATCGAGCCGCGCCAGCCCGGCGGAGACGAACATGTAGAAGTAGACGTACATCGTGTAGGCGTGCACCAGCAGCACCGCCCACGCGCCGCTCATGTGCCAGGGGGCGTGGCCCATCCCCAGCAGCGCCTGGATGCCCCGGGTCAGGAACCCCGAGTCGCCGTACAGGAACTCGAAGGCGATGGTGCCCACCAGCGGCGGCAGCAGCACCGGCATGCTGGCCAGCCCGCCCAGCAGCCGCCGGCCGGGAAAGTCCCGCCGCGCGAAGAGGAAGGCCAGCGGCACGCCGATCAGCGCGGAGAGCGCCACGCTGGCCAGCGAGATCCACACGCTGTTCCACAGCGCCCGCAGCTCCGCCGCGCTCCCGAAGAAGCGCGCGTAGTGCCGCCCGGTGGCCTTCCCCGCATCCATGAAGCTGTCGCCCACCACGAACAGGTTGGGATACAGCACCAGCCAGATCAGCACGATCAAGACGCCGGCCGCGAGCACCGCGATCCCGGGGGACCGCCTCTGCCGGGCACCCGCCGCCGAACCCACGCCACGGTTGCCGTTCACGGGAGATACCATCATCTTGCGTCAGTAAAAGATGCGCCCACGGGTCCCATTCGCCGGACCGTCGTGTCCATTGTGGGCGATCCAATCAACCCATCGGAGGCCATCGTGCGCAAGATGAAGCTGGACATCGATGAGCTGCGGGTAGAGACGTTCAGCCCCCAGGCCAGGGCGGGATCGGGCGAGGGAACCGTGGTGGCGCACTACGTGGAAACCTTGAACCACGCGTACAGCTGCGACATCGAATCGTGCGGAGGCACCTGCATCATCACGTACATCGCCTGCGGCACCTGCGGCAACGACACCGACGTGGACCTCTGCTAGACGCCTTCTCCCCCTCGCCATCAGGAAAACGCCATGAAGAAACTTCGCCTGGATGTGGACTCGCTGCGCGTGGAGAGCTTCACGCCGCGCGAACCGGCCGCCGAAACGGGAACGGTGCGCGCCCACGAAACCTGGCAGTCGGACTGCCCCTGCGAGCCGGACCTGAGCATCGACCCGTGCGGACCGGCGCCCACCGCCGCGGCGACCTGTGGCTACACGTGCGGCTACACCTGCGGGTGCTACACTCCCACGCGCGTCGGCTGGACCTGCGATCCGTACGCATCGGAGTGCCTGCCGGTGCCCGAGCAGTAGCGCCCGTCGTGCGGGCGAGGCCGGACGGCCTTGTCCCGCTTCGTCGCTGCCCGCGCCCCGGTGCGGTGAGGCGACCTCGTCGATCGTGATCACGGCCACGTTCCTGGCAAGGAGCGTGGCCGTACAAACACTTGTCGCCTGGCCGTAACCGCATCATATTCGGTCTGTAACCACCACATCACCGAGAGCCGTTGCCCACGTCATCTCGCCTGCAAGGGTGTGATGATGCCGCGCATGGACGCAGGAGCCTCCGCGTATCGCCTGGGCATGCGCACGAAGGCGCCGTCATGCGCCGCTTGCACCCGATGTGAGGACCAGAGCGGAGCGGCGGGAGACGTCCATCCGCGCGGGTGAGCACCGATCGTATTGCGCCAGGCACCTTGGGGTGCCGGGCACGGGGGGTCTTATCCCCTGACAACCGCGAGCCCACGCCGGGCGCCGCGAACCCACATGGAGAGTGACCATGAAGAAGCTGACGCTGAACCCGGATGCCCTTGCCGTCGAGTCGTTCGCTCCCGCCGATGCGCCGGCCGGCGCGCGCGGCACCGTGAACGCGCACGGGTTCGGCTCGCGCAACTGCCCTCCGGCCACGGGCATGACCTTCTGCGAGACCAACTGCGACTGCACGCTCGGCTGCCCGAGCATCGCGCCCTGCACCATCCAGATCGTCTGATCCCCGCCGCCGGGAGACGCGCCCGGCATCCACCACCCAACAGGAGAATCCCGATGCGGAAGATCCGCCTGGAGCTCGAGACCCTGTCCGTGGAGTCGTTCGTCCCCGCCGATGCGGCGGCCGATGCGCGCGGTACCGTGAACGCGCACGCGCTCGGAACGCGGGGCTGCACCGGTATGACCCTGTGCGAGACCAACTGCGACTGCTCATTCAACTGTCCCAGCGTTGGGCCGTGCACCACCCAGTGATCGCCCGATCCGTGTCCCGGCGGGCAAACCGCCGGGATCCATTCCCCCACCGAGGAACATCCCCGATGCGCAAGATCCGCCTGGAGCTCGAGACCCTGTCCGTGGAGTCGTTCATCCCCGCCGAAGCGCCGGCCGATGCGCGCGGGACGGTGAATGCGCATGCCCTGGCCACGCGCAACTGCCCGCCAGCCACCGGCATGACTTTCTGCGAGACCAACTGCGACTGCACACTCGGCTGCCCCACCGTCATCGCGCTCTGCACGATCTAGATCGGGCTGAGCCACCCTCCCGGCGGGGCTCCTTGCTGGGCCCCATCCCGCACCCGGAGATTGCCTGTGAGCAGGATCCGCCTGGAACGCCACACGGGCACCGACGCACGATCGCTTGTCAGCAGAGTTGAGGCGGCCTGCTACAACTGCAGCGCGGGATGCGGCGGCGGATCGACGGGCACGTGCATCGATCCCGCGTGGCCAGCAGCCCGCGGGCACCACCTGTCCGCTCGGCTGAGCCCCACCAACCCACACCCGAGGTGAAGCATGCCCAAGCTGAAGCTCGACCTCGAACAGCTGGCCATCGAGTCGTTCGCCACGCGGGCCGCGCCCCAGGCGCTCCGCGGCACGGTGCTCGGGAACAAGACCGTCACCTTCGAGTGCCAGTGGACCGGGATCCAGTATCCCACCTGCGATCTGTGCCCGAACCCCACCATCGAAGAGCCGGGCTGCGCGTGAACGGCAGCGTGGGAGCCGCACCCGCGGCTCCCACGCGTCATCGATCCGTTGCCCGCGGCGTTACGCCTCCGGCGCGAACGCCAGCACGTTCGCGCCGGGCGCGGGGGCGATCCCCACCTCTTCGCCATCCGCCGCGTCGGCCGCGCCGCCCTGCACCAGCAGCTCCGGGCCGCCCTCCACGGCAACGCGGTAGAACGACTGCGCCCCGGCGAAGCGGCGATCCAGCACGCGCCCGCGGAC
>DASSJS010000141.1:0-2474 GCA_035691085.1 Longimicrobium sp.
AAGCCGAGTCGGACCCCCTTTTCGGGGGGTACTTCGATGTATCCCGAGGTCGAGCTCGTGCGTCTGAGCGCATTCTCGAAAGCCGCTTTCTTGCTCCATCGGGAGCCGAACTGGAGATCGTGACTTATTAGACCGGACTCAGCATTTGATCGAGAAGCACGGCATCTTGCGCGAGCGGGTGGTGGCGCACCGATGGGTGCGCGAACCGTCACCCCTGCACCAGGACCCGACGGGCTTCACCGACCCGGAGCTGCGCGCCTTCATCGCGAAGCTGTACCCCGCCGCCTCGCGCGGCACGCTGATGCGCGTGAACACCGACGACGCCAGCGTGCGCCGCAGCGCCAGCCGCGCCGAGGACCCCAAGTCCAAGCTCAACACCGGCGACGTGATCGAGATCGAGGGGATGGTGCAGGGCGAATCGGTGCACGGCAACAACCAGTGGGCCAAGCGCGTGAACGACCAGGGCTTCGTCCACTCCAGCCTGCTGGACGAGGTGGAGGTCGCCCCGGGCTGACCCGGCGGAGATCGCCCTCGCCCGCCGGCGACGGTCGATTCTCACGAACGCATCGCAGGCCCGCCGGCGCTCCGCCCGCGGGCCTGTTCGCGCGCGCCAGCTGCCGGGCCAAACCAGTCCCCGGAGATGCGAACAGAGCCAGCGGAAAGAGATCCGCCGGCTCCATTGCCCTGATGGCACTGGAAAGTCTGCCTACGCCGCGCGCTCCAGCCCGCCGGCGTCGATCAGCCCGGCGAGCGCCAGGGCGAACCAGGGGGTGTAGCGCTCGGGATGCTCGCGCGCGTCGCTCAGCGCGGCGCCGGCGTCCACCCAGCACCACGCGCCCACCTCGGCGGGGTCGGGGTGCGGGGCGGCGTCGTGGCGGCCGTGGAAGAGGTGGTCGAGCTCGTGCTCCACCAGCTCGCCCACCTGGGCGCGGTAGATGAAGGTGCCGGCGGGGATCAGCGCGCAGTCGAAGCCCATCTCCTCGCGCAGGCGGCGGCGGGCGGCGGCGGCAACGGGCTCGCCGGGGCGCGGATGGCCGCACGCGGTGTTGGTCCACAGCCCGCCCGAGTGGTACTTGCCGTCGGCGCGGCGCTGCAGCAGCACCTGGCGGCGGGCGTTGAGCACGAACACGCTGAACGCGCGGTGCAACTGCCCGCGCTCGTGCGCCTGCAGCTTGGGCGCCACCCCCACCTCGTGGTCGCGCTCGTCGACCAGCACCACCACTTCGTCTGCGTCTGCCATCCGGGTCTGGAAATCTTCGTCACGAAGGTTGATCGACATCGTTCGCACAGAACCGTCTTGGCCCACAGGTGCGATGAGGCACGGCGAACGGCGGTCCAGGGGCGATTGAAATCGCGGCAACAACGGCCCGAAGTCCGCCTTCGCGGACTCCCGCTCGAGCATCGGCGCGCGTCCGCAGTTGCTGTCAAAGCCTCTTGCCGGTGTCACCCGGCATCGGTGCGGACCCCGCCGATCGCGACGCTCCGCCCCCGCCATTCCACCCTGCCGCGGGTGCGGAACGACGCAACGGCGACGGACAGGGCCATCAGCGCGCCCAGGGGGTGCAGCAGCACCGCGCGCCAATCGTGGCGGAAGAGCAGCGCCGCGGCGATCCGCACACCCATCAGCAGCGCCAGCGGGGCAAGGGCCAGCACGGTGCCGCGAAACACCGTAATCCAGGGATACACCGCAGCGAGCAGAAAGATTAGGATGCCGGCCGCGAACGACGCGGGCCGTCCGCCCAGCAGCGCGTAGACGTTCTTCCCGAAGCCGCGGCGCACCTCCGCCCAGCCGTGGTACATCCGCACCGACAGGTCTTCCGTCGCCACGGCGGCGGTCAGGCGCAGGCCGGCGCGCTTGACGGCGCGGCCCAGGTGCACGTCTTCCAGCACCCGCGCGCGGACGGCCGCGTGGCCGCCGGTGCGGTTGTACGCGTCACGAGTCAAGGCCAACCACTGCCCGTTCGCCATCGACAGCGACGGCGCGGCGGTGCGCGGCACCAGCGCCAGCGGCAGCGTGGCGGCCACGGGGAGCTGCGCGATCAGCGGCACCACCGCGGCCTCGGCCCAGGTGCCGAAGCGGTGGCGCGGCAGCGCGGTCATGGCATCCGCCCCGTCCCGCTGCATCCGGGCGACGGTGCGGGTGACGGCGCGCGGGCCGGCGGTGACGTCGGCGTCGCAGAACAGCAGCACGGTGCCGCGCGCCTGGCCGGAGAGCTGGTGGCACGCCCAGTTCTTCCCCAGCCACCCATCCGGCAGCGCCGCGCCCCGCATCACCCGCAGCCGTGGGTCGGCGCGCGCGAAATCCTCGGTGACGGACGCGGTTTCATCTCCCGAGCGGTCGTCCAGCACCACGATCTCCAGGCGCGGATAGTCGCTGGCGAGGAGCGCGGGAAGGTTGGCGCGCAGGTTGGCCGCCTCGTTGCGCGCGGGAATCAGCACGCTCACCAGCGGTGTGTCCCACGGCTCCCCCGCCC
>DASSJS010000142.1:0-20752 GCA_035691085.1 Longimicrobium sp.
CGGCGCGGACGCGGGGCCAGCGGCGGCGACGCTCTCGACCGCTGCCAGGAGGCGCGCGGTGTCGCGCTCCCAGTTGTACTCGCGGAGCACGGCGCGGCGCCCCGCCTCGCCCATGCGCGCGCGAAGGGCGGGGTCGGCGAGCGCGGCGACGGCGTCGGCCAGGGCCGGGGGGGCGCCGGAGGAGAACACCACGCCGGCGCCGGTCTCGCGCACCACGCGGGCGGCGGGCGCGGCGTCGCTGCTGGCCACGGGGAGTCCGGCGGCCATGTAGTCGAACAGCTTGTTGGGGATGGTGCTGTTCCACGAATCGTCGGCGCGGTGCGGCACCACGCCCACGTCGGCGCCGGCCACCATCCGCAGCGCGTCGGCGTGCGGCACGCGGCCCAGCCACTCCACCGCGTCGGCGCCCAGCCCCAGCCCTTCCGCCCGCGCGCGGAAGAGCGGCAGGTCGCGCCCGTCGCCCACCATCCGCAGCCGCACCGGGAAGGAGCGCCGGCGCAGCAGGGCCACGGCGTCGAGCAGGTCGCCCACGCCGCGGTGGATCTCCATCAGCCCCAGGTACACCAGCTCCAGAGGCGCCCCGGGCTCGGCCTTCCGCGGCCGCGGGTCCCGGGCGCGGGCGCGCGGCGGCGTGTTGCCCACCACCGTGACGCGCGCCGGGTCTACCCCCAGCACCTTCACCCGCTCGGCCGATTCTTCCACCACCACCAGCACGCGGTCCATCCGCGGCAGCACGGCCCGCTCCACCATCGCCGCCAGGCGCGGGTTGCGGGCCAGCAGGTCCAGGGGGCGCGCGCGGCCGGCATCCCAGGTCTCGCGCAGCATGGCGGGGTAGTTCTCGGCCATGTCGAGCACCACCGGCACCCCGCGCGCCCCGCCGACGCGCAGCGCCGTGGGCGCCAGCGGCAGGTCGCGCACCACGATGGCCTCGGCCCGCGCGTGGTCGGCGACGCGCGCCAGGTGGCGCAGCCAGCGCGGGTTGAAGAAGGCGGGGAAGGAGAGGAGCGCGTCCATCCGCGCGCCCACCCCGGCCAGCGGCGGCATGCGGTGCACGGTGGCCTCGGGCCGGCGCTCGCGCGGGGCCAGGCGCGCGCGGTTGCGGGCGGCCAGGTGCACGTGGTGGCCGGCGGCCGACAGCGCCGCGCACACCTTCTCGGCGCGCACGTCCCACGGGTAGTCGGCGTCCCACAGGTACACGATCCGCATCGCCTTCATCCTCCCGCCCGCGCAGGCGCCATCCACCGCGCCTGCCACGCCTGAAAGGTGAGCACCGCCCAGAGGGCCAGCGCGCCGCGCCCGCGGCCGGACAGGAAGGCACGCCACTCCGCCCGCACCGGCGCGGGGTCGATCAGCCCGCCGCGGCGCAGCGCATCCTCGGCCAGCAGGTCCTCGGCCCAGCCGCGCAGGGGGCCGCGCAGCCACGCCTCCACCGGCACGGTGAAGCCCACCTTGGGGCGGTCCACCAGCGCGCGGGGGACGTGCCGGCCCAGCACGCGGCGGAGGAGCCACTTCCCCTCGCCGCCGCGCACCCGCAGCCGCCGCGGCAGCCGCCACGCCAGCTCCACCACGCGGTGGTCCAGCAGCGGCACGCGCGCCTCCAGCCCCACGGCCATGCTGGCGCGGTCCACCTTGGCCAGCAGGTCGTCGGGGAGGTAGCCGAGCTGGTCGGCCAGCATCATCCGCTCCATCGGCGCCAGCGGCCCGGGGGCCGACATCACCCGCGCGATCCCGTCGGGCGCCTCGGCGGCGCCGGCCACCAGGCGGGCGGGGTCGGGCCACTGCGACACCAGCGAGCGATACATCGCGGCCCCGCCGGAATGCCGCATCAGCTCCGCCAGCTTGTGCAGCCGGTCGCCCGCCAGGCGAACGCGGCGCAGGGGCGGGATGACGGGCGACAGCAGCCGCGCGCCGCCGTCCCACGCGGCGGTGGGGACGGCACTCACCGCCGCGGCGGCCGCGCGGCGCACCATCCGCGGCGCGCGGGCGGCGTTGCGCAGCGCCGCCTCGCCGCGCAGGTAGCGGGTGTAGCCGCTGAACAGCTCGTCGCCGCCGTCGCCCGAGAGCGCCACCGTCACGTGCCCGCGCGCCAGCCGGCTGACCAGCCAGGTGGGGATCTGCGACGGGTCGGCCAGCGGCTCGTCGAACATCTCCGCGAGCCCGGGGATCACCGCCAGCGCGTCATCACCCGACACGGGAAGGCAGAGGTGGTCGGTCCCCAGGTGCCGCGCCACCGCCGCCGCGTGCGCCGACTCGTCGTGCCCGGCGTGGTCGAAGGCGATGGTGAAGGTGCGCACCGGCCGCGCGGCGTGCGCCCGCATCAGCGCCGTCACCAGCGACGAGTCGATCCCCCCCGAGAGGAAGGCGCCCACCGGCACGTCGGCGCGCATGCGCAGCCGCACGGCATCGTCCAGCACCGCCGCGCACGCCGCCTCGGCCTCGTCGTCCCCGCCATCGAAGGGGTCGGCGGCCCCCCGCAGCGCCGCCTCCCCGGCCGACCAGTAGGGCACCGGCGCGGGGAGGGGCCCGTCCGCGCGCTCCACCGTCAGGATCGTCCCCGGCGGGAGCTTGGTCACGCCCTCCAGGATCGAGCGCGGCGCGGGGACGTACAGGTGGCGCAGGTACGCGGCGAGCGCGCCGCGGTCCACGCCGGCGGCGAACCCGGGATCGGCCCGCAGCGCCTTCAGCTCGCTGGCGAAGGAGACCCGCCCCGCGCGCTGGTGGATGAAGAGCGGCTTGATCCCCATCCGGTCGCGGCACAGGTGCAGGCGGCGGCCGACCGCGTCCCAGAGCGCGAAGGCGAACATCCCCACGAAGCGGCGCACCGCCGGCTCCACCCCCCAGCGCTCGAACGCCGCCAGCATCACCTCGGTGTCGGAGTGCCCGCGAAAGCGCGCACCCGCGCGCTCCAGCTCGCGCCGCAGCTCCACGTGGTTGTAGACCTCGCCGTTGAAGGCGATCACGAAGCGCCCGCCGGCCGAGCGCATCGGCTGGTGGCCGTCGGGCGACAGGTCCACGATGGCGAGCCGGCGGAAGCCCAGCGCCACGCCGGCGCCGCCGTCGGCCCACGCCCCCGCGTGGTCGGGGCCGCGGTGGGCCAGGGTGGCGGCCATGGCGGCGGCCTCCCGCTCCAGCACGGCGGCCGGGCGCGGGCGGGCGTCCAGGAAGCCGGCGAGTCCGCACATGGGCGTGGTGAATCGGCGAGAGGGAGAAATGGCGGCACCCGGTGGGAGCGCCGGCGAGCGCGCCGCGCGAGGGAAGCGGACGGAGCGGCGGGGGGCAACGTGCGTGCCCCGCCCGGACCCGCGCCGCCACTGCGCGGCCGCGGCCCGCCACGGCCGCGGAGTGTTGCGCCCGCGCATCGCCTGTCGCCGGCCGGGAACAGGCGGGAATGGGCAAACCGTTGCGGCGCCGGGAAAATCCCGGCCCCTGGCATGGGCGAAGTTCTTGACTGGAACAGCCGCCGTGCCCCGCTCTTCCGCTTACATCCCACCGCTGATCATGGACACTGCAGGCTGGCGCCACCCGCCTCCCTTCGATCCCGGTTCCGGCGACGCGCCGCTCGGCGCCTTTGCCGGCGTGCGTGTGCTGGTGACGGGGGCCACGGGCTTCCTGGGCCGCTGGACCTGGAAGCTGCTGGCCCGCGGCGGCGCCGAGGTCTTCGCGCTGGGGCGCAGCCGCGCCCGGCTGGAGGCGGTGCCCCTCCCCGGGCGGCACGTAGTGGCCGACCTGACGCGCCCGCGCAGCCTGGCGCAGGTGGTGGAGGCGCTGCGCCCCACGGTGGTGATCAACCTGGCCGGCTACGGCGTGGACGCCGCCGAGCGCGACCCCGCGCTGGACCGGCGGCTGAACACCTCGCTCCCCGTGGAGGCGGCGATCGCGCTGGCCGCGCTCCCCGCCGACGAGGGGTGGCCCGGCCAGCGGCTGGTGCACGCCGGGTCGGCGTTCGAGTACGGCCCCGTGGACGGGGTGGTGCGCGAGGCCACGCCCCCCCGCCCGCGCACCCGCTACGCCGCCGACAAGCTGGAGGGGACGCTGCGCGTGTGCCGCGTGCGCCACGGCACCGGGTTGGCCGCGGTCACGGCGCGGCTGTTCACCGTGTACGGCCCGGGCGAGCACCCGCACCGCGTCCTCCCCACCCTGCTGCGCGCGGCCGCCGCCGGCCTCCCGGTTCCGCTCTCGGCGGGAACGCAGACGCGCGACTTCACCTGGGCCGGCGACGCGGCCGAGGCGCTGCTGCGGCTGGCCATGGCCGAGCGGGTCCCCGAGGTGGTGAACGTGGCCACCGGCGTGGCCACCTCGGTCCGCGACTTTGCCCTGGCGGTGGCCGACGCCGCCGGGATGGACCCGGCGCTCCTGCGTTTTGGCGAGGTGGCCGCCGCCGCCGAGATGCACCAGGGCCCCGCCAGCATCACCCTGCTTCAGGAGACACTCGGATGGGTGCCCCAGACCACGGTGCGCGAGGGAATCGAGATGGCGCTGCAGGCGGAGAGCCGCCGCGGGACCCCGGTTTGAGCGGGCGCGCCCCCCACCTGTCGCTGGTGCTTCCCTGCTACAACGAGGAGGCGTGCCTGGCGGCCAACGCCCTGGCGCTGCACGACGCGTTCGTGGAAGAGGGGGTGCGGCTGGAGCTGGTGCTGGTGGACAACGGCTCCACCGACTCCACCGGCCGGATCATCGACGCGCTGCGGGAGCGGGGGCTGCCGGTGGTGAAGGTGGCCGTGCCGGTGAACCGCGGCTACGGCCACGGCATCCGCGCGGGGCTGGAGCGCTGCACCGCGCCGCTGGTGGGGTACCTGTGCGCCGACGGCCAGGTGGCCCCCGAGGACGTGGTGCGCACCTACCGCCTGATGGAGGGGCGCGAGGAGCGGGTGCTGGCGAAGGTGCGGCGCCGCTTCCGGCAGGACAGCTGGAAGCGCAAGCTGGTGTCGGTGAACTACAACCTGCTGCTGCTGGGCACCTTCGGCTGGCTGGGCGCGCTCGACGTGAACGGGAGCCCCAAGATCTTCTCGCGCGCCAGCCTGGAGCGGATGCGGCTGGTGTCGGACGACTGGTTCCTGGACCCCGAGCTGATCATCAAGGCGCACGAGCTGGGGCTGCGGGTGATCGAGATCGACGTGGAGGGGTACGCCCGCAGCGCCGGGGTGAGCCACGTGCGGCACCACACCGTGCTCGAGTTCCTGCGCAACATCGCGCGCTACCGGGCGGGGGCGCCGCTGCGCGCCTGGCGCCGCTCGCTGGCCGCCTCGGGCGCGCCGGCCGGGCACGCGCCGCCCGCCACGCACCCGCGCTTTCCGCGGCAGGGGCGGCCGGGCGGCGCGCTGGAGCAGGTGCGCGTCCTCACCCAGCCCCGGCACCAGGACACGCGCGGGTACCTGCAGAAGGTGCTCACCTCCACCGAGTGCGACGGCCACCCCCCGCGCGGCGAGGTGTACGTGACCAGCGCCCGCCCCGGCGAGGCCAAGGGAAACCATTACCACAGCCGCATGGGCGAGTGGTTCAGCGTGGTGCAGGGGGAGGGGACGGTGGAGATCGTGGACCCCGGCAGCGCCCGCCGGATGGCCGTGGCCGTGAGCGCCGCCGAACCGCGCAGCGTGTACGTGCCGCCGGGGCTGGCGCACGCGGTGGTGAACCACGGCGGCACCGAGCTGGTGTGCGTGGCCTGGGCCGAGGCCGAGCACGATCCGGCCGACGTGCACCCCTACCCCGTGTGGCCGCCGGCGCCGGTGGGTTCCTCCATCCCCGTGCACGCCGCCATCCTCCCGCAGCCGCAGCCGGCCTGACCGGCACCGGCGGCGGCACGCGCGGGGACGGGGCTGAGACGGCGCGCAGCGGGACGGGGACGAATCCGAAGGCCGCGGAGATATCGGGATCTCCGCGGCCTTCGTGTGCCCGCCTTCCGCCGCGCCGTACACGCGGCCGGGAGCGTCTCGCCATCTTGCCGCTGCCCGGGAACTGGCGTCAGACCAGGTTCGCTTCGTTGATGGGGGATCGCTCGTCATCCCAGCCGGAGCGTGAGGTTAAGTATAGATCCTTCAGTCGCTTAGGCTCCGTCAGGATGACGTCGTAGGGTTCTTTTCGAAGTGATGAAATACGATTCTTCGTCGATCTAGTTGCAATCTGATCGCACCGGAGTTCGTCGACGAGTGGCTGCAGGCTCGGAATGCGCTGAGTATCGAAATTTGGGGTTCATCGCGGATTTCGTTGCAGCAGGTCTCCTGCTCGCGCCGATCCGATCGACGAGTCGCTGCAGGTGGCGCTCGCGCTGAGTATCGAAATTTTTTTGGAGAGACCCCCCTCGCTCCGGCGGCCGCTCGCGGAAGGCCGGCTGTCTCAACGGATCGATCAGGGGATCACGAGGCGAGTCTGGTTGTCGTGCACGTCCCCCGCATCGATGGCTGGAAGGCGGTCATTCGCCGTATCCACGAAGGCTGCGGAGACGCACGGAGGACCGGGAGGGCTCGATCCCCCCGATGACGCAGTGAACGAAGCCTGCAGGCGCAGACGACGGGGCGAACGACGGAGGCGGGTGTTCCTGAAAGAAATTTCGATACTCAGCGCATTCCGAGCCTGCAGCCACTCGTCGGTGAGCTCCGGTGCGATCACGTTGCAACTAAATCGACGAAGAACCAAACTTTCGATACTCAGCGCGAGCGCCGCCTGCAGCCACTCGTCGATGGGATCGGTGCGAGCGAGCAGGAGACCTGCTGCATCTAAATCCGCGATGAACCTGAAAGACCTTACCTGGTTCTGGCGGGGCGTGCACGTTCGCTTCGGGCGAGCGCGGGCGGGGGGAGACGCCGCTACGGCGCGACCGGGTGTCGGATCGCCGCGAAGGGGAGGGCCGGCGCGGGCGTCGGCGCTTCGGCCAGGGGGAGGGTGAAGAAGAAGCGGCTCCCCTCGCCGGGGCGGCTCTCGGCCCACAACCGGCCGCCCTGCGCCTCCACGATGGCGCGAGAGAGAGGGAGCCCCATCCCGCGGCCGCGGGAGGTGTCGCTCCACAGCGGCGCCAGCAGCGTTTCCAGGCGCACCGGGTCGATCCCCGTGCCGGTGTCGGCCACCTCGAAGCGCGCTTCGCCGTGCAGCGGCTCCACGCGCACCCGGATGCACCCGTCACGGGGGGTGTGCCGCCGCGCGTTGGCCACCAGGTTGCTGAGCACCTGCAGCACGCGCTCGCGGTCGCCGCGCACGGCGCCGGGCTCGCCCGCCACCACCCACTCCGAGCGGATCCCCGCCGACGCGGCCAGCGGCTCCAGCATCAGCCGCGCCTCGTTCACCAGCGCGCGGGGCGAGAAGAGCCTCGACTCCACGGTCAGGTCTCCCGCCTCCAGCCGCGTGACGTCGGCCAGGTCCTGCACCAGGCGCGACAGCTGCTCGGCCGACACGATGATGGAGCGCAGCGGCTTGCGCCCGGCCTCGCCCTGGGTGGGGAGCGAGCCGTCGAGCACGGCCCCGGCGTTGAGCAGGATGGAGGCGAGCGGGCTGCGCACCTCGTGCGCCACCATCGACACCACGCGCTTGCGCACCAGCGACTCGGCGCGGGCGCCGCGGTACAGCCGCGCGTTCTGCAGGTACAGCGCGGCGCGCGCGGCCACCTCGCGCGCCAGCGCCAGGTCGGCCGGGCCGTACGGCGCCGCGCCGGCCCCGGTGCGCAGCAGGGTGATCACCCCCTCCACCCGGTCGCCGGCCACCATCGGCACGAACAGCAGCGATCGCGGCTCCAGCGCCCGCAGCAGCCGTTCGTGCGCCGCGTCCACGGCAAGGGCGCGGATGAACCCCGCGCCGGCGTCGCGCACCAGCAGCGGGAGGCGCGTGCGGCACACCTCGGCCACCCGGCTGTTGGGGTTGAGCGCCGGCGGATAGGCGCGCCGCAGCGCCTGGAGCGACGCCGCCAGCGGCTCGTGCCGGTGCAGCGTGGCCACCTCCCCCACCGTGCCGTCGTCGCGCAGCTCGTCCACGATGCAGCCGTCGCCCAGCTCCGGCACGCACAGCCGCGCCACCGCCGCCATGGTGGGGGCGTACTCCAGCGAGCCGGAGAGCACGGGGCCCAGCCCGGCCAGGAACGCCTGCCGGCGCGCCACGCGCTCGGCCTGCCGCCGCGCGCGGCGCTCGCGGGCCAGCGCCCGGCGCCGGTCGCCGGTGAGCCCGGCCAGCAGCAGCCCGCCCAGCGCCACCAGCGAGAGGTACTGCTGCACCGCCAGCAGCGCGTGCTCGGGGTTCTGGCGCTGGAAGGGGAGCGGAACGCCCTGGGCCACCCGCGCCATCGCCACCGCGCCGAACACCAGCGACAGCGACGCCGCGCCGCGGGTGCCCAGCCGCATGGCCGCCCACACGATCAGCGGGAACACCGCGTAGGTCAGCGGAAGCTCGGCCGCGCCGTACTGGCCGGGGCCAAAGAGCAGCTCGCCGGTGACGGCCGCCAGCACCAGCATCGCCGCCATCTCCCACCCCCGCCCGGGGGGCGCCGGCCGCTCGCGGGTGCGCCAGGCCAGCAGCGCGGGCGCCAGCACCAGCACCCCCGCCATCGTCCCCGCCGCCCATTCGGCGGCGTGCCCCCCGCCCCGCACCTGCCGCCCCACCGCCAACCACCCGGCGAACCCCACCACCAGCGCCGCGGCCCCGCCCACGGCCCCGAAGGCCAGCACGTCGTGCACGCGCGGGAGCCCGCGCCGCACCCGCAGCCGGCGCAGCAGCACCCACGCCGCCGCCGCCCAGACCAGTGCGCGCAGCACCCCCGAGACCGCTGCGGACACCGGCGCCGCGCCCAGGCTCACCTGGGTGGCGAACACGCCGGCGGCCAGCGCGGGCCAGTAGCACGGCCCCAGCAGCAGCAGGCCGGCCATCGACACGCCGCCGGGCACCCACAGCGCCGCCGAGGTGGCGTCGGGCGGAACGCACAGCCGGCTCAGGCGGGCGGCGGCAAGGTACGCCACGGCCAAAGCCGCGCCGCGCACCAGCCGGGAAGCGAGGGAGCGGTTCATCAACGGCACGGACGGAATGCGGGGAGGCACCGGGAACCGGGCCGGCGGGTGCCGGCGCGCAGCCGCGGACAAGGGGAGATGTCGCAGACGATGCCTCATCTTTACCGTGACAGCGCGGCGAACGCAACGAAGTTGTAGCAGTCCGGCGCCAGCGGAGACGCGAGGGCCAGGAGGGATCGGCAGTCCCGCGCCGATCCCTCACCGCCCCGCCCCGGCTCGCCGGGCTCCCTCTCTGGTCTCGCGCCGCGCGGGGGAGCTACCACTCGCGCGTGCCGGCCAGCTTCTCGCGCGTGCGGCGGGCGTAGTACAGCGCGGCGGCCTGCGCGAAGCGGCGCCGGTCCAGGTGCGTGCCGCGGGCGATGCGCTCGCGCTCGGGGTGCGCCACCACCTCCTTCTCCAGGAAGCGGTGCTTCTGCCAGCTCCCCACGTAGCCCAGGCAGTTGCGGCACGCCTGCAGCGGCTCGCCGCTGAACAGGTACGCCTTCAGCCGCTCCAGCAGGTCGCCGTCGTCGTGGATCGGGCAGGCGTCCACCGAGGCGTCGTAGCCGCCGCGCCCCATGCGCGCCAGGTACCCCGGCATGAACGGCGGGCAGGCGCACTTGAACAGCCGCCCCTCGTGGATCATGTGGCAGTGGAAGCGGTGCGCGCTCTCGCAGGTGCGGTAGATCATCCGCGTGACCCAGTCGGCCGGGTGCGGCTCGGTGGTGATGGTGGCGCGGAAGAAGAAGGTGGGGTCCACGTCGAAGCGGGTGTTGCTCTCGGCCGCCTTCGCCCGGAAGCGCTCCAGCATCCTGTCCCTGGGGCTGGCCCCGGGGTACTGGCTCAGCCAGATGAAGTCGACGTTCTCCCAGAACTCGTCCTTCATGCTGTTCAGCAGCAGCCCGTTGGTGGTGACCATCACCGTGTCGGCGATCCCGCTGGCGCGCGCGGCCTTCAGGAACTCCACGATCTGCGGGTTCAGCAGCGGCTCGCCGCCCACCATCCGGATGTCGCGCGCGTGCAGCGCGGTGGACAGGCGGTTCACGTCCGCCGCGAAGCTCTCCAGCGGCGGCAGCGTCTTGTCGGTGAAGGGCGCCATGTGCGAGCAGTGGGCGCACTTCAGGTTGCAGTGGTACGCCACGGAATATTCCACCGCCTGCGTCTGCACCTTTCCGTCGCGGACTTCGTACAGCATCTCGGCCTCCGGTTTCAGCTCATGGCCATCAGCGCCGCGCGGAAGCGCAGCACCTCTCCCAGGTTCACCACCGCCATCAGCGCCAGCGTGGCGTACAGCAGCCACCGCTGCCACCCCATGCGCAGGTCCAGCGCGCGGCACAGCACCACCGCCATCGGCGGCACCACCACCGTGGAATACAGGAAGCCGCTGGGATAGAAGAGCACCACCGTCACCCCCAGCATCACCGCGCACCAGAGCGCCGCCTGCACCCCGCCGTCCGCCGCCGCCGCGCGCACGCCGCCCTCCCGCAGCATCCGCCTTGCCTGGCGGGCGAGGAGGAAGGCGGCCGCGGCGGCGAGCGCGACCCAGGCCAGCGTGGCGGCCAGCCCCAGCCCGCCGCCGCGCAGCGTGGCGAGCAGCGCCTCCTGCGGCACCGCGGGGTCGGGCTGGCTCCCGGCCACCGAGTTCACGTACAGGTTGGTCGCCGCCGACTTCCACACGTACGGGTCGGTGCGCGGGAGGTCGGCCCCCGTGAACTGCTTGAACCACAGGGTGAAGCGGATGAAGCGGTCGGGGCGGAAGCTCGCGTCCCACAGCGACAGGAACGCCAGCCCGCCGGCCCAGGTAGCCACCGACGCGAGGGCCGCCAGCGCCGTGCGCCGCGCGCCCCGCCAGCCGCCGGTTTCGGCGAAGAGGGCCACGGCCAGCAGCACGCCCAGCGCGGCCAGGAACACGTTGTTCAGCATCACCACCCCCAGCAGCGCGCCCATCCACGGCGGGCTCACCTGCTTTCGCCGGAGCAGGAGGAGGTAGCCCAGGACCAGCGTGGCGCTGAACGGCCACGACTCGGGGACCGAGCCGAACACCCAGGTGCTGAGCGCGGCGGCGTGGAAGAGGAGGAAGGGGGCGGCCGGGTTGCCGTGCGGGTTCACGCGGCGCAGCAGCGCGGCCAGCAGCAGCAGGTTGGCCAGCGTGACCAGCGCGTTCACGGCGTACAGCGCCATCCGCTCGTCGAGCCCGAAGATGCGGTAGACGGGGGCGGCCGCGCGATACGCCGCGCCGCCCACGGCCGCGTACAGCACGTGGTGGATCTTGTGCTTCTGCGCGTTGTCGCCCAGCCCGCGGTGCTGCGCGGCGTACTCGTTCCCATAGCGGTGCCCCAGCCTGAAATCGCGCAGCAGCACCGCGAAGTTGGCCGCGTCCGCGTCGCCCAGCACGCTGTGGCGCCGCTCGATCACCGGCACGCCCGCGAAGCTCGCCGCGTACGCCACGAAGGCGAACGGAAGGAGGAGCAGCCACGCGTGCCGCCGCAGCCGTGCCCCCAGCGGTACCGCGCGGTACGCCGGCACGGGCTCCACCGCCGCCGCCGCGAGCGGGGGCGAGGGGGGGAGTGTGGCGGCGAGGGGCGAGGGGGCGGACATGCGGTATCGTGAGCGGGATGGAACCGTTCGGGATGATGGGGATGCACCCGCGTTCATCGGCGGATCATCGGCGGATCATCGGCGGATCATCGGCGGATCGGCGCGGATGCGCGGGGTCCGGGTGACGGCGGCCGATCGGCCGGGATGCGGCGCCGCGCCGGGCGGACCGCTCAGGCGGCCAGGGCGATGCCGTCGCCGTCCGGGTCCGCCCGCGCGGCGGAGAGCGCGGCGGAAGCGGCCATCGCCAGCGGCGGATCGAGCCAGGCCATCGCGTGCTCGGCCGCCCGCGCCGACGGCGCCAGGCGCTGCGCGGCACGCCACAGCGCCTCGCGCAGCAGGAAGTGCAGCCGCATCACCTCCGCGTGGCCCACCTCGGCCAACGCCAGCGCCCGGCCGCGCTCCGCCCCGCCGGCAAGGAGGCGCGCGGATGCGTCATCATCGCCCCCTGCGGCCAGCATCCCGGCGGCGAACGCCGCGACCTGGGCCGGGAGCGCCTCCGCGGCCGGCGGTAGCGAGCCGTAGCCGTCTTCCGCCAGCACGACGCACCACTCGTGGCCGACGGCATCCGGCTCGGCGGCCATCCAGGCGCAGAGTGCGCGCGCGGTGTCTTCTCCGGTGTCGGCCGGGAGCACGGGGAGAGCGGTTCGCGGGCTCATCTCACGTCGGTGAGGTCAAGGGATCGGGGATCGAAGCCACGGCGGCGGTTCGGGCGGCCTCGCGGGCTCACGCGGGCTCCCCCTTCTCCGCCGGGGGTGTCGCCGCCGGAGCGAGCGGCATGCGGCCGAGCGCGTCGATCCGCGCGGTGAAGTCCTGGAGCTGCGCGGCGGTGGCCTGGGCGCAGGACGCCGGGTCGCGGCTCCAGGCGCGGTACCAGTCGGCGGTCCAGCGCACCGCCTCGTCCAGCGGCAGCAGCGGCGCCCAGCCCAGCCGCTCGCCTGCCCCGGCCGCGTCCAGCGGCGGCACCACGGCCTCGCGCGGCGCCCCTGACGGCGGATCCACGCGCAGCATGGCCAGCCCTCCCCACGCGGAGGCGAAGCGGCGCGCCAGCTCCAGCACCGTCGCGCGGTGGCCGTGCGGGTGGCACAGCTCCCACGCACCCTCCGCGCCCCGTGGATCGTCCCACAGCCTCATCGCCAGGCACAGGCAGCCGTGCAGCGGATCGAGCACGTGCTGCCACGCGCGGACGCTTTCCGGCGCGTGAATCTCCGCGGGGACACCCGCCACGAACGCCCGCACCAGGCCGGGCACCAGCCGGCCCGGCGCCCAGTCTCCCCCGCCGATCACGCTCCCCGCCCACGCGGTGACGATGGCCGGCCCGTCTCCTCCCGGAAAGCCGGCCGTTCGCGACCCCGGCCCGGCAGGCCCGGCGGCGGCGTGGCCGGCGCCCGGCGCGTGGCCCTCCCGCCACCCGTCCCCGCTCTCACCACCCGGATCACCGCGGCCGCGGGCGACCACCACCACGGCACGCGCGGAGGGAGAAAGGCGGATCGCGTGGAGGAGGCCCGCCGTGGCCGCCGCGCCCCCGGCATCGCCCGGCTGGGGGTGACCGCCGCGCGTCGGCCTCGCGGCCAGGTGGAACACAACCTCGGGCGCCGCGGCGCGCACCACGCCCTCCAGCGCCGCGGCGTCGCGCAGGTCGCCGTGCACCGCCACCATCGCGCGCTCGACCCCGGCGGCGCGGCAGAGGGAGGGATACCCGGCCGGCAGCGCGTAGCCGTACACGCGCGCGCCCAGCGACCGCAGCCACGCGCACAGCCAGCTTCCCATCCAGCCGGTGTGCCCCGTGACCAGCACCCGCCTAGCGTGCCAGAAGCTCGGCAGCGGGGGCGGGGGCGGCTGCGTCATCGTCGTTCCAGATCTTCCAGGGTGCGTTGCCGCCCGCCCACATCTGCTCCAGCAGCTGGCGCTCGCGCACGGTGTCCATCGGCTGCCAGAAGCCCTCGTGGCGGTAGGCGTGCAGCTGGCCGTCGCGCGCCAGGCGCTCCAACGGGGCGCGCTCCAGGATACAGTCGTCGCCGTCCACGTAGTCGAGCACGCCGGGCTCGAACACGAAGAAGCCACCGTTGATCCACCCCTCGGCGGCCTGCGGCTTCTCGCTGAACTCGCACACGCGCTCGCCGTCGAACACCAGCCCGCCGAAGCGCGCCGGGGGGCGCACCGCCGTGACGGTGGCCAGCCGGCCATGCGCGCGGTGGAAGCGGAGGAGCGCGCCGATGTCCACGTTCCCCACGCCGTCGCCGTAGGTGACCATGAAGGGCTCTCCGTCCAGCCAGCGGCGCAGGCGCAGCAGGCGCCCGCCGGTGGTGGTGTTCAGCCCGGTGTCCACCACCGCGACCTTCCAGTCGCGCGGCGCGGGCGGGGCGAGGGCGCGGAACGAGCCGTCCATCAGGTTGATCACCAGGTCCGCCTCCCGGAAGAAGAGGTGGCGGAAGTAGTCCTTGATCATCTCGCCGCGGTAGCCGCACGCCACCACGAAGTCGCTCTGCCCGTGCGCGGCGTAGATGTTCATGATGTGCCACAGGATGGGCCTGCCGCCGATCTCCACCATCGGCTTGGGGCGGGTCGCCGTCTCCTCGGCCAGGCGGGTGCCCAGGCCTCCGGCAAGGATCACCACTTTCATGCGCGTGCTCCGGCGGTGTGCGGGGCGGTGGCGCGGCGAGAGAAGGGGACGTTCCGGTGCCGTGCCACCCTCCCGCCGGGGGCAACCCACATGCCCCGTCCCCCGCCCCGCCCGCCGCCCCGCCGCGCCACGGAAAACCCGCGTCTGGCCCCCGCCGCGCCCCCGCCGCCCCGTGTGGGGCGCGCGCAACACCTGTCGCCGCCCGCGCCCGTCCCGCGGCACTCGCGGCACACCTCCACGCCCCGCCGCATTCCCGCATCCCAAGCGGCCTTCCGCCGTTCCGGCGGCGCGCGGCGGGGGCCGGTCTCGCGCTTGCCCGAACCATCCGGCGGGAAGCCCGGCGCGCCGCGCCCGCTCCGCGCCGCACTTCCCCGAGCCCGAACGCGCTCTCCCCAACCTCCCGGCCGCGCCGATGCCGTCCTCCACTCCCGCTCTCCGCCTTCCGCTGGGCTCCGGCGCGCGCCGGCTGGTGCGCGCCGCGCTCCCGCTGGGCGTGCGCAAGCGGCTGGCGGTGTGGGCGGCGCGGGCCGGCGGCGCGCGCGGCGAGTGGTGGAGCGCCGAGCTGGTGCGCGACCTGGCCGAGCGCGACCCCAACGCGTACCACCGCTTCCTCTGGTCCCACCACCTGGCCTACGCCCGCGGCTACGAGCCGGCCGCGCGCTTCGGCGCCGGGCACGTCCATCCCTCGCGCCGCCTCCTTTTCGCCGACCTGCTGCGCGTGGCCGCGGCGCGGGCGATGGAGGTCGATTCGGTGCTGGAGGTGGGGTGTTCGATGGGGTACCTGCTGCGGCACCTGGAGGCCGCCGTCTTCCCCGCCGCGCGCGTGCTGGACGGGATCGACATCGACGAGTACGCCATCGCACGCGGGCGCTCGGTGCTGGCGGCCGAGGGATCGAAGGTGCGGCTGGCCACGGCCGACGCGGCGCGGCTCCCCGGCGTGTTCGGCGGGCGGCGCTACCACCTGGTGCTGTGCGCCGGCGTGCTGATGTACCTGCGCCAGGAAGACGCCGCCGCCGCCGTGAAGGCCATGCTGGGCCGCTGCGACGGGATGCTGGCGCTGGCCGGCCTGGCGCACCCGGAGACCGACAACGCGCGGCTCGCCGCCTCCACGCGCCGCGACCGCGACGCCACCTGGGTGCACAACCTGGATGCGATGGTCGCGCGCGCGAGCGGCCACGTGGCCGCCCGCCGCTGGGAAGGCGCGCGGCAGGTGAACGGCAACACCCTCTACTTCGTCTTCGCCGAGCCCGCCCCCCGCGGCGCCCCGGTCCCGCTCCCCCCGCTGGACGAGCCGGATGATGCCTCGCCCTTCCCGGCAGGGGAGGCGCTCGCCGCCGGCCTGATCGGCTCGGAGTCGTCCATCGCCGCCGCCCCGCCCGTATCCAGCGATGCGGCCGGGCCCGCCGGATGGACCGGTTCCGCGCCCGCCTCCCCCCTCCCCGCCTTGCACGAGGGCGGAGGCCAGGCGGCACGGGGGGAGGATGGGAATGTGTCCCTTTTGTCCGGCCAATCGCTGGAGGTGGGGCGGTGAGCGGCGAGCGGGTGCCGCTGCGGCTGCGCGCGCGGCGGTGGCGGTGCCGCGCCGTGCGCGACGGGCGGCGGGCGCTGGGGCTGGCGCGCACCGTGTACGTGGACCAGCGGGTGGACGAGTACCGCGGCTACTGGGAAGGCGCCGCCCGCCTGCTGGGCGCGGAGTTCAGCGAGCTGGCGCCCGGCATCTGGCAGGTGCGGCTGGGCGGGCGGGCCACGCGCGTGGCCGGCCACGTGGTGGCCGCCGACGACCCCGTCACCCTGCGCGTGGCGGGCGACAAGCCGCTCTGCCACGCGCTGGCCGCGCGCGTGGGGCTGCGCGTTCCCGAGCACCACCTGTTCCACCTGGCCGATCTGGAGCGTGTCCGTGCCCTGGTCCGCGCCTCTCCCGGCCCGTGGGTGATCAAACCGGCGCGCGGCTCGGCGTCGGCGCAGGGCGTGACCACGGGGATCGACGCGCCGGAGCGGGTGGAGGACGCCGCGGTGCTGGCCTCGCTCTTCGGGCCGGACCTGATGCTGGAGCGGATGATCCCCGGCGAGAGCTGCCGGCTGCTGTACCTGGACGGCCGGCTGCTGCACGCCGTCCGCCGCCGCGGCGCGCGGGTGACCGGCGACGGCCGGGCCACGGTGTCGGCGCTCGCCGCGCGCGCGGGGCTGGCCGCCGTGCTGGCCTCGCCCGGCGCGGCGATGGACCTGCACGCGCAGGGTCTCACGCACGCCTACATCCCCGCGGCCGGCGAAACGGTGCTGCTGCGTGGCGTTCCCCCGGGCCGCGGCACCGAGCGCGAGCTGCGCACCATCTACGACGAGACCGTCACCGCCCAGGTCCACCCGTCCACCGCGCGCGCCGCGGGGAACGTGGTGCGCCTGGCCGGGAGCCGCTTCGCCGGCGTGGACATCGTCACGCCCGACGTGACGCGCCCGCTGGAGGCGTGCGGCGGCGCCTTCATCGAGCTGAACACCACGCCCGGCATCCACCATCACTACCAGACCGGGCACGACCGCGCGGAACACCCCGTGGCCGTCGCCGTCCTGCGCGCGCTCCTCCATCCCCCGCCCCCACCGGAGCCAAACGATCTCGCGTGACAGCCGCGGTCTTACAGTCGTGCCCAGTACCCGGACCAGCACCCAGCACCCAGCACCCAGCACCCAGCACCCGGAAAGGACCCCGCCATGCCCTCCACCCCCGCGGCGCCGCACGCGCCGGCGCACACCACGGCCGCGTACCTGGCCCGCATCGGCGTGCCGCAGCTGGCGCCCGCGACCAGCCCCTTCGACCCGGGCTACGACCCCGTGACGCTGGAGGCGCACCTGGAGCAGAGCCATCACCTGATGAGCGTGCTGAAGGTGAGCATGGCGTGCTGGATGATCGCCGGGGAGGCATCCACGCGCCGCAAGGTGGCCGCCGCGCTGCGCTGGGGCGTGCCCCCGGCCACCGGCGGCGGCCCGTTCGAGGTGGCCGTCGCGCAGGGCGCCCTGGCCGAGTACCTCGACCTGTGCGCCGACATCGGCTTCCGCCGCATCGAGTGCGGCGAGGGGTTCACCAACATGAACCTTCCCCCCGCGCGGGTGATGCGGATGATCCGCGAGCGCGGGATGGAAGCGCAGTTCGAGCTGGGGAAGAAGCACGGCGGCGCCTTCACCCGCGACGTGGTGGAAGAGCTGATCGACCAGGGGCGCCGCTGGCTGGAGCACGGCGCCGTGCAGCTGGTGGTGGAGGGGCGCGAGAGCGCCAAGGGCGTGGGCCTGTTCGACGACGCGGGGACCTTCAACGCCGCCTTCGCAGACCGCTTCGCAGCGGCGTTCGGGCTGGGCACCGTGATCTTCGAGGCGCCCAACAAGGCCAGCCAGTTCGCGCTCCTCGACCACTTCGGCCCCGAGGTGCATCTCTGCAACGTGCGGCTGGAGGAGGTGCTGCGGGTGGAGATCTACCGCCGCGGGCTGCACTCCGACGCGTTCGGCCGCCCCAACCTGCGGCCGCGCCGGGTGCGCGTCCCCGCCCTTGCCGGCGTGCCGGCCTGAACGTGGAGAAACCGACGATGAACCGCACCGTCGCCATCGACTCGCTCCCCGAGGCCGCGCTGCGCTACGGGCGCGGCTGGGCCGTGGTGTGCGTGGACGTGATCCGCGCCACCACCACCGCCGTGACCGCGGCCGCCCGCGGCATCCGCTGCTTTCCCGTGCCCACCCTCGACGCGGCCGCCGCCGTGGCCTCGGTGCTCGACCGCCCGCTCCTGTGCGGCGAGCTGGGCGGCAACATGCCCTTCGGATTCGACCTCACCAACTCGCCCGCGCGGGTGGACGCGCTCGGGGACGAGGGGCGGCCGCTGGTCCTCCTCTCGTCGTCGGGGACGCAGCTGGTGCACAACGCCGCGCGGTCGGGCGCCGACGCGGTGTACGTGGCCTGCCTGCGCAACTGGGGGGCGATGGCCTCGCACCTGTTCGCCCTGCACCCCCGCGTGGCGGTGATCGGCGCGGGAACCCGCGGCGAGTTCCGCGAGGAGGACCAGCGCTGCTGCGCGCTGGTCGGCGCCGCGCTCGCCGCCGCCGGGCACCAGCCGGCCAGCGAGCTCACGCGCGACACGCTGGCGCGGTGGCACCGCGCGCCGGTGACCGGGTGGCTGCAGAGCCGCAGCGTGGACTACCTGCGCCGCAGCGGCCAGCTCGCCGACCTCGACTTCATCCTGGCGCACCTGAACGACCTCACCATGGTCTTCGCCGTGGAAGACGGCGAGGTGGTGGCGCGGCACCCCGTGTCGGGCCGCCCGGCGCACGCACACCAGGCCGCGGGGGCACGCGCATGACGCCCGTGGACGTGTCGGTGCCGGCGGTGGTGCTGGGCTTTCACCACGGCGGCCTGGGGATCGCCCGGAGCCTGGGGCGGCTGGGGGTGGCCGTGGCCGGCGTGGACGCCGACCCCCGGGCCGCCGGGCTGCGCTCGCGCTACCTGGCGCGCGCGCTCACCTGGTCGGTGGCGCGCGAGGGCGGCGAGGCGTCGGTCGCCCGGCTCCTCGCGCTGGCGGGCGAGCTGGGCGGCCGGCCGGTGCTGATCCCCACCACCGACGACCTGGCGCGCTTCGTGGCCGAGAACGCCGGCGCGCTGGGCGAGCGCTTCCGCTTTCCCCGCGTGGACGCGGCCACCGTGCGCGCGTTCAGCGACAAGCGCGAGCTGTACTTCCTCTGCCGCCGCCTGGGCGTGCCCACCCCCGACACGGCGTTCCCGCGGTCGCGGCGCGACGTGGCCCGCTTCGCCGCGCGCTGCGCCTTTCCCGTGATGGTGAAGGGGATCGACGGCGCGCGGCTGGAGCGCCGCACCGGGCGGAAGATGGCGATCGCGCGGACCGCCGCCGAACTGCTGGCGCTGTACGGCGAGCTGGAAGACCCGGCCGGCCCCAACCTGATGCTGCAGGACTACGTTCCCGGCGGCGACGACACGGTGTGGATGTTCAACGGCTACTTCGACGGGCGCTCCGAGTGCCGCGCCGGCTTCACGGGGAAGAAGCTGCGGCAGCACCCGGTGCACACCGGCGCCACCTCGCTCGGCATCTGCCTGGAGAACGCCGAGGTGTACCGGCTGACCGCCGACTTCATGAAGCGCGTGGGGTACCGCGGCGTGCTCGACATCGGCTGGCGCTACGACGCGCGCGACGGCGGCTACAAGCTGCTCGACCCCAATCCCCGCATCGGCTCCACCTTCCGCCTGTTCGTGGACCGCGACGGGATGGACGTGGCGCGCTACCTGTACCTGGACATGACCGGCCAGCCGCTTCCCCCCGCGCGGCAGCGGGAGGGGCGGAAGTGGCTGGTGGAGGAGCGCGACCTGGAGAGCAGCCTCGACTACGCCCGCGAGGGCGCCCTGGGCCTTCGCCAGTGGGCCCGCTCGTTCCGCGGCGTGGAGGAGAGCGCCTGGTTCGCCCGTGACGACCTGCGCCCGTTCGTGGTGGTGATGGGCCGCACCGCCGCCCGCGGCGCCCGGGCGCTGGGCCGCCGCGCGCTCCGCCGCCTGAACGCGCCCCTCCGCCTCCCGCGGCGCGCGCCCCTGGCCGCGCCCTCCCCGCCGGCCGCGGCGCCCGCCGCGAGGGCGGAGGCGCACCTCCACGCCGCCATCCCCTCGGGCATGGCCGTGGGGGCCGACTGATGGCGGCGCCGCCCCTGTACGCCGGCCATCCGCCGCGCCTGCGCGGACAGCTGGCCGCCCGGCTGAAGCACGCCGCCTCGCGCGTGCTCTTCGCCAGCCGGGCGCACCGGCCGCTCCTGGGCCGCCGCGGCGCCATCGTGGCCTTCCACCGCGTGGACGACCGGCTGGCCGGCACCCCGCTGGGGTGCACCCGCGCCGACTTCGCCGCCTACTGCGATTTCTTCCGCGACCGCTTCCACGTGATCCCGCTGGGCGAGATGGTGGCGCGGGTGCGCGCCGGGCGGCCGGTGGGCGGGTGCCTGTCCATCACCTTCGACGACGGCTACCTGGACAACCTGCGCGTGGCCGCGCCCGAGTTGCGGGCGCGTGGGCTCCCGGCGTGCTTCTTCGTGGCCACCGAGTTGGTGGGCTCGCGCGTGCAGCCCGCGTGGGACCGCGAGTTCGGCGCCCGGGCCTGGTGGATGAGCTGGGACCAGGTGCGCGCCCTGCACGCGCAGGGCTTCGAGATCGGCGCGCACACGGTGTCGCACGCCGACCTGGGCCGCACCCACGGCGCCGCCGCGATCCGGGAGATCGCCGGCTCGCGCGCGCGGCTGCAGGCGGAGCTCGGCGCGCCGGTCATCCACTTCAGCTACCCATTCGGCGCGCGCGACCGCATCACCGACGCCAACCGGCTGCACGTGGCCGCGGCGGGCTTCGACTGCTGCCTTTCCGCGTTCGGCGGCACCGTGCGCCCCGGCGACGATCCGTACCGCCTCCGCCGCGCCGCCATCACCCCCTGGCACCACTCCCCCGCCCACCTGGGCTTCGAGCTCCTCTTCCGCGAGCCTCCACCCGATTCCCCCGCACCCTGACGCGTCGGCAAGCGCCGTCCAACCACGAAGCGGCGGAGAAGAACGCATCCGTTCT
>DASSJS010000143.1:0-18184 GCA_035691085.1 Longimicrobium sp.
CCCCCGTTCCGCGGGGGAGGGGGAGCACTACAACAACGGAGGCGGGCGGTGGTTCGCGAGCAGTCGGCACCCCGCCCCGACCAAAGTCCCCCCGCGCAGCGGGGGGACAGGCGGCCTAGGCCGCCAGGGGGGCCGCGGCGCGCCCGAAGCGCACCAGACTCATTTGTACGAGATGATTTCTCGCACTGGACCGATACAGCGATGACCGACACGCAAACGAAGCCCACCCTGGACGCCGGCCGGCTGGCCGAAGCCAAGCGCCGCCTGCTGGAGAAGCGCCTGCGCGGCGACGTGAAGCCCGAGCTCCGGCGCGACGTCATCGCCAGGGCGCCGGGGGGGCCGGTGTACCCTATGAGCTATCAGCAGGAGCAGCTCTGGTTCCTGGACCAGCTCCAGCCGGGGAGCGCCTTCTACAACATCCCCTCGGCCCACCTGGTCTCGGCGCGCATGGACGTGGGCGTGATGGAGCGCGCCCTCACCGAGGCCGTGCGCCGCCACGAGGCGCTGCGCACCGTCTATCGCCTGGAGAACGGCGGCCCGGTGCAGGTGGTCCTTCCGCCCTCGCCCGTCACCATCGGCGTGGAAGACCTGCGCGGCCCCGATGGCACCGACGCCCCCGCCGAGGCGGTGCGCCGCAAGGCCGCCGAGTGGGGCGCGCTCCCGTTCGACCTGCAGCACGGGCCCACGCTCATCCGCTGCCGGCTGTACCGGGTCACGCAGGACGATTACCTGCTCGCCATCAACGTGCACCACATCGCCACCGACGGCTGGTCGATG
The DNA here is from genome assembly GCA_035691085.1 of Longimicrobium sp. Classification (GTDB taxonomy): domain Bacteria; phylum Gemmatimonadota; class Gemmatimonadetes; order Longimicrobiales; family Longimicrobiaceae; genus Longimicrobium. The sequence continues at coordinate 778 of DASSJS010000143.1, forward strand.
CCGATCCTGATGCGCGAGGTGGAGGAGCTGTACGAGGCGTTCTCCAACGGCCAGCCGTCGCCGCTCCCCGAGCTCACCATCCAGTACGCCGACTATTCCGTCTGGCAGCGCGAGCACCTGGGCGGCGGGGGGATGGAGCGGCAGCTGGGCTTCTGGAAGCGCCACCTGGAAGGCGCGCCCGCCGCGCTGGAGCTGCCGTACGACCGGCCGCGCCCCGCCGTGCAGAGCAACCGCGGCGCCATCCACCGCTTCGTCTACCCCACCGCGCTCACCGAGCGGCTGCGCGCCATCGGCACCGCCGAGCACGCGTCGGTGAACATGGTGTTCATGGCGGGCTTCAACCTGCTCCTGCAGCGCTACAGCGGGCAGGACGACCTCGTCGTGGGCACCCTGCTGGGGAACCGCAACCGCGCCGAGCTGGAGCCGCTGGTGGGCTACTTCGTGAACTCGGGCGCCATCCGCACCCGGCTGCACGGCGACCCCACCTTCCGCGACATCGTGCGCCAGGTTCGCACGTCCGTGCTGGAGGCCGACGCCAACCAGGAGGTCCCCTTCGACCGCGTGGTGGACGCGGTGGGCGCCAAGCGCGACGCCGGCCGCAACCCGCTGTTCCAGGTGATGTACTTCCACCACACCTTCGTCCGCCTGCACCACCTGGACGAGGAGGAGGGGCTGTCCAGCCGCCTGAACATGCGCTCGCTGTACCAGGAGACCGACGTGGTGCTGGTGGACGCCGGCGCCAGCAAGTTCGACATGACCTGGGCCACGCTGGAGATGGACGGCGCGCTGGCGTCGATGGTGGAGTACGCCACCGACCTTTTCGACGACGCGACGATCTCGCGCATGGTGGCGCACCTGGGCACGCTGCTGGACGACGCGTGTGCCCGGCCGGACCTCCCCGTCAGCCAGCTGGAGATGCTGACGGCGGACGAGCGCGAGCGGCTCCTGGCCTGGGGCGTGAACGAGCGTCCCTTCCCGCGCAACGAGACGCTCCCCTCGCTCTTCGCCCGGCAGGTGGCCGCCACGCCAGACGCGGTGGCGGTGGAGTTTGACGACGGCACCTTCACCTACCGCGAGCTGGACGAGCGGTCGAACCGCGTAGCCCGCTACTTCGCGAAGCTCGGCGTGGGCCCCGGCACCAGCGTGGGGCTGGCGACGGAGAATTCCGCGCGGATGGTGACGGGGCTGATCGGCGCGCTCAAGGCCGGCGCCACAGCGGTGCCGCTGGACGCGGGGTACCCGGCGGATCGCCTCGCCTTCATGGTGGAGGACACCGGCGCCCGCGTGATCGCCACCGAGGGCGACCTGCTGGGGTGGCTGGCCGGGCGCGAGGAAGCCACCGTCGTCCGCCTGGACCACGACTGGCCGGCCATCGCGCACGAATCCGCCGAGCCGTTCGCTTCACCGGCGGCACCCGAGACGGTGGCGTACCTGATCTTCACCTCCGGCTCCACGGGGCGGCCGAAGGGGGTGCGCGTGCATCACCGCGCCATCGTGCGCACCGTCGTCGAGACGGACTACATGCGCGTGGGCCCCGGCGACCGGATGGCGCAGCAGTCGTCGCTCTCCTTCGACTCGTCGCTCTGGGAGATCTGGGGCGCGCTGCTGAACGGCGCCGCGCTGGTGAACGTGCAGCGCGACTTCATCCTCTCCGCCGCCAGCTACGCCGACGCGCTGAGGGAGAAGCGGATCAACGTCTCCTTCCTCACCACGCAGCTGTTCAACCAGCTGGTGCGCGAGGCGCCCGACGTCCTGGGCGGGCTGCGGGCGGTGCTCTTCGGCGGCGAGAAGGTGGACCCCGAGGCCGTGCGCCGCTGCCTGGCCGGCACCCCGCCCGCCGAGCTGCTGCACATGTACGGCCCCACCGAGGGCACCGTCTACGCCACCTGGCACCGGGTGACCGAGGTCGCCCCCGGCGCCGGCACCGTCCCCATCGGCCGGCCGATCGCCAACGCGCGCGTCTACGTGCTCGGCCCCGGCGGCTCGCACGCGGGTGTGGGCGTTCCCGGCGAGCTGTACGTGGGCGGCGAGGGCGTGGCGCTCGGATACCTCGACCGCGCGGAGCTGACGGCCGAGCGCTTCGTCCCCGATCCGTTCGCGGCCGGCGCCACCATGTACCGCACGGGCGACCGGGTGCGCTGGACGGCGGCGGGCGTGCTGGAGTTCGTGGGGCGCGTGGACGACCAGGTGAAGGTGCGCGGCTACCGCATCGAGCTGGGCGAGGTGGAGAACGTCCTCCGCCAGCACCCGGTGATGCGCGACGCCGCCGTGGCCGCCCGCGCCGACGGCGGCGGCGAGGCGCGGCTGGTGGGCTATCTCGTTCCCGATGGCCCCGAGCCTACGGCGGCGGAGCTGCGCGGGTGGCTGAAGGACCGGCTCCCGGACTACATGGTCCCCACCGTGTTCGTCACGCTCGACGCGCTTCCGCTGTCGCCCAACGGCAAGGTGGACCGGAAGAAGCTCCCCTCGCCCGACGCGCGCCGGCTGGAGGCGGGCGAGACCTTCGTCGCGCCGCGCAACCCGGTGGAAGAGACGCTCGCGCGCATCTGGGCCGAGGTGCTGCGCGTGGAGAAGGTGGGCGTGCACGACAACTTCTTCGCGCTGGGCGGCGATTCGATCCTGTCGATCCAGATCGTGGCGCGCGCCAACGAGGCGGGGCTGCGGGTGATGGCCCGCCACGTCTTCATGCACCAGACGATCGCCGAGCTGGCCGCGGCGGCCGGGCAGGCGTCGGCGCCGGTGGCCGAGCAGGGGACGGTGGCCGGCCCGGTGCCGCTCACCCCGGTCCAGCGCTGGTTCTTCAGCCAGGACCTTCCGCACCCCGAGCACTTCAACCTCTCTCTGGTGTTCGCCGCGCGCGCGCGGGTGGACGCGGACGCGCTGGAGCGTGCCTGCGCCGCCGTGCTCGCCCACCACGACGCGCTGCGCCTGCGCTACGAGCGCGGGGCCGACGGCTGGGAGCAGGTGAACGCCGCCCCGTCGCCCGCCGCCGCGCTGGACCGCATCGACCTCTCGCACCTCCCGGCCGACGCGCGCGAGGCGGCGTTCACCGCGCGCGCCGACGTCCTGCAGCGCTCGCTCGACCTCGCCCGCGGCCCGCTCGTCCGCTTCGCGCTCGTCGACTTCGGGTCCGACGCGCCGCAGCGGCTGCTCATCGTTGCCCACCACCTGGTGATCGACGCGGTGAGCTGGGGCTTCGTGACGCAGGACGTGGAGGCCGCGTACCGGCAGGCGGCCGAGGCGGCGCGCGGCAACCACACGCCCACGGGTGGGCGCGCGGAGCCGTCCGCGATCCATCTCCCGAAGAAGACCACCTCGTTCCGGCAGTGGGCCGAGCGGCTTGCGGCGCACGCCAGCACGGGTGAGGTCCGTCGCCAGGCGCCCTTCTGGCTGGAGCAGACCGGCGCCCCGCTCCCCGTGGACGGCGACCCCGCCGCGAACACCGAGGGCGACGCCGCGCGGCTGAACGTGGAGCTCGACCCGGAGACCACCCGGGCCCTGCTCACCGACGTCCCGCCCGTCTACGGCACGCAGATCAATGACGTGCTGCTGGCCGCGCTCGCCCGCGCCTTCCGGAAGTGGACGGGCGACGCGTCCGTGCTGGTGGACCTCGAGGGCCACGGCCGCGAGGACCTGTTCGACGGAGTGGACCTGTCGCGCACGGCGGGCTGGTTCACCGCCATCTACCCCGTGCGCGTGCATCTCTCCGTAGACGGTGATGCGGGCGAGGACCTGAAGACGGTGAAGGAGCAGCTGCGCGCCGTTCCCGATAAGGGGATCGGCTACGGGATGCTGCGATGGCTCTCGGCCGACCCCGAGATCCCGCACGCGCTGTCGCTGCTCCCGCGCCCGCAGGTGAGCTTCAACTACCTGGGGCGGATGGATTTCGGCGAGCCGTCCAACGACGCGCTGTTCGCCGCGATCGACGCGGACGCGGGTGTGCCGCGCAGCCCCGCCGCCGCGCGGACGCACCTGCTGGCCGTGGACGCGGCGGTGAGCGGCGGCCGTCTTTCGGCGACGTGGACATACGGCCGCCACGTGCACCGCGCCGAGACGGTGGAGCGCCTGGCCGCCGCCTTCGCCGATGAGCTGCGCGCGATCGTGGCGCACTGCCGCGACCCGCGGGCCGGCGGCTACACCCCCAGCGACTTCGACCTGGCGGGGCTGGACCAGGGCGATCTGGACGCGTTCCTGGCGCAGATCGGGTGAGGGAAGGCGCCGGGGCAGGGAAGAGGCGTCGGCGCGGCCGCGGCGGCCCCCTCCCCCCGGCCCCCTCCCCCGCTCCGCGGGGGAGGGGGAGAAGAAAATAAGGTTGCTTCGGAGTTTCCGAGGCGAGATAAACCTGACGTAACGTCACCCTCCCCCCGCGCAGCGGGGGGAGGGCCGGGGAGGGGGGCCGCCGCGGCATGCGCCCCACCCTCCGCAGCGCACCAGCACCAAGGCCACCAACCTCTCCTGGTACGGGGAGGTGCGAGCCTGAGCGAGCGGAGGGGGCGCGGCGCGGAGGTAACGCGCCGGGACCTCTCCGGCGCACCCAACCATCGGACGGAACCAGACGGAGCGGCACGAACGCCGCCTCCGCTTTTGACGGGATAAAGGCATGGACCGCAGGAACGTCGAGGACATCTACCCACTCTCCCCGCTGCAGCAGGGGATGCTCTTCCACGCCGTCTACAGCGAGGGCGCGGCGTACCAGGAGCAGTTCCCGCTGCTGCTGACGGGCCCGCTCGACGTGGACGCGCTGGAGCGTGCGTTCCGCGCCGTGGTCGCACGCCACGGCGCGCTGCGCACCGGGTTCGCGTGGGAGGGGGTGCCGCAGCCGCTGCAGTTCGTCCTCCGCCAGGCAGAGCCGACCTTCGACCGGCTGGACTGGAGCGGCGCGGGCGACGCATGGCGCGCGCGCTTCGACGCGCTGATGGAGAGCGATCGCCGCCGCGGGCACGACCTGAAGCGGCCGCCGCTGGCCCGCATCACCGTCGCGCGGATCGATCCGGATCGCCACCTGCTGCTGCTGTCGCTGCACCACATGGTGATCGACGGCTGGTCGCTGCCACTCGTCGTCGCCGATCTGGGCGCGCTCTACCGCGCCGAGCGCACCGGCCGGCCCGCGTCGCTTCCCTCCGCGCCGCGCTACCGCGAGTACGTGCAGTGGCTGATGAGCCGCGACGCCGGCGCCGCGGAGGCGTTCTGGCGGCAGGCGCTGCACGGCTTCAACCGCGCCACGCCGCTGCCGCTGGACCGCGGCGCGCAGGCGGCGGGGAGCGGCCGGACAAAAGAGACAGCCGATGCCGACCCCGCGCTGATCGAGCGCGCGCAGGCCTTCGCGCGCGCCGAAGGCGTCACGCTCAACACGCTCACGCAGGCCGCCTGGGCGCTCCTGCTGGCCCGCCACGCGGGGGACGATGACGTGCTCTTCGGCGCCACGGTCAGCGGGCGGCCGCCGGAGATCAGCGGGGTGGAGCGCACCGTGGGGCTCTTCATCAACACCGTTCCCGTGCGGGTGAGGGTGGATGAAGGCGCCGCCGTGGGCGACTGGCTCCGCGGCATCCAGCACGCGCAGGCCGATACGCGGCAGTACGAGTACGCGCGCCTGGTGGACGTGCAGGGGTGGAGCGAGGTGCCGCGCGATGCGCCGCTCTTCGAGTCGCTCCTGGTCTTCGAGAACTACCCCGTGCAGATGGGCGGCGAGGATGGCGACCCTTCCGAGCTGCACGCGCAGGACCTACCCGCGCCCGAGCAGACCAACTACGCGCTGACGCTGATCTGCGCGCCCGGCCGGACGGCGTTCCAGCTCCGCCTGTCGTACGACCCCGCGCGCTTCACGCCATCCGCGGCGCGGCGGATCCTGGCCGGCGTGCAGGCGGCGCTCGCGTCCATCGTGGCCGATGCGGGCCGCACCGTCGGCGCGCTCTCCGCCCTCAGCATGAACGAGGAGGCGGAGCTGGCGCGCTGGGCGAACGGACCCGCGCTCCAGATCTCGCCGAACGCCACGGTGCACGGCGAGTTCGCGCGCCACGCCATCGCCCAGCCCCATGCGCTGGCGGTGGAGGATGGGCGCGTGCGCTGGACGTATGCCGAGCTGGACGCCGTCACTCGCGCGATCGCCACGCGGCTCGCATCCGAAGGCGTTGGCGCGGGGAGCCGCGTGGGGGTGGCCATGGAGCCCAGCGCGTGGCGCGTGGCCGCGATGCTGGCCGCGGTGCGCACCGGCGCCTCGTACGTGCCGCTGGACCTGGCGTACCCCGCCGAGCGGCTGGCCTACATGCTGGAAGATTCCGGCATCCGCGCGCTGCTGGCCGATGACGAGGTGCCGGCCTCGCTCGCCTCGTTCACTGGCACGCTCCTGCGACTTCCCACGGACGCGGGCCTGTCCCTTTTGTCCCACGGAGACGCTGCGCAACGGACGGCATCCGCATCCGACAGCTTGTCCTATTTGTCCGTAACCCCGGCCGAGGGACGGACGAGCACGATCGATCCGTATGTGTCCGATTTGTCCAACCAAGCTGGTGGCTCATCAGGGAGCGATGCGCTGCCCGCGTTGTCCCATTTGTCCAACGGAGATGATGCCGCTGGGTCGGGTGCGGCGGACACGGATCTGTCCCTTTTGTCCCAGAAAGAGGCGGAGTCGGAGGCGTACACCGTCTACACGTCCGGCAGCACGGGGCGGCCGAAGGGGATTGCGGTGCCGCATCGCGCGGTGCTGCGGATGGCGGCGGACCCGGGGTGGAAGTGCGGGCCGGGCGACCGCGTGGCGCAGGTGACCGGCGCCTCGTTCGACCCGATGGCGTACGAGATATGGGGCGCCCTCGCGGCCGGCGCGGCGGTGATCGTGTTCGATCGCGAGACGGTGCTGGATGCGCCGGCGTTCGCGCGCGGGCTCGCCGAGCGCGGGGTGACGGCGATGTTCCTCTCCACCGGGCTGTTCAACCAGGTGGCGCGCGCGGTCCCATCCGCCTTCAACCCGCTGCGCTACGTGATGGTGGGCGGCGAGGCCGTGGACGCGCAGGCGTTCCGCGCGGTGCTGGCGGCGGGCGGCCCGCGGCTGATCAACGCCTACGGCCCCGCCGAGGCCACCATCTTCACCGCCACGCACGATGTCACCTCCGTGGGCCAGATCCCGGAAGACGCGGCGATGGTGCCGATCGGCACGCCCATGGTGGGCACCGTGGTGCGCGTGCTGGATGAGCGGATGCGGCTGATCCCCGTGGGCGCCGCCGGCGAGCTGTGCGCGGGCGGGGCGGCGCTGGCCCACGGCTACGTGGGGCAGGATGAACTGACGTCGTCGCGCTTCGTCCCCGATCCGTTCAGCGCCGAGCCGGGGGCGCGGCTGTACCGCACGGGCGACCGCGCGCGCTGGACGCCCGAGGGCGTGCTGGAGTACCTGGGCCGCCTGGACGACCAGGTGAAGGTGCGCGGCTATCGCGTGGAGCCCGGCGAGATCGTGGCCGTCCTCCGCACGCATCCCTCCGTGGCCGCCGCCGTCGTGGCGCCGCGCCCCGATCCGTCGGGCGCGCAGCGGCTGGTGGCGTGGGTGGTCCCCTCATCATCCGAAGTGGTGGAAGTGGAGGCACTGCGGGCGCACTTGGCCGAGCGGCTCCCGGAGTGGATGATCCCCGCCGCGTGGGTCACGGTGGACCATCTCCCGCTCACCGCGAACGGGAAGGTGGACCGCCGCGCGCTGCCGGACCCGGACGCGCACGCGTCGTCCGCCGACGAGCACGTGGAGCCGCGGACGGATACGGAGCGCGAGCTGGCGGCCCTCTGGCGCGAGGTGCTGAAGGCCGAGCGCGTGGGCGCGAGCGACACCTTCTTCGCGCTGGGCGGGCACTCGCTGCTGGCCATGCAGCTGGCCGCCCGCGTCCACGCGGTGATGGGCGTGGAGCTGCCGCTGCGCGAGCTGTTCGATCACCCCCAGCTGGCCGCGATGGCCGCGCGGATCGACGCGGCGCGCGACGCCGAGCTGGCCGCGCTGCTGGCCGAGGTGGATGGGATGACCGACGACGAAGCCCGCGCGCTCACCGCCGGAGCGGAGGGCGGGCGATGACCGACGTAGCCAACCGCCTGGCCGGGCTCAGCGAAGAGAAGCGGAAGCTGATCGAGATGCGGCTGCGGATGGCCCGCCAGGCCGCCGCCGCCACCCCCGAGCTGCACCCGCGCCCACGGCCGGACGGCACCGCGCCGCTCTCCTTCGCGCAGCAGCGGATGTGGCTGCTGGACCAGATGGAGCCCGGCGCCGCCACCTGGAACATCCCGTTCCCGGTGCGGCTGCGCGGCACGCTGGACGTGCCCGCGCTGGAGCGCGCGCTGAACGGCCTGCGCGAACGCCACGAGAGCCTGCGCACCACCTTCGCCGAGCGCGACGGCGTGGCGGTGCAGGTGATCCACCCGTTCGCCCGCGTGGCGCTGCCGGTGGACGACCTGAGCGGCCTCGACGCCGGCGCGCGCGAGGCCGAGCTGGCGCGCCGCGCCCACGCCGACGCCAACACCGGGTTCGACCTGGTGGCCGGCCCGCTCTTCCGCGCGCGGCTGCTGCGGCTGGCCGCGGACGAGCACGCGCTGCTGATCTGCCTGCACCACGTGGTGACCGACGGGTGGAGCATGGGGGTGATCAGCCGCGAGCTGAACGCGCTGTACGCGGCGTTCACCACCGGCGCGCCCAACCCGCTCCCCGCGCCGGCGCTGCAGTACGCCGACTTTGCCGCCTGGCAGCGGGAAACGCTGGCCGGCGAGCGGCTGGACGCGGCGATGGACTTCTGGCGCCGCACGCTGGCCGGCGCGCCCCCCGCGCTGGAGCTGCCCACCGACCACCCCCGCCCGCGCGCGCAGCAGCACCGCGGCGGGAGCGCGGCGTACGTGCTCGACGCCGACACCGTGAGCGGGCTGCGCCACCTGGCACAGGCCGAGAACGCCACCCTCTTCGCGGCCATGCTGGCGGGCGTCCGCGCGGTGCTGGCGCGCTGGAGTGGCGAGGGCGACGTGGTGATCGGCACGCCGGTGGCCGGGCGCACGCGGGTGGAGCTGGAGCCGCTGGTGGGCTTCTTCGTCAACACGCTGGCGCTGCGCGCGCCGGTGAGCGGCGACCCCGCCTTCCGCGAGCGGGTGCGCCGCGAGCGCGACGTGGTTCTCGACGCGTTCGCGCACCAGGAGCTCCCCTTCGAGCGGATCGTGGACGAGCTGAAGGTGCCGCGCGACCCCGCTCGCAGCCCGCTCTTCCAGGTCATCTTCTCACTCACCGCGGGCGATGCGGACCGCGTGCACCTCCCCGGCGTGGAGCTGGAGCCGCTGGACGCGGGGTACGCCGGGAGCAAGTACGACCTGGCCTTCGGCGCGCACGAGATGGACGACGGCGCCGCCCTGCTGGTGTGCGACTACGACGTGGCGCTCTTCGCGCCCGAGACGGGCGAGCGCATTCTCCGCCACCTGCTCGCCACCCTGCAGCGCGCAGCGCTCGACCCCGACGCGCCGCTCTCGGTGCTCACCGTGGCAGACGACGCGGACGCCACGCAGGCGGACGCCTGGTCGACGGCCGCGGCTGACGCGGCGTGCGGCGGTACCTTCCCCGCGCGCTTCGCAGAGGCGGCGCGCCGCGCGCCGGACGCGCCAGCCATCGTCTCGCGTGGCGGAGAAATCATCTCCTACGGCGAGCTGGACGCGCGCACGGCGGCGCTGGCGGCGGAGCTGCGCGCGATCGGCGTCGGACCGGAGGCCGTCGTCGGCGTGTTCGTGGAGTGGTCGCCCGAGCTGCCGGTGGCGATGCTGGGTGCCATGCGCGCGGGCGGCGCCTATCTCCCGCTCGATCCCTCGCTTCCGGCCGAGCGCATCGCGCTGCTGATCGAGGATTCCGGCGCGGGCGCCATCGTCACCACCCCCGCGCTGCGCGAGCGGCTTCCGCTTACGGACGTGCCGGTGGCGGTGGTGGACGTTCGCCAGCCCGTCCCCTCCATCCTCCCGGAGCTGCCGGAGATCGATCCCGGCACGGCGGCATACCTCTTCTACACGTCGGGCTCCACCGGCACGCCCAAGGGGGTGCTGGTGCCGCACGGGGCGGCGTTAGCCCACTTCGCGGCGGCGGCGGAGCTGTACGGGATGACGGCGGATGACCGGATGCTCGGCTTTGCGGCGCAGGGGTTCGATCCCTCGCTGGAGCAGCTGATCACGCCGCTGATCACCGGCGCGTCGCTGGCCGTGCGCGACGCGGAGATGTGGGCGCCCGCCGAGTTCGCCGAGCGCGTGCGCGAGCTGGAGGTGACCGTGGCCAACCCGCCCACGGTGTACTTCCACCAGCTGATGCGCGACCCAAAGGCGGCCGGGGCGCTGAAGCGCGGCCTGCGGCTGGTGCTGGTGGGCGGCGAGGCCCTGCACCCGCACGCGGCGCGCGCCTGGGATGCGCTGCCGGGCGCCGCGGAGCTGATCAACGTCTACGGCCCCACCGAGACGGTCGTCACCTCCACCGCGTACCGCCTTCCGTCTGGATACGCGGCGAGCAACGAGGCGCGCATCTCCGTGGGCACGCCCATCGCCGGGCGCCAGCCGCGCGTGCTGGACGACGCGCTGCGGCCGGTGCCGGCCGGCGCGCCGGGCGAGCTGTACCTGGGCGGCATCGTCCAGTCCCGCGGCTACCACCGCCGGCCGGCGCTGACCGCGGCGGCCTTCATCCCCGATCCCTTCAGCCCCCGCCCCGGCGCGCGGATGTACCGCACCGGCGACCGCGCGCGCTGGCGGGCCGATGGCACGCTGGAGTTCCTGGGCCGCGCCGACGAGCAGGTGAAGGTGCGCGGCGCCCGCGTGGAGCCCGGCGAGGTGGAAGCCGCCCTGCGCGCGCTCCCCGCCGTGGCCGAGGGCGCCGTCGTCGTGCGGCCGGACGCGCACGGCGAGGCGCACCTGGTAGCCTTCGTGGTCCCGCGCGGAAATCTCGACGCGTCCGCCATCCGCGCGGAGCTGGCGGCGTCGCTCCCCTCGCACCTCGTCCCCACCCTCGTCGTGGGGATGGACGCGCTGCCGCGCACGCCGAACGGGAAGCTCGACCGGCGCGCGCTCCCCACGCCCGACTTTTCGTCGTCCACCTCCGCGCGCCACCAGGCGCCATCCACGCCGGACGAGGAGATGCTGGCGGCGCTCTGGGCCGAGGTGCTGAAGACGGAGGCGGTCGGCGCGGGGGACGACTTCTTCGAGCGCGGCGGGCACTCGCTGCTCGCCACGCAGCTCGTCTCGCGCATCCGCTCCGCGTTTGGCGTGGAGATGCCGCTGCGCGCGGTGTTCGAGGCGCCCGTGCTGGCCGCCCAGGCCCGCCGCATCGCCGCGCTCCGTGCCGAGGGCGGGGGCGCGCCCGCGGGTGAGATCCCGCGGGCCGACCGCACGCGACCGCTGCCGCTGAGCTTCGCGCAGGAGCGGCTCTGGTTCATCGACCAGCTCGAGGCCGGGAGCGCGGCGTACAACGTCCCCCTCGCGCTCGATCTGGCCGGCGAGCTGGACGCGGCGGCGCTGGAGCGGAGCCTGGGCGAGATCATCCGCCGCCACGAATCGCTGCGCACCGTCTTCTCCGTGCGCAACGACGAGCCGGTGCAGATGATCCGCCCCTTCGGCGGGTTCCATCTCCCGATCGCCGACCTTACCTCGTTCCCGGCAGATGAACGGCAGGCCGAGGCCGAGCGCCGCATCGGTGAAGAAGCGCGGACGCCGTTCGATCTCACGACCGGCCCCGTCCTGCGCGCCACGCTGCTGCGGGTTGATGAGAACGCGCACACGCTGGTGCTGGTCTTCCACCACATCGCCACGGATGCGTGGTCCAGCGGGATCTTCTTCAGCGAGCTGGCCGAGCTGTACACCGTGTTCGCGCGGGGCGGCGAGCCGGCGCTGGACGAGCTGCCCGTGCAGTACGCGGACTTCGCGGCGTGGCAGCGCGGGTGGCTGCGCGGGGAGGTGCTGGAGCGGCAGATGGACTACTGGCGCCGCCGCCTGGCCGGCGTCCCCGCCGTGCTGGAGCTGCCGGCCGACCGGCCTCGCCCCGCCGTGCAGGACGTTTCCGGCGAGCTTCTCCCCTTCCACCTCGCCCCGGAGACGGCGTCCGCCGCGCGCGCGCTGGCGAAGCGCGAGGGGGCCACGCTGTTCATGGTGCTGCTGGCCGCCTTCCAGGCCGTGCTGCACCGGTGGAGCGGGGAAGAAGACATCGTGGTGGGCACCCCCATCGCCAACCGCACCCGCCCCGAGCTGGAGCGGCTGATCGGCTTCTTCGACAACACGCTGGCGCTGCGGACCGACCTCTCGGGCGACCCCGCCTTCGCCGCGCTCCTGCGGCGGGTGCGCGAGACCACGCTGGAGGCGTACGCCCACCAGGACCTCCCGTTCGAGAAGCTGGTGGATGAGCTGAAGACGGAGCGCAGCCTGAGCCACACCCCCGTCTTCCAGGTGATGTTCACGCTGCAGAACACGCCCACCGGCGGAGGCGTGGAGCTGGGCGGCGTGGAGATCCGCGGCCGCGCGGCCGAGACGGGCACCTCGCGCTTCGACCTGACGCTGATCCTGACCGAGACCGAGGATGGCGCGCTGGCCGGATGGGCCGAGTACGCCACCGCGCTCTTCGACGCGGCCACCATCGAGCGGATGACCGCGCACCTGGACGCGCTCCTCCGCCAGGCCGCGGAACGCCCGGAGGCGCCGCTCTCCGCGCTGTCCCTTTTGTCCCACGCAGAGGAGGAGACGGTCCTCCGCGCGTTCAACGCCACCGATCGCCCGGAGACGGATCTCCCGATCCACGCCATGGTGGCGCGGCAGGCGGCGCTGACCCCGGACGCGGTCGCGCTGGAGTACGATGGCGAGGGGCTGACGTACGCGGAGCTCGAGGCGCGCGCCAACCGCCTGGCCCACCGGCTGATCGCGCTGGGCGTGCGCCCCGACGCGCGCGTGGCGGTGTCGATGGAGCGGTCCATCGACATGCCCGTGGCCGTCCTTGCCGTGCTGAAGGCGGGCGGATGCTACGTGGCCGTCGATCCCAACTACCCGGCGGACCGCGTGGCGTACATGCTGGAGGATTCACGCGCCGCCGTGGTCCTCACCACCTCATCCGTCGCCGCCCGCCTCCCCGAAACGGACGCGGCGGTGCTGCGGGTGGATGCGGAGCGCGTGAAGATCGACGCGGAATCGTCCGATGATCCGCGGGTGGAGGTGCACCCCGAGAACCTGGCGTACGTCCTCTACACCTCGGGGTCGACGGGGAAGCCGAAGGGCGCCGCGCTGGCGCATCGCCCGCTGGTGAACCTGATCGAGTGGCAGATCGAGCGCTGGGGAGATGCGCCGGCCGCGCGGGCGCTGCAGTTCGCGTCGCTCAGCTTCGACGTGAGCTTCCACGAGATCTTCAGCACGTGGGCCACCGGCGGCACGCTGGTGCTGGTGGACGACGACACCCGCCGCGACGGCGAGGCGCTGCTGGCGTACCTGCGCGACGAACGGATCGAGCGGCTCTTCCTTCCCTTCGCCGCGCTGCAGAACCTGGCCGAGCAGGCCGAGCAGGGCGGCGGCGCGCGCGTCCCCACCCTGCGCGAGGTGCGCACCGCGGGCGAGGCGCTGCGCTCCACCCCGCAGCTGCGCGCCTTCTTCGCCGCCAACCCGGGCCTTGCGCTGGACAACGACTACGGCCCCAGCGAAACGCACGTGATCACCTCGTACCGGCTGGAGGAAGATCCGGCGGACTGGGCCGCGCTCCCGCCGATCGGCGCGCCGATCGGCAACTCGCGGATGTACGTGCTGGATGCGCGGATGCGCCCCGTCCCAGTCGGCGTTCCGGGCGAGCTGTATTCCGGCGGCGCCAACCTGGCGCGCGGCTACCTGGGCCGCCCGGGGCTGACCGCGCAGAAGTTCGTCCCCGACCCCTTCGGCCCACCGGGGGCGCGGCTGTACCGCACGGGTGACCGGGTGCGCTGGCGGGTGGACGGGAACCTGGACTACGTGGGCCGCACCGACTTCCAGGTGAAGATCCGCGGCTTCCGCGTGGAGCCCGGCGAGGTGGAGGCCGCGCTCACCGAGCACCCCTCCGTCGTGCAGGCCGCCGTGGTCGTCCGCGGCGAGGGCGCGGCGAAGCGGCTGGCGGCGTACGTGGTGCCCGCCGCCGGCGCGCGGCCCTCGGTGGCCGAGCTGCGGGCGCATCTGTCGACCCGGCTCCCCGAGTACATGGTGCCCACGGCGTGGACCACGCTGCAGGCGCTGCCGCTAACCCCCAGCGGCAAGGTGGACCGCCGCTCGCTCCCCGAGCCCGCCACGCCGCTCGCCGGCGAGGGCCACGTGGCCCCGCGCAACGCCGCCGAGCGGATGGTGGCCGACGCGTGGGCGGCCGTGCTGGGCGTGCACCCCGGCGCGCACGACAACTTCTTCGACCTGGGCGGCCACTCACTCCGCGCCACGCAGGTGATGTCGCGCATCCGCCGCGCCTTCGGCATCGAGCTGCCGCTGCGCGCGCTGTTCGAGGCGCCGACGGTGGCCGGCCTGGCCGAGCGCGCCGCGGCCGCCCAGCCGGTGGCGCCCGAGGACGCCGCGCCGCTGGTGCCCGTGGAGCGCGGGCGGACGGCGCCGCTCAGCTTCACGCAGCAGCGCTTCTGGTTCGTGGAGCGGATGGGCGCGGCCGGCGCCGCCTACAACATGCCGCTCACCCTGCGCCTGCGCGGCGAGCTGGACGTCCCCGCGCTGGAGGCCGCCACCAACTTGCTGCGGGCGCGGCACGAGACGCTGCGCACCGTCTTCCGCTTTGCGGACGGCCAGCCCGTGCAGGAGGTGCGGCCCGCCACGCCGGTCCCGCTCCCGCTTGTGGACCTGCGGGACCGTCCCGAGGCGGAACGGGCGCCCGAGGCCGAGCGCATCGTCCGGGAAGACGCGGAGCGGCCCTTCGACCTGGCGGGCGAGCTCCCGCTGCGCCTCATCCTCATCCGTCTGGCGGACGACGATCACCTGCTGCTGATCAACCTCCACCACATCGCGGCGGACGGCTGGTCCATCGGCATCGTCTACCGCGAGCTGGGGGTGCTGTACCAGGCGGCGCACGAGGGGCGCCCCGATCCGCTTCCCCCGCTCCCCATCCAGTACGCCGACTACGCGCTCTGGCAGCGCGAGCGGCTGGCCGGCGCGGCGCTGGAGCAGATGGTGGAGTGGTGGCGGCTGCGGCTGGAGGGCGCGCCCACCCTGGCGCTCCCCACCGACCATCCGCACCCGCCGCTGCAGACCTTCCGCGGCGCCACTCTCCCCTTCGGCCTTTCGCCCGAGGTGAGCGAGCAGGTGGAGCGGCTGGCGCGCGAGGAAGACGCCACGGCCTTCATGGTGCTGCTGGCCGCCTTCTCCACCCTCCTGGCGCGCTGGTCGGGCCAGGACGACGTGGTGGTCGGCTCGCCGGTCGCGGGGCGTTATCCGGAAGAGACCGAGGGGCTGATCGGCGTGTTCGTGAACACGCTGGCGCTGCGCACCGACCTGTCGGGCAACCCGTCGTTCCGCGAGGCGGTGCGCCGGGTGCGCGACGCCACGGTGGACGCCTACGCGCACCAGGAGGTGCCCTTCGAGCGGCTGGTGGAGGCGCTGAAGGTGGAGCGCAACCTCAGCGCGCACCCCGTTTTCCAGGTGATGTTCAGCATGCACCCGGGCGGGGGCGGATCGTCGGAGTTCGGGGGCCTGCAGGCGGAGACCGGCGAGGGTGACAACGGCACCAGCAAGGTGGACCTGATCCTCACGCTGGCGCCCACCCCGATCGGCCTGCGCGGCGCCTGGCAGTACGCCACCGACCTGTGGGAGCCGGAGACCATCGATCGTCTCTCCCGCCACCTGGCCGGGCTCCTCGACGCGGCGGTGGCGCGGCCCGACGTGTCGGTCCACGCGCTCCCGCTGATGGACGCGGACGAGCGCGCGGCCGTCGCCGCGTGGAGCCGCGGCATCCCCGCCACCGCGGGGCCGGGGCTGGTCCACGAGCTCGTCCGCTCCGCCGCCGCGCGGATGCCGGAGCGGCCGGCGCTGGTGGACGGCGAGCGCGTGGTGACGTACGCGGAGTTCGATCGCACGGCCAACCGCCTGGCGCGCAAGCTGGCGCGGATGGGCGTGCGGCCCGAGTCGCGCGTGGCCATCTGCTTCGACCGCACCACCCAGCTGGTGCAGGCGCAGTACGGTGCGATGAAGGCCGGCGCCGCCTACGTCCCCATCGACCCCGCGTACCCGCCCGACCGCATCGCCCACCTCCTGCGCGACTCGGCGGCGCCCGTGCTGGTCACCTCCGCCGAGCTGGCGGCCAGGCTCGATGTCGTCCCCGGCGCGGTGCTCTGCCTCGACGGCGCGTGGGACGACGGCCCCGCGGACGACGACGCGCCGCTGGACTTGCCGCTGGACCCGGCCAACGCCGTCTACGTGATCTACACCTCGGGATCGACGGGAACGCCCAAGGGCGTGGCGCTCCCGCATTCCGCGCTCGCGAATCTCGTCCGCTGGCGCAACCGCGAGTTCGGGGTGACGGCGGACGACCGCACGCCGCTGGTGACGGGCGTGGGGTTCGACGCCAGCGCGCTGGAGATCTGGCCGGCGCTGGCCGCGGGCGCGTCGCTGCACGTGATCCCGGCGGAGGAACGGGCGGATCCCGCGCGGCTGCGCGACTTCATCGTCCGCGAGGGGATGACCATCGGCTTCATCGCCACGCCGATCGCCGAGGCGCTGCTGCCGCTGGAGTGGCCGGCCGCGACGCGGATGCGCGCGATCATCACCGGCGGCGACGCGGCGCGGCTGCGGCCCCGCCCCGGCACGCCCTTCCGCTACGTGAACGGCTACGGGCCCACGGAGAACGCGGTGATCAGCACCGCGGGCGACATCACGCCCGACGGCGAGGGGCAGCCCGACATCGGCCGCGCCATCGACGGAACGCAGGCGTACGTGCTGGACGAGCGGCTGGAGATGCTCCCCGTGGGCGTCACCGGCGAGCTGTTCGTGGGCGGCGCCGGGGTGGCACGGGGGTATCTGAACCGCGCCGCGCTCACCGCCGCGCGCTTCGTCCCCGATCCGTTCGGCGGCGTTCCCGGCGCGCGGCTGTACCACACGGGTGACCGGGTGCGCTGGCGGGCGGACGGGCGCATCGACTTCCTGGGCCGCGCCGACAACCAGGTGAAGGTGCGCGGCCACCGCATCGAGCCGGGCGAGATCGAGACGGTGCTGATGCGGCACCCCGGCGTGCGCCAGGCGGTGGTGGCCGTGCGCGGCGAGGGCGAGATGCGGCGGCTGGTGGCGTGGGTGAGTGCCGCGAACGGCGGGCAGGTGCCGGTGGCCGAGCTGCGCGGATGGCTGCGCTCGCGCCTCCCGGAGTACATGGTCCCCGCCGCCTGGGTGGCGGTGGAGTCCTTCCCCCTCACCCCCAACGGCAAAGTGGACCGCGGCCGCCTCCCCGACCCCGAGCCCGAGC
>DASSJS010000144.1:0-7990 GCA_035691085.1 Longimicrobium sp.
GTGGGAGCGCGTGGCGGCGCTGGCGCGGCGCTGGGCCGACCCGCGCTCGGTGCTGCACGCGGGGATGTACTGCCTGTGGCTGGAGTTCGACGTGAGCGCCCACCCGCACGGCGCGCTCCCGCTGCCCGGTGTGTTCGCCGGCTTCACCCCCGCGGCGCGCCGCGCGGGAACGCCGGCCGGCCGCGCGCGGATGGCCGCCGAGGCGCTGGAGGTCCTTGCCGGCGGGCCGCTGAGCGGGGCCACGCGCGCCACCCTGCTGGCCGGCCACCGCCACCTTCCGCCGGGCGCCAGCATGTACTACGTGGGGATGCTCCTTCCCCGCGGCACCGACGTGGTGCGGCTGTGCCCCGGCGAGGTGGCCGCGCGCGACCTCCCCGCCTACCTGCGGGCGCTGGACTGGCCCGGCGACGTGGAGGGATTGGCCGCCATGCTGCGCGAGGCCGGCCGCACGCGGGTGGGCGCCGTCGCGCCCGACCCCGCCCTGCTGCACCTGGACGCCGCCGGGCCGCTGCTGCCGCGGCTGGGGATGGAGATGGTGTTCGACCGGCGGGCGCAGACGCGCGGCGCGCTGGCTGAGGCGGCGTTCGTGCGCTGGCTGGTGCGCCGCCGCCTGTGCACCGCGGCCGAGGCCGCCGCGCTGGCGGCCTTTCCCGGGTGCGGCATCGAGCGCCTCCCGCACCAGCTGTGGCGCAGCATGGTGATGCGCCGCGTGAACCACGTGAAGCTGGTGGTGGACGGGCCCGGGCCTCCGCAGGCCAAGGCGTACCTGGTGGTGCATCATCGCTACTGGAGCCCGCGCACGGGCGCCGCCGCCGTCGCTCCACACGTCGTCGGGTGAAGGGAACAGGGAACAGCCAGCGGGGGGCTGCGGCGTACGACCTCCATCGCACGGAAGACCCGGGGCACCGTCAGGGGGAGGCCGGGTCTTCGCCGCGTTCGGCGGTCACTGGGGCGTCCGGGGGCGAAACAACGAAAGCGGCGCCCCGAGGTGAACCCCGGGGCGCCGCTTTCGTGCGATCTGCCGGCCGCCGGTTGCTAGCAGTAGTACGGGTCGGTCTGGTTGGCGGTGCAGCGGTGGCAGTTGGTGGCGTCGCTCACCCGGCAGGGCGATGCGCAGGTGTTGTAGGCGGCGCAGGTGTAGCCATCGGCGTAGGTGCAGTTGCTGTCGCAGGTGTATGCCGCGCCCGTCCCGGCGGTGCCCGGGAAGCAGAGCTCCGCGCAGTTGGTGTCGGCCGAGGCGCAGTTCACCAGCTCCGAGCAGCCGATCAGGTCGGTGGCCTCGTGGGCGCGCGCCGTCCCCTTCGGGCTCGTGCCGCCCGCGGCCTCGAACGACTCGACCGTGAGATCGCCGACGTCCAGCTTCAGCTTCTTCATCCGTCCCTCCCAGGCAGATGCGTGTACGGCCCAGCGTCCGCCCATTCGCCACCCGGCATGCGTCTCCACCCGGCCTTCCTTCCGCGTGCGGTGCGATGGGCGCGCAGCCAACCATATGGGCTCCCTTCGCGTGCCGTCCACGCTTCGGCGACATAGTGGTGCGCCGCGCGACATAGTCGTATCGCCGGCCTCTCCGCATCGGGAGCTCCCGCCCGTGCATGGAGCCCAGGCTCGGCAGGAAGGATCGATCCGCGCTCACCCATCACCGCCGACCGACGCCAGGCCTGCCGCACCCCGGCCGTCGTCCCCCGGCAGAGGGAGATCGATTCGGCTGCCGCGCCAGGGATCGATCGAGGTGAGAAGGCCCCGCCGGTGCCGGACGCCGCTCGGCGGGTGCGATCGTCCGTCGATGTCCCCGCCGCCGCCCCGTGGTTCTCCGTGCCCTCCGTGGTTCTCCGCGTCCTCCGTGTTCACCCATGCGGGCTCAGCCCCGCCTCGAATCCCATCGTCGAGCCGCGACTGGCGGCCCTCCCGGGGCGATCCCGGCCATCGATTTTCATCTCGATGGCCCGTAGTGGACTCTGGCGGAGGAACGAACGCGGAGGGTAGAGCGAGGGCTCTAACGGGTAGAGCAACGACTCCGAACCAGGGCACGGGAGGCACGGGGCACCGGCAGCCAAAGCGTGTGGGGAGACATACTTGGGACGCGTGGGGAGGTGCGCATGCCGCTTGCCCTGTCAGGTGGGCCGAGACGTACCATTCCCATCCCTCTCCACGTTGGAGCATGCGCATGTCCAACTCCGTGGTCCACGAGAAGCTGCTCGAAGCGGTTGTGCATCGGGCGGGCCTGGACCGGCCCTTCCGCAAGCAGCTGCTGGCCGAGCCCGGCCACGCCATCCACGCCGCCTTCGGCGTGCGCCTTCCCGACGGCTTCCGGATCCTGTTCATCGAGAAGGACCCCTCGTTCGACGCGGTGGTGCTCCTTCCCGACCTGGACGACATGGATGAAGCCCTGTCGGACGACGACCTGGAGCTGGTGGCCGGCGGTGGCGTCGGCGACTGGACCGAGCCGCCCCCGCCCCCTCCGCCGCCCCCGGCATGAGCGCCGCCATGAGCACCGCGACCCACACCGACGCCGGGATCCTCAGGGTCCCGGTTCAGATCCAGAAGCTCCCCGAGGGCCTGATGCCCGAGGCCGACATGGAGCTGAGCGACGACGAGCTCGAGGCCGTGGTAGGCGGCCTGGCCCGCGCCGTATATCCCGCACCCCTGCTTTCCGTGGCGGCCTGAGCGCCGCCACGCCAACTCAGCGAACCGGCACGCCCATGCCTCGAACCACTCCCAACCCGGTCGTCCGCGCCGGCGCCGCGCTGGCCGCGCTCCTGGCCTGCGCGGCCCCCGCGGCGGCGCAGCAGGCCCCGGCCGGGCTCACGCTCGACCAGGCGGTGAGCAGCGCGCTCCAGGGGAACAAGGAGGTCCTGACCGCGCGCGCCCAGCTGACCGGCGGACGCGGCGAGCTGCTGAGCGCCTCGGCGCCCTTCGACGTGCAGCTCGACGCGCAGGTGAGGGGCGTGCAGGACAGCCGGTTCCTGACCACCCAGAGCGGCACGCTGGCCAGCGACGCCACTGTGAGCCGCAGCACCGCCTACACGCTGTCGGCCACGCGCCAGCTGCGCTCGGGGGTGGTGGTGGCGCCCAGCGTGGGCGTGACCCGCACCACCGTGGCCGGCGCGCAGGTGGCCGACGCCGCCTCCACCGTGAACCTGGCGGTGGTGCTGCCGCTGCTGCGCGACCGCGGCGGGCGCGCCGTGTCGGCGCCCGAGCGCGCCGCCCGCGCGGGGTTTCAGGCGTACAACGCCGGCGTGCGGCAGGGCGTGATCCTGGGCGCCGCCGACGCCGCGGTGGACTACTGGGACTACGTGGCCGCGCAGTCGAAGCTGCAGGTGATGGCCGGCGCCGAGGCGCGCGCGGCGCGCCTGGTGGACGAAACGCGGCGGCTGGTGGAGGCCGACGAGCGCCCCCGCGCCGACCTCGACGCGGTGAGCGCCAACCTGGCCAACCGCCGCGCCGGCCGTATCGCCGCCGAGCAGGCGCTGGCCGCCGCCCGCCGCGCGCTGGGCGCCGTGATGGGGCTGGAGCCCCTGCAGATCGAGACACTCCCCGCCCCCGTCACCCCCTTCCCCACCCCCGCCGCGTGGGTCCCCGACAGCGCCGAGACCCGGCGCCTGGTGGAGGCCGCCCTGGTGCGCCGCCCCGACCTGGAGGCCGCCGCCCTGCAGCTGCGCGCCGCCGAGATCATGGCCGAGGGCACCCGCAGCCAGCTCAAGCCGCGCCTGGACGTGCGCGTGGAGGTGGGCTACACCGGGCGCCAGCTGGGCCCCGCCGCCGCCGGGCAGCTGGTGCGGCCGCTGTGGGAGAGCGTGCCCGGGGTGAACGCCGGCGTGCGCGTGGACTACCAGCTCCCCGTGCAGAACCGCGACGCCCGCGGCGCCGTGCTGCAGCGCGAGGCCCTGGTCGAGGAGCAGCGCATCACCACGCGCGACCAGCGCGTGCGCGCCGTCAGCGGCGTGATCGGCGCGGTGCAGACGCTGGCCAGCAGCGCCGCCCAGCTCTCCGAGGCCGAGCGCGCGGTGGGGCTGTACCGCGCGGCGGTGGAGCACGAGCGCGAGAAGAACCGGCTGTCGGCCGGCACCCTCTTCGACGTGACCTACGCCGAGGACAACCTGACCAGCGCCGAGCTGGCCGTGGTGGACGCGCAGCTGGCGCACGCCCACGCGCTGCTCACCATCCGCCTGGTCACCGGCACCGTGCTCGACCCGCAGACCGGCACCGTGAACGCGGACGCCTTCGTCACGCGGCCCTGAAGCGCTCCCGCACCCAACTTCCATCCCCACTACCCGATCCCCACCGGGACACCGACCGATGGACAACAAGGTCTTCCGCAAGGTTTCGCTCGACCGGCTCTCGTCGCCCGAGCAGCTCGACCACGTGATGCAGGTGACCAATCCGCGCGGGTGGCTGGCGCTGGCCGCCATCGGCGCGCTGCTGGCCACCGCCATCGCCTGGGGGATCGCCGGCTCGCTCTCGGAGAAGGTCTCGGGAAGCGGGATCCTGCTCAAGAGCGGCGGCGTGTTCGAGGTGGCCAGCCCCGCCGAGGGGCGCGTGACCGACGTGAGCGTGAGCGTGGGCGACAGCGTGACCGAGGGGCAGGTGGTGGCGTGGATCGCCCAGCCCGAGCTCACCGCGCGGCTCACCGCCGCCCGGGCCCGCTTCGCCCAGCTGCAGGCCGAGTACGCGCGCACCGCCACCTTCAGCAACAACGACGCGCGGCTGCAGCAGCGCAGCACCGACGGGCAGCGCGCCAACCTGGCCCAGTCGATCGCCGCCGACGAGCAGACGCTGCGCTGGCTGGGCGAGCGCGCCGCCAGCCAGGAGCAGCTGGTGCGGCAGGGGCTGATCACCCGCTCGGCGCTCCTCTCCACGCAGGAGCAGGTGGAGCAGACCCGGCAGAAGATCCGCACCAGCCAGGGCCAGCTGGCGCAGCTCTCGGTGCAGCAGCTCTCGGCCGACAACCAGCGCGGCCAGCAGATGGCCGAGAGCCGCCGCGCCATCGAGCAGGCCGAGCTCGAGGTGGCCAACGCCACCCGCGAGCTGAACCGCGCCTCGCAGGTGGTGTCGCCGTACACCGGCCGCATCCTGGAGGTGATGACCGAGCAGGGGAAGATGACCGGCCGCGGCGAGCCCCTCCTCTCGCTCGACCTGACCGGCGGCGCGGTGAAGAACCTGGTGGCGGTGATCTACGTTCCCTCCATCCACGGGAAGAAGGTGAAGCCGGGGATGAACATCCAGATCGCACCCAGCACCGTGCGCCAGGAAGAGTTCGGGATGATGCAGGGGAAGGTCACCTTCGTGTCGTCGTTCCCCGCCACCCCGCGCGGGATGACCATGACGCTCAAGAACGACCAGCTGGCCCAGGGGCTCTCGGGGGGCGGCGCGCCGTACGAGGTGCACGCCGACCTGGTGGTGGACCCGCGCACCGTGAGCCACTACCGCTGGACCAGCTCCGGCGGCCCGCCGGTGGCCATCCAGAGCGGCACCCTGGCCACGGCGCTGGTCACCGTCGACCGGCAGCGCCCGATCGCCACCGTGCTCCCGCTGCTGCGCCGCTGGTCGGGGATGTAGCCCCGGCCGCCGGCCGCCCGGCGCGCCCCCGAACGACACGAACGCTCCGCGGCGCCGCCTGGCGCCGCGCGCACCCCGCACCCTGCCCACGCTGAACCCGATGTCACAGGCGACGTCACAGGCGACCCCCACGCGCCGGCGCTGGACGGCCCTCGCGCCCTGGTCGCGCCCGGCCCTCCCCGCCAGCGGCGAGACGGCGCCCGCCACCGGCGGCCGGCCCGCGCGCACCCCCACCGTCCTCCAGATGGAGGCGGTGGAGTGCGGCGCGGCGTCGCTGGCCATCATCCTGGCCCACCACGGCCGCTACGTGCCGCTCGAGGAGCTGCGCGTGGCCTGCGGCGTCTCGCGCGACGGGAGCAAGGCCAGCAACGTGCTGAAGGCCGCGCGCACCTACGGGCTGGCGGCCAAGGGGTTCAAGAAGGAGCCCGCGCAGCTGCGCCAGCTGGCCTTCCCGGCCATCGTGCACTGGAACTTCAACCACTTCCTGGTGCTGGAGGGGTTCGAGAAGGGGAAGGTGCGGCTGAACGACCCCGCGCAGGGCCCGCGGGTGGTGTCGGAGGAGGAGTTCGACCAGAGCTTCACCGGCGTGGTGCTGGTGTTCGAGCGCACCCCCGGGTTCCAGGCCGGCGGCGACCGCCGCGGGCTGCTGGCCTCGCTGGCGCCGCGGCTGGCCGGGTCGCGGCTGGCGCTCCTCTTCGTGATCGCCGCCGGGCTCTCGCTGGTCATCCCCGGGCTGGTGGTGCCCACCTTCTCGCGCGTGTTCCTGGACAGCGTGCTGGTGAAGGGGCTCACCGCCTGGCTGCGCCCGCTGCTGATCCTGATGGGCGCCACCGCGGTCCTCCAGTTCGCGCTCACCTGGCTGCAGCAGCGCTACCTGCTGCGGCTGGAGACCAAGGTGTCGCTCAGCACCTCGGCGCGCTTCTTCTGGCACGTGCTGCGGCTCCCGGTGCAGTTCTTCAACCAGCGCTACGCCGGCGAGATCGGCAACCGCGTGGCCATCAACGACAAGGTGGCCCGGCTCCTCTCGGGCGACCTGGCCACCACGGTGCTGAACTTCGTGGTGATCGCCTTCTACGGGGCGATGATGCTGCAGTACGACGTGTGGCTCGCGCTCCTCTCGGTGGTGATCGCCGCCATCAACATCGCCGTGCTGCGCGCCATGTCGCGCCGCCGCACCGACCTGACCCAGCGCGTGCTGCAGGACGGCGGCAAGATGATGGGCACCGCCATGGGCGGGCTGCAGACCATCGAGTCGCTGAAGGCCACGGGGAGCGAGGGCGACTTCTTCGCCCGCTGGGCCGGCTACCAGGCCAAGGTGATCAACTCCAGCCAGCAGATCTCGCTCACCAGCCAGGTGCTCTCCAACGTCCCGCAGTTCCTCCTTTCGCTCAACATGGCCATCCTGCTGGGCTTCGGCGGGCTGCGCGTGATGAACGGCCACCTCAGCATGGGGATGCTGATGGCGTTCCAGGCGCTGATGATGGCGTTCGTGAGCCCGGTGAACCGCCTGGTCTCGCTGGGCGGCACGCTGCAGGAGGTGAAGGGCGACATGAACCGGCTCGACGACGTGCTGCGCGCCGCCCCCGACCCCGCCGCCGTGGTGGAGATGGACGACGGCGCCGCGCTGGAGGGCGACGACGCGCCGGTCAAGCTGGGCGGCTACCTGGAGCTGAACAACGTCACCTTCGGCTACTCGCCGCTGGATCCGCCGCTGATCGAGAACTTCTCGCTGTCGCTGAAGCCCGGGAGCCGGGTGGCGCTGGTGGGCGGCTCGGGGTGCGGCAAGTCCACCGTCTCCAAGCTGGTGTCGGGGCTGTTCGAGCCCTGGTCGGGGGAGATCCTCTTCGACGGGAAGGCGCGCACCGCCTGGCCCCGCGCGGTGATGGCCAACTCCATGGCCATCGTCGACCAGGAGATCTTCATGTTCGAGGGGTCGGTGCGCGACAACGTGACGCTGTGGGACAGCACCGTTCCCGAGAGCGGGCTGCTGCAGGCCTGCCGCGACGCCTGCATCCACGACGAGGTGGCGGCGCGCCCGGGCGGCTACGCCAGCGCGGTGGAGGAGGGCGGCACCAACTTCAGCGGCGGGCAGCGCCAGCGCCTGGAGATCGCCCGCGCGCTGTCGGTGAACCCCACCATCCTGGTGCTCGACGAGGCCACCAGCGCGCTCGACCCGGCCACCGAGAAGACCATCGACGACAACCTGCGGCGCCGCGGCTGCACCTGCCTGATCGTGGCGCACCGCCTGAGCACCATCCGCGACTGCGACGAGATCATCGTGCTGCACCAGGGGAAGATCGTGCAGCGGGGCACCCACGAGCAGCTCGCCGCCCTCCCCGGTTATTACGCCCGCCTGATCTCCAGCGAGTGAGCATGCAAACCCAGACCCTGTTCCCGCTCCTGGACGGCGCCGCCGAGACCGACGCCGGGAGCG
>DASSJS010000145.1:0-17753 GCA_035691085.1 Longimicrobium sp.
GGGAGGGTGACGCAATTCTATCTCATCTCACATCCGCAACTTCCCGATCGCGCAGACCTCTCCCCCTCCCCCGCGGAGCGCGGGGAGGGGGCCGGGGGGAGGGGGCCAGACGGCACTCGGCCAGTGCCTCTCTCTTGGCCCGATCATCCGCCAACTCTCTACCGAAGTACCTGCCGCAGCATCTCAGCCGTTTGGCCGACGTAGCCGCCGCCGAACAGGTTCACGTGCACCAGCAGGTAATAGAGCTGGTAGATACCCCGCCGCAGGTCGGCCCCGGGCCGCAGTGGCCACGCCTCGTCATACGCCGCGAAGAACGCGCGGTCGAAGCCGCCGAACAGCGCGGCCATCGCCAGATCCACCTCGCGATGGCCGCGGTACACGGCGGGGTCGATGATCGCGGGGCCAGAGGTGGTGCTCAGCGCGTTGCCGCTCCACAGGTCGCCGTGCACCAGCGACGGCCCATCCGCGTCCCCCGCCGCGAGCAGGCCGGGGAGATGCTCGAACAGGCGCTCCCACTCGGCCTCGGTGCCGGGGAACCGGCGCGCGCGGCGAGCGAGATCGAGTTGTGGGGCCAGACGGCGGTCGCGCCAGAACCCGGGCCACGAATCCGCCGGATGATTCTCCTGCGGGAGCGAGCCGATCCAGTTGCCGCGCTCCCATCCCCATCCGCCGTCGCGGGCGCGATGGATTTCCGCGAGGCCGCGGCCCAGACGCTCGCCGTGATCGCGGCCGCCCGGCGCGGGCTCCAGCCACTCCAGCGCAAGCCATCCCCCGCCGTTGTCCTCGGCGCCGTTCGCCGCGTCATGCGACAGCGCGAGCACGGCGGGAACGCGCAGGTGCTCGCCCGCGGCGGCGCGGAGGGCGCGCAGGCCGTCGGCCTCGGCGGCGAACATCGCGGCGGGCGCGGCGTCGTTGTGCTTCAGGAATACCGGGCCGCCTGCCGTCTCCACGCGCCACGTGTTGCTGATGCAGCCGCCGCGCACGGGGTGGATCGATCGCACCGCGCCGAGCGCGCGCTCCACCCCGGATCGTACCGCGTCCGGCAGGCCGGATGGACGCGTCACCGCAGGCCGCGCTCGGCGGCGATGTGGGCCAGCAGCCCGGCGCAGCCACGCTCCACGATCTCGTGCACGTCCTCGAAGCCGCGCGGGCCGCCATAGTAGGGATCGGGCACGTCGAGCGAATCGGCGCCGGGCTCGAACTCGCGGAGCTGTCGAACTTCCGCCGTGCCGCCGGAGCGGGCGTGGAGCTCGTCCAGCGCGGCGCGGTTCTCGGCATCCATCGCGATCACGTAGTCGAATCCGCGCAGGTCGGCCGCCACCACCTTGCGGCTGCGGCCGGCCAGCGTGATCCCGCGGCGCCGGGCGGTCTCGGTGCTGCGCGCGTCGGGCGGCGCGCCGCGGTGCCAGCCGCTGGTGCCCGCACTGTCGATGTCGAAGCGGTCCGCCCATCCCCGCTCGTCCACCAGGTGGCGGAACACCGCCTCGGCCAGCGGCGACCGGCAGATGTTGCCCAGACACACGAACAGCACGCGGATCGGCTTCCACGTGCCGTCGGGCTTCAGCTCGAGCTGTGGTTCGGTCATCGGATCGGGATTCGGTGCTCCACGACGGGCGGTTCCGCCGACGTAAGTACAGATCCTTCGGTCGCTTATGCTCCCTCAGGATGACGATCGAAGGACGCCGCGGCATTCACTCGTCCAGATAACAAGCAAGAGGCGCCCCCGCCAGATGGCGAGGGCGCCCGAGGTCCCGCTTCGATCAGGATCCAGCCGCTACATCGGGCGGATGGAGCGGATGACCAGGCCGATGCCGCCGCAGAGCAACAGCAGCATCATCAGCATGGCGAAGAGAGGAGTGTGCTGGAAGTAGACGTTCAGGTTGGCGATGATCCCGGCGAAGATGATCACCACGCCCACCACGATCAGCAGCTTGGCGAGGAGCGACCGGCCGTCGTAGAAGAGCATCCCGATCCCCAGCATCAGCGGGATCAGCGACAGGCCGAAGCCGCTGTACCCCCACATCTGCCACCCGCCGCTGGCCACCGTCACCCGGCTGGTGAGCAGGTACGCGCCGGCCGCGGCCATCGCCACGCCCAGGAAGAAGGTGGCCACGCCGCCCTGCGTGCCCCCCGCGCCAGGTCGATCGCCGGCGGTGAACTGGTCGTCCATCGTGCTGCTCCCCCTGGTGGGTTGTGAAACGTACTCCGTTGCGTTGCAACGGCTTGTGTTACGAGACCGCGTGCCGCGCGGTTTCGCCGGGCCCTCCACCCCGCGCGCCCGGCGCAGGGTGGGCACGGCGGTTGCCCACTGCTACCCCGAACCTTTTCGGAGAGTAAGCCATGGGCATCCTGATGTGGATCCTGGTGGGGCTGATCGCCGGCGTGCTCGCGTCGGTGGTGATGGGCGGCATCGGCTACGGCATCATCGGCGACATCATCGTGGGGATCGTGGGCGCGTTCCTGGGTGGCTGGCTGTTCAGCGTACTGGGCGTGGGCACACCCTTCGCCGGATTGGCCGGCACCATCTTCACCGCCTTCATCGGCGCCATCGTGCTGCTGTTCCTGCTGCACCTGCTGACGCGGGGGCGGCGCAGGGCGCCGTAACGACCGAGCTCGATCCGACGCGCCGGGGAGCCCTCACCCTGGCGCCCCGGCGCGGCCGCGTCGCGCCCGAATCGCCTGTCCCTCTCCCAGACCGGTGGGAGAGGGACAGGGGCTCGCTTCATCACCTTCCGAACCCGCAATCCACCTCCGCGATCAGGCGGTGGTGACCTAACCTCTTGCCCCGCACTCCGGGCAGAACTTGGCGCTGGTGGGGATCTCGGCCTCGCAGCTGCCGCAGTTGCGGGTGAGCGACACCGGGACGCCGCACTCGGGGCAGAACTTGGCCTTGCCCACCGGCGCGCCGCAGTCGCGGCAGCTCACCACGCGGTCGGTCAGGTCGGCCTGGGTAACGGTGGCCTGCGCGTAGGCCTGTTCGCGGGCGCGGTTCAGCTTGGCCTCGCGGCGGATGGAGGCGAGCTCCGCGTCGAGCCGCGGCACGCAGACGGTGCACACGCCCTCGTCCTCGTTCCAGCAGCTGTCGCAGTAGTGGTTGGCACAGCGGGCGCAGCGGTGGAAGTGCTCGCGCGCCTGGGCCACCGCCTTGCGCATCGCGTCGTCGCGCGCCTTGCTCCACCCGGCGCCGCGCAGGCTGCTCACCGCGTTGCGCGCCGTGCCGAAGATCCCGCCGAACAGCCCCTCTGCCGCGCCCAGGAGGCTCTCCGCCGTCCCCGCGGCGTAGCGGTCGAACGGCGAACGCCACGCCTCGTGGCACCCCTCGCAGTAGAACTCGAACTGGAAGCCGGTGTCGGTGGACAGGTCGTTGACGTTGTCGCTGAACTGGATTTCGCTCATCGGAACTGGCCTCGGGGCGAGGTGTGAGACGGGAAGTCGGGGCTGATGCGGCGCGGTGGGAGCGGCCGGCGTATGATGCGCACCCCGGAAAGCGGGGCGGCGATGGAAGATACAGCGCCCCGGACGCGCGTGGAAGAGCCGGAAAGCCGCATGCTGGCCCGGCTGCCCGGACTTCCGCGTCGCCGCCGGAGGCGCGCGCCGCGGGTCGGGGACCATCGGACCACGAAGGGCGCGGAGAACAACGTGTTCTCCGTGCCCTCCGCCAGGGACGCTCAGAACCCGACGCAGCGGCGGCAGGGGCTCCCGGTGGGGCAGGACGCCTGCGGGTAACAGGTGTCGGGCCCGCAGGTCTGCAGGGTAACCTGGTTCCCCATCACGGTCCCTTCGTCCGCCGCCAGATCGGGCTCCACGTCGAAGCGCTCGATGCGGAGGGCGTCCACGTTCAGCTTCAGCTTGTTCATGGCCTTTCCCCGTGCGATGTGAAGATCCGGGCGCGAGAGTCGCACCCGGGCGCACGCGCGCCCCTTCGTTGGATCGTTATGGCGCGTGCGAGGCGTTGAACATCGCATCGACGTCTCCGATCCGCAACATATGGTCAGGTTACGTGAGGGATGCGCGCCCGGAGGGCCGGGAACCCGGCGGCGGACACCGCGATCCAGCGCGGACGCAACAAGGCCCCCGGCGGAGCGAGTCCGCCGGGGGCCCGGCGCGGTTGGCCACAGTCGTAGCGTGGCCCTACCGCGCGCGCAGCCCGCTTTGGCGCCCCGGCGCCAAACACGCCCGCACCACGCCGTTCACCTCCCATCACCCGCGGCACCTCGGCGCATCAATCCCGCGCGGGGACGGGGACCTTCCAGATGCGCTCGGCGTACTCGCGCACGCTGCGGTCGCTGCTGAAGAAGCCGCACCGCGCCACGTTCAGGATCGCGCTCTTCGTCCACGCCTCGGGGTCGCGATAGGCCACGTCCACCTGCGCCTGCGCCGCCAGGTACGCGTCGAAGTCGGCCAGCACGAAGAACGGGTCGTGGTGCAGCAGCCCCTCGATCAGCGGGCGGAACTTGCCGGGCTGGTCGGGCGAGAGCATGCCGCTGGCCACGAAATCGACCACGCGCTTGAGCCGCGGGCTGCGCTCGTACTCGGCGCGCGGGTTGTACCCCTCGTGCTTCCGCTTCTCCACCTCGTCGGCCGTGAGCCCGAAGATGAAGATGTTCTCGCGGCCCACGAAGTCGGCGATCTCCACGTTGGCGCCGTCCAGCGTGCCGATCGTCAAGGCCCCGTTCAGCGCGAACTTCATGTTCCCCGTGCCGCTGGCCTCGTAGCCGGCGGTGGAGATCTGCTCCGACAGGTCGCTGCCGGGGAAGATCCGCTCGGCCAGCGACACGCGGTAGTCGGGGATGAACGCCACCTTCAGGTGCTTGCTCACCTTTTCGTCGGCGTTCACCGTGGCGGCCACGCCGTTGATCAGCTCGATGATCAGCTTGGCCGTCCAGTAGGTGGGCGCCGCCTTGCCGCCGAAGAGCACCGCGCGCGGCACCACGTCGGGGCTGGCCGCGTCGCGCAGTTCCAGGTAGCTGTCGATCACCCGCAGCGCGTTCAGCAGCTGGCGCTTGTACTCGTGCATCCGCTTCACGTGCACGTCCACCAGCATCGCCGGGTCGATGCGCACCTTCGCCTCGGTGTTCACCATCTCGGCCAGGCGCTGCTTGTTGCGCGCCTTCACCACGCGCCAGCGCTCGCGGAACGCCGGGTCGGCGGCGTGCGCCTCGAGGCTGGCGATCGTCTCCAGCTCCACGTGCCAGTCGTTGCCGATGGCTTCGTCGATCAGCTGCGACAGGCCGGGGTTGGCCTTGAGCATCCACCGCCGCTGCGTGACGCCGTTGGTGACCGAGGTGAAGCGGTCCGGCAGCATCTCGGCGAAGTCGCGGAAGATGTCCTTCTTCAGGATCTCGGTGTGCAGCGCCGCCACGCCGTTGGTGGTGTGGCTGCCCACGATGGCCAGGTTGGCCATCCGCACCGTGCCCCCCGCGAGGATGGCCATCCGCTCCTCGCGCTGCGGCTCCTCGGGGTACTTCTCGCGCACGCGGGCGCGGAACCGCCGGTCGATCTCCTGCACGATCTCCAGGTGGCGCGGCAGGAGCCGGCTGAACAGGTCCAGCCCCCACGTCTCCAGCGCCTCGGGGAGCACGGTGTGGTTGGTGTAGCTGAAGGTGTGGCGCGCGATGTCGAAGGCGGCGTCCCACTCCATCTCGTGGTCGTCCATCAGCAGCCGCATCAGCTCGGGGATGGCGACGGCGGGATGGGTGTCGTTCAGCTGCACCTGCACCTTGTCGGTGAAGTCGGCGAAGGTGCGGCGCTCGGACAGGTAGCGCTCGATGATGTCCTGCAGCGTGGCGCTCACGAAGAAGTACTGCTGCTTGAGCCGCAGCTCCTTCCCCGCCCCGGTGTCGTCGGGCGGGTACAGCACCTTGCTGATGGTTTCGCTGTTGGCCTTGGCCTCCACCGCGGCGATGTAGTTGCCGCGGATGAAGTCTTCCAGGTCGAACTCCTCGGTGGCCTTGGCGCCCCACAGGCGCAGCGTGTTGACGGTGTTGTTGCAGTAGCCGGGGACGGGGACGTCGTAGGCCATGGCCAGCACGTCGCTGCTGTCCACCCACTCGTAGTGCACGCGGCCGTTCTCCACCCGCCCGTTCACGCGGCCGTAGAACTTCACGCGGTAGGTGCGGTCGGGGCGGGCGATCTCCCACGGGTTCTCGTCGCGCAGCCAGTTGTCGGGGCGCTCCACCTGCCGCCCGTCCACCACGTCCTGCCGGAAGATGCCGTGCTCGTAGCGGATCCCGTAGCCGTAGGCGGGGATCCCGAGGGTGGCCATGGAGTCCAGGTAGCAGGCGGCCAGGCGCCCCAGGCCGCCGTTCCCCAGGCCGGCGTCGGGCTCGAGGCTCTCCAGCTCCTCCAGGTCGTACCCCAATTCCTCGAGCGCCTCGGCGGTGGCGTCGTCGAGCCCCAGGTTGATCAGCGCGTTCCCCAGCGTGCGGCCGATCAGGAACTCGAGGGAGAGGTAGTAGACGCGCTTGGCGTCCTGCCGGTGGTAGCGCGCCTGGGTGGCGGCCCACTTCTCGGCCAGGCGGTCGCGCACGGCGAACGCGGTGCCGAAGTACACGTCGCGGTCGGTGGCGCTCACGCGGTCGCGCGCGAGCGTGAAGGTGACGTGGTCGGCGATGCGCTGCTTGAGCGCGTCCACGCGCGTGGACAGGCGCCCGGCGTCGAGGATCGATGTGCTCATATCGGGAGGCGGACTGCTTCCGCGAATTCGTCAGGGAACGATACAAATGGCCGGCTGTCCGCGTGCACGGAGCGCGCCGCGCGGTGGCGACAGGGACACGCAGTGTACGGATGCGGGTGGAGCCGGGGAGGCATCTGGAGGTACAGCAAGCTACGCCCCCCGGTTCCACCGGGAAAGAGCAGCCGCGTAAATCCTGATGATGGAACTAATTGGATGTTGTGATGGACCGCGCGGAGTGCGGCGGCGAAGGGGTTGGACAGAGCGGAGGAACGGGACGGCGGGTGTGTGGCGGAAGATGCGGGAACGAATGACGTCAACGGACGGCACATTCCTACCGCAGGCTCAGCGCGCTCCGTAGTGCCGCGTGCGGATGCGTTTCGGGATTGTAAACGCCCAGCCCCTCGGCGCGCGCGGCCTCGATCAGCGGCTTGTCGGCGCAGAGCATCACCAGCGGGCGCGGGTGGCAGAGGGCGGCGGCCTGATGGGCACTGGCCAGGTGCAGGAGGTCCATCGCGCTCGTACCCAGCATGCGGTACTTCTCCGCGAGCTGGTGCGACTGCTGGACCGTGTGTTCCTCGACCACCAGACGGTCGAAATCATTGTGAAGCTCGTGGCGAAACGATTTCAGCGCCGAGCGATACTTCCTTGCCGTGATCTGGCCCGACCGCCGTTTCTTTCCGAGCGCGGCAATAACTTCCAGAGCAACGAAGTCGGTAACGAACCCCCACACGTTCTCGATACCCAGCGCACCCCTCACGTTTGGAGTTCCATCTTCGTCCGCATAGGCCTTTACCAGCGCGCTCGCGTCCCAGAATACACCGCTAGTCGTCGAGGACATGAAGTTTCCGAAGAATACGCACAATGGACGCAGACCAACGGGGGTACTGTTTACAGATGATCCTCGGCCGCTTCAGACGCTGCCGACCAAGGTGAGCACTGGTCCGCACGAGATGCTACAAAAAAGCCTTCTCAGAAGCGGTGCCTTCCGATCCGACGGTCCGTCATTCCAGTGTTTTCGGGGTCCGTCGCCATCATCCACTCTCCCGCTACCTCGCGGCCGGTAGTGATGCGCTCCGCAGCCAGCCATTAGCCATCATCGTAATCATCGTACCCAAGTTTTCGAAGCATCCGGACGATGAACGCGAGCCACATAGGGCGTTGCTTCACGGGAATTCCGGGTGTCGGTTTCCACCGCCTGGTAGCCGGGTGGACCCCGTGCGCGCGCAGGTATTCCACGGCTGCGGGCGAATGCGCCTCATCCGGCCAGTCCAGCGTTTCGGCTTCTTCCAGGTTCGTTGCCATCCGTCATCTCCGTTTGGCATGGACAGCGTGCCTGCCCCGGAAGTCTTATGCGCTGCCCGCGCATTGTCAAGAGCTTCCAGAAGTGTCTAACTTCATCATTTGTGGCTATTTACGAAGGCGGCCAGCAACGCAAATCATTCCATCGCCGGGCCTTATCGGGTGAGCGTATCGCAAAGGAGCGGCGGGCGCCGGTTTCAGGCCTCAGACGCGTCCGGTTGGGCTTGATGCGACGTCTCCGTGCCGACTTGCGGGCCTACGCTGTGCTGGCCGAACGAGCGGCCCAGGCTCAGCACCTCCCGCTCGAGCTCGGGAACGCTGCGGCGGAGCTGCTTTTCCATCGCGCGGTCGCTCAGGCCGCTCCAGAAGATCTGGCGGACGGCGGCGAGCGGGCCCAGTGAGCGCGGCACGTAGATCTTCCGCCGGCGCTTGGCGATGCCGTCCACGAAGGCGGCGGCGCACTCCTGCACCGTGGTCGTGGAGCCGAACGGGCCGGGGAGCTTGCGCCGGGTGCGCCTGAAGCTCTTCAGGTCGTGCTCGGTGTCGCGCACCAGGTCGGTGTCGATCCACGCGGGGTGCGCCACGCCCACGGCCACGCCCTTGTGCGCCACCTCCAGCCGCAGCACGCCACCAAAGTGCTCCACGCCGATCTTGCTCGCCGCGTAGGTGCTGATCCCCGGGAGCGGGGCGAGCGCCGAGGCGGAGGAGACGAGCAGGAAATAGCCGCGCCGTTTGGTGACGTGCGGGAGCGTGGCGCTCACCGTGCGCACCACGCCGATCAGGTTCACCTCCAGCACCCGCACCAGCGCGTCCACGGGCGTAACCGCCACGGTGCCGTTGCTGGCGATCCCCGCGTTGGCCACCACCACGTCGATGCCACCCAGCTGCTGCACCGTGCCGGCCACGGCGCGGTCGAGCGCGGCCTGGCTGGTCACGTCGCACTCGAACCAGGCGTGCTCCGCGCCCAGCTCGGCCGCGAGGACCGCCAGCCGGTGCGGCTCCATCCCCACCAGCGACAGCCGCGCACCGCGTGCCGCCAGCTGCCGCGCCGTTTCTTCGCCGATGCCGCGCGCGGGGCCGGTGATCAGCACCACTTTTCCGGAGATGGGGTCAGCCGCCATGTCTGGTTCCCGTGCAGGCAGTTGGATTGGAGGAACGGCGGTGAACACGGAGCAGCGGAGAGAGCGGAGTCAGACGGAGTGCCCGGGCCGCGCCATCGTCCCTTCCCCCCGCATTCTTCACCCGTCTACATCCATGCCCTCATCCGCCCGTGCTGTTCAGCAGCGCGCGCCAGCTCTGGGCGATGCGGACCATCGCGGCCCTCGCGGCGGGGGTGATGGTGGTCATGTGGATGAAGCCGTGGCCGAGGGACGGAAAGCACAGGTGCTCCGTCCGCGTCCCCGCCGCCTTCAGCGCCTCGGCGTACTCGTCGCCCTCGTCGCGGAGGATGTCGAAGCCGGCGGTGGCGACCAGCGCGGGTGGCACGCCGCCTAGATCCGGCGCGCGCAGCGGCGACACGCGCCACTCCATCCCGGTGTGCC
The DNA here is from genome assembly GCA_035691085.1 of Longimicrobium sp. Taxonomy (GTDB): domain Bacteria; phylum Gemmatimonadota; class Gemmatimonadetes; order Longimicrobiales; family Longimicrobiaceae; genus Longimicrobium. The sequence continues at coordinate 9,517 of DASSJS010000145.1, forward strand.
CCGTCCCCGCTGTGTAGCAGCGCGAGAACCCCACCCGGTCGGCCATCGAGAGGAAGTACCCGTCGCTGAACTTCTCCTCCGAGGGGCGCCGCGTCTCCGAATCCGTGGCGGGATAGATCAGCAACTGCGCCACGGGCGGGCGGTCGTCTCTCGCCTCGATCGAGATCACCGCGGTCAGGTTTCCGCCCGCGCTGTCGCCGCCGATCGCCACGCGCGCCGGATCCGCGCCCAGCTCCGCCGCGTGCGCCTGCGCCCAGCGGAACGCGGCCATCGTGTCGTCCGCCGCGGCGGGGAACGGGTGCTCGGGGGCGAGCCGGTAATCGACGGAGAGCACGTGCATACGGCCCTCGCGGCAGAGGATGCGGCAGGGCTCGTCGTGCGTGTCCAGGTCGCCGATGGTGAAGCCGCCGCCGTGCAGGTAGATGGTGATCGGCTGCGGATCATCCTCCGCCGGCGACGGCGCGTAGTGGCGCACGCGCAAGGGACCGGCGGGACCGGGGATGTCGAAGTCGCGCACGGCGGCGACGTCCGTCACCGGCATCCCCATCACCCGGCACTCGTGGCGGAAGCGCGCGCGGCCGAGTTGTGGCGTGGGCTCCACCAGGCCCTTGTGGCCGCGCTTCTTCCGCATCGACAGCACCCACTGGACGTGCGGGTCCAGCGTCTGGCCGTCGATCACCACCGGCGGGCGGCCGGAGAGGCGGACGAGGATTGAACCGGGGAGCTTTCCGAACGCCCGGGCGACGATCCGCTGCAGGTGCTCGGCGCGGGTGATCGGCCGGTCCGCGGCCGCCGGATCTATCGCCATCACGCTCCCACCGCGGCGGGAGCGGCCTCGCGCGCGGGCTCACCGCGGTACTCGTGGGACCGGAAGCGAGCGACGCGCTTGCGGAAGGCGTACGTCGTATCCGGCCACAGGGTGGAATTGCGGCCGGTGGCGTCGATGTACCAGCTGCGGCAGCCGCCGCTCACCCACACGGTTCCGCGCATCCGCCGGTCCACCTCGGCCACGTACGCCGCCTGCGCGTCGGCCCGCGGCTCCAGCGCGCCCAGGCCGGCATCGCGCATGTGGCGGAGCGCGCCGAGCACGTGGTCGATCTGCGCCTCGAGCATGTAGAGGACGGAGGTGTGGCCCAGGCCGGTGTTGGGGCCCATCAGGATGAAGAGATTGGGGAAGCCGGCCACCGTGGTCCCCGCCAGCGCCTTGGGGCTTCCCGCCCACGCATCCGTGAGCGTCATCCCGCCGTGGCCGCGCACGTGCGGCGCCAGCGGCGGGTCGGTGGGGCGGAAGCCGGTCCCGAAGATGATGGCATCCACCGGCCGCTCCACCCCGTCCGCCGAGACGATGGAGTGCTCGCGCACCTCCGCGACGCCCTCGGTCACGACTTCGACGTTCGGCTGCGTGAGCGCGGGATAATAGTCGTTGCTGAGCAGCACCCGCTTGCACCCCATGGTGAAGCGGGGCGTGAGCTTGCGGCGCAACTCAGGATCGCGGACCGTCTTGCGCAGGTTGCGGAGCGCGGCGCGCTGGGCAAGGCGCATCACGCCGGGGTGGCGGAACAGCCCCAGCGTTGCCTCGCGCTGCAGGTAGATGGCGCCGCGCACCAGCTTCTGCGCCGCGGGGAGGCGGCGGAAGATGCCGTGCGTCCGCTCGCCGATGTCCCGCTCGTGCCGCGGGATCACCCACGGCGGCGTCCGCTGGAAGAGGTGAAGCCTGGCCACCAGCGGCTGGATGGCGGGGACGAACTGGATGGCCGACGCGCCGGTGCCGATCACCGCCACGCGCTTTCCGCCGAGCTCGAAGCCGTGGTCCCAGTGCGCGGAGTGGAACACGGCGCCGCGGAACGTCTCCAGCCCCTTCATCTCCGGGATCACCGGATCGCTCAGCGCGCCGGCCGCCATCACCAGCACCTTCGCCGTCACCGTGCCGCGTGCCGTGCCGATCCGCCAGCGCTGGGCGGCATCATCCCACGCGGCGCCATGGACTTCCGCGCCCAGGCGCACGTGCGGCATCACCCCGTGTTCGGTGGTGATGCGCTTGATGTACGCCCAGATCTCGGGCTGCGGGCTGAAGGTGTGGCTCCACTCCGGGTTGGGCGCGAACGAGAAGGAGTAGAGGTGGCTCTGCACGTCGCAGGCGCAGCCGGGATACGTGTTGTCGCGCCACGTGCCGCCGATGTCATCCGCGCGCTCCAGCACCACGAAGTCGTGAAATCCCTCCTGCCTCAGCCGGATCGCCGTGCCGATGCCCCCGAAACCCGTGCCGATGATGGCCACGTGCACGTGCTCGCCCCCGTCATCCATGGACGAGGGCGATGGAACCGGCTTGCCGGGATGGAGCGTGGTGCTCATCGAATGGGAAATAGCTGGAATGCGCACGGACCCGAACGCCGTTCGGACTGATGAGATAGTAAACCGGCCGCGTCGCGATGGCGAGTGCTCGCGCGACGAGGCTTGCTGACGTTGGGATGACCCAGAGCACCAGGGGACCAGAGGCACCAGAGGGTTCCGCTCGTTGTTCTCTGGTCCCTCTGGTCCTCTGGTTCTCTGGGTGATTGTTGTTGCAGTTCCCGCGTTTCCTACGCCGCCCCGGGCGCCGCCTGCCGCGACTGGGCCAGCGCGCGCTCGGACTCGCGGCGGCAGGGGAGGCTGATGCAGAAGCGCGAGCCGCGCTCGCCGTCGAACTCGGCCCAGGCGCGGCCGCCCATCCCCTCCACCGTCTCGCGGACGATGCTGAGGCCCAGGCCGGTGCCCTCCACCCCCGTCACCGTGTCGCCGTGGGCGCGGAAGAAGCGCGTGAACAGCCCCTCGCGCTTGTCGTTGGGCACGCCCAGTCCGTTGTCGGTCACCTCGATCAGCAGCTCGCACGCGGGGCCGCCGCCGTCCTTGCCCAGCCAGCCCCGCAACTCCACCCAGCGCTCTTCGATCGCGGGGTCGGAGTACTTGATGGCGTTGGACAGGTAGTTGGTGAGCGCCAGCTCCATGGCGGCCGCGTTCACCTCCACCTCGGGCAGGTCGCGGATGCGCACCTGCACCTGCCGGGCGCCGGCCATCTCGCGCAGCTGGCGGCACACCTCGGCGGCCACGCGCGGGAGGAGGACGTTGCGCTGCTGGCGCGTGCTGGTCTCGATGCGCGACAGCTCCAGCAGGTTCTCGAGCACCGCCTGCATCCCCTCGGCGTTCTGCACCACCATGGTGGCGAAGCGGCGGCGCTGCGCGTCGTCGGTGGCGATCTCGGGGTCGGCCAGGAGCTGCCCGGCGCCCAGGACGGAGGAGATGCGGTTCTTGAGCTCGTGCGTGACCATGCGGTTGAAGCCGCGCAGCCGCTGCTCGCGCTCGTTCACGCGCTCGGCGGCCAGCCGCAGGTAGTGCATGGTGGTCACCTGCTGGATCACCGACACGGCGCGGAACAGCCGGTGGGCGCACTGCAGCAGCTCGCCGCGCGAGCACTCCTCGTCCACCTCGTCCACGCTGCGCACCAGGAAGGCGAACAGGACGCCGCCCAGGATCTCGTACTCCTTCAGGATCTCGTGCGCGTCGAAGCCCTGCGACCAGCGCAGCTCGCCCAGCTCGATCGCCTTTCCCGTCACCGGCGCGTCGGCGGTGATCTCGTCGGACGGGTCCTGCATGTAGTCGGCGATCTTGTCCATCAGCAGCGGGACGTGGTCCAGCAGCTCGTCGGTGGGGAACACCTTGTTGGGGTCGATCTCCACCCGCGCGGCGATGCGGTCCAGCCACCGCCGTGTAAGCTCCTCGCGGTTCTCGCGGATGCGATCCGCCAGGGCGCCGGCCAGCCTGCAGTTCACCTCGAGTTCCATCACGTCAGCCGCGATCGGGTCCGCGTGCTCAAGTGCTTCCAGGAAGCCATGTTGGAGAGGCATGATGCGGGCCACGCTCCGTGCACGGCGGCACGCCTCGCCTCTCGCCGGACGTTTCCCGCACGGTCGCTGGTCCAGGGATGCGGGTGCCGGGGGAGCGGGGCGAATGAATTCGCTGCAACATCAACACGAAATCCGCCTTCGCGGACTAAAGGCATCCGCGCGGACGCCGGTGGGGGGCGCGGGAGAGGCTTCACCTCGCACGATGTGGCCAAGCGCGGGCGTGCCCAACACAGATGCTCATGTGCGAGTCGCGCAGCGACTTCGGGCCGTTGTAGCCGCGGATTCATCCGCCTGGAGACCCCGCGGCGGATCGATCCGCCCGGGACGATGCGACGACGAACGTGTCGGACGTGGGGAACGGAGGAAACCGCTCCCCCGCCGCTCCCGCCCCGCTCATCGGTCGCAGGAACTTGATCGATGGGAAGAGCGCTACTCCGCCAGCCGGTCCCACACCTCGGGCGCGCGGCGGCGGCTGACGTGCACGGTGGCGCCGCCGCGCAGCCCCAGCGTGGCGCTCCCGTCGCCGTTGCGGACGATGCGCTCCACGGCCTCGGCGTTCACCAGCTCGCCGCGGCTGGCGCGGACGAAGGCGGTGCCCGCGCGCTCTTCCAGCTCGGCGAGCGTGTAGTCGGTCAGCCGCTTGTCGCCGCCGTCCAGGTGCGCGAAGACCACGCCCTCGTCGGCGCTGAAGTGCGTGATCTGCTCGAAGGCGACCAGCCGGTGCCCCTTCCCCTCGCGCACCAGCAGGCGGCGGCGGCGCGGCGTTTCGGGCGGCAGCGAGGCGCGCACCCCGCGCAGCGCGTCGAGGTCCGGCACCGGGGCGGCGGCGGGCGCCTCGAGCCTCTCTCTTGCCCGGCCCAGGGCGCGGCGCAGGCCGTCCAGCGTGACGGGTTTGACGAGATAATCCAGCGCCGCGTGCTCGAAGGCGCGCAGGGCGTACTCGTCGTACGCGGTCTGGAAGACGAGGAGCGGGCGTGGCTCCGGGAGGTGCCGGGCCACGTCGAAGCCGTCCACCTCGGGCATCTCGATGTCGAGCAGCAGCACGTCGGGCTTCCGCTCGCGCGCCATCTCCAGCGCCTCCACGCCGTTGGCGGCCTCGCCCACCACCTCTTCGTCCAGCTCCTCCAGCATCAGCGCCAGCCGGCGCCGCGCCGCGGGCTCGTCGTCCACCACCAGCACGCGCATGGGTTCGATCATCTGCGAGAGTGTGAGCATCGCCCGGGCGGACGGGCGGATGAATCCGCGGCAACAACGGCCCAAAGTCCGCCTTCGCGGACTCCCGGGAGAGGCACGGGTGCGCTCCGGCGCCGTGGCCCCCTCCCTGGCGCCGTGGCCCCCTCCCTGGCGCCTGAGAGCGCCTGTCCCTCCCCCGTACCGGGAGAGGGTGGAGGACGCGGCGATGGCGCGGCCCGCAACCTCCGCTCGCATCGCAACTTCGGAGCGGCTGGGACGCTGACGGAGCTGCCTCTCCCGGTACGGGGGGGAGGTACGAGCCTCGGCGAGCGGAGGGGGCGCGATGCCGCCGGAGCGCTCGTGCTTCTCGGCGCGCATCCTGCGCTTGGGGTGCGACGAACGTTCGACGCCCACATCCGCCGATCACCCCGATGCAACCGATGAGCGAGTCTGGCCTTCCGCCGCTGCCGATCGACCGCCGCGCGCCCGAGCCCTCGGCGCCGCCGCTCACGCCCGGGTCGTGGCCGGTGGAGCGGGTGGTGCTGCTGGGCTACATGACCTCGGGTAAGAGCACGGTGGGGCAGGCGCTGGCGCGGCGGCTGGAGTGGAGCTTCCTCGACTTCGACGTGGAGATCGAACGCCGCGACGGCCGCACCATCCGGCAGATCGTGGACAGCGAAGGCGAGGCACGCTTTCGCGAGATGGAGGCGGCGCTCACGGGCGAGCTCGCGGGGCGGCCCTACCTCGTCCTCGCCCCGGGCGGCGGGTGGATCACCATGCCCGAGCAGCTCACCGCGCTGGGTCCCGGCACGCTGGCCGCCTGGCTGCGCGTGAGCCCCGAGGAGACCGCGCGCCGCCTGCGTGGCGACACCATCGACCGCCCCTTCCGCGACATGGACGACCCGGTGCCGCGGATCGCCGAGATGCTGGCGCGCCGGGAGCCGCTGTACCGGCTGGCGGACATGTCCATCCCCACCGACAACCGCTCGCCCGAGTCCATCGCGTTCGAGCTGGAGACCATCGTGCGGATGCGCGCGCTGGCCGCCTACGCGCCGCCGCCTCAGGCGTAGTCCCAGTCGTCCAGCACCTCCTCGAACTCCATCACCATGGTGGGGTGTCCGTGGCGGTTGGCGGCGTCGATCCCCTGCCGGTACGCCTCCTTCGCCTCGTCGTCCCTGCCCAGTTGACGCAGCGCCTTGCCCAGGCGGCCGTACGCGTTCCCCTCGTCGTCGGTGAGCGAGAGGTAGGCGCGCAGCTCGGCGGCGGCGTCTTCCCAGCGGCCCGCCTTCTCCATCTCCAGCGCCAGCCCGAACCGCGGGCGCGGATCGTCCGGGTGCGCCGCCGCCATCTTCCTCAGCGCCTGGATGCGCGGGTCTTCGTTCACGTCCAATCCTCTCGTTCTGCAGTCTCTTGCGCGGCCGCGGCGGGGGCCCTCACCCTGCGCTGCGCGCTGTCCCTCTCCCAAAACAGCCTGGGAGAGGGACCGGAGCTCGCTTCGCTCGCGGCTATTTCGTCTCTGCACGAAGCAAGTGCCGCGCGCAGTCACCCCGGCCCGCACCAGAGCCAGTCGTCCGCGAAGGCGGACTTCGTGTGGTCGTTGCCGCGGATCCATCCGCCCCCCGCGACCGCGGGGACACGATGGGTGCCTCGGGGCGGGACGGCAATCTGAACGGGATGCCCCGCGTTGTCACGCGCGGCGTGCGGGTGGTATCTTCCCGCGCTCACAAGGCGTTGGGAACCGGAAGCAAGGAAGCGAACGTGCCGCGCCCCCGCGAGCACCTGCTCGCCAACCTGGAAACGCTGTACCGCGAGGGCTACGCCCGCGCGCAGGCGGCCGGCGACGAGCGCGAGATGGCGCGGCTGGATTTCGATTTCCGCCGTGACCAGCTGTACCTGGAAGCGATCCTGGACGTGCGTGACGCGCTTGGCGTGCCGCGCCCGGCACCGGGTGAAGGACCGAAGCAGGGTGAAAAATCTGTCATCGACCAGATCAACGATCTCCGCGGCCTGGCGCGCCTCCCGTTCGGGCGCTGAGCGGTGCGCGGCGGAGCGCCGCGCCCTCGAGGCCGGCTCGCCGTTCGCGGCGGTGAGCGCATGATTCGCCCGCCCGCGCTGAAGCCCGGCGCCCGGATCGCGCTGGTGGCGCCCGCCGGCCCGCTGGCGGAGGAAGCGGTGGAGCGCGCCATCGGCCGCGTCCGCGAGTGGGGATTCGAGCCCGCGCCCGGCGAGCACGTCCGCAAGCGCCACGGCTACCTCTCCGCGCCCGACGCCGACCGCGCGGCGGACCTGAACGCCGCGCTGGCGGACGATTCGGTGGACGCCGTCTGGTGCCTGCGCGGCGGCTACGGCGTGATGCGCATCCTCCCCGCCATCGACTGGCCCGCGCTCGCCAGCCGCCCCCGGGCGGTAATCGGCTTCAGCGACAACACCGCGCTGCACCTGGCCATCCAGCGGCTGGGGATCGTCTCGTTCCACGGCCCCCATCCCGCCACGCAGGAGCTGACGGACTTCTCCCGCGAGAGCCTGCTGCGCGCGCTCACCTGTGCCGAGCCGGCCGGCATCATCCCCTTCCCCGCGGATGCGGAAGGCGCGGGGGCGATCACCGGCGGCACCGCGGAGGGCCGCCTGGTGGGCGGCAACCTCTCGCTGATCGCGGCGACGCTGGGCACGCCGTACGCGATCGATGCGCGGGGCGCCATCCTCTTTCTGGAGGAAGTGGGCGAGGCGCCGTACCGCGTGGACCGCCTCGTCTCGCAGCTTCGCCTGGCCGGCGTGCTGGATGGTGTCGCCGGCATCGCGCTCGGCGGCTTCACCGACACTGGCGAGGTGGAGGATGGACACCCCGGCGTGCTCGACGTGCTGCGCGACCTGCTGGGCGGCCTGGGCATCCCGGTCGCCCACGGCTTCCCGTTCGGCCACGTGGACGACAACTGGACGCTCCCGGTGGGCGCCCGCGCGCGGCTGGACGCGGACGCGGGGACGCTGGAGGTGCTGGAGGCGGGAGTGGCGTAGGGCGGCGACAGGCGGGAGAGAGGCTGGGCCGCATGCCGCGGCGGCCCCCTCCCCCCGGCCCCCTCCCCGCGCTCCGCGGGGGAGGGGGAGAAGAAAATCGGGCTCGCTTCGGTGGCTTCGAACCGAGAAGAAGCATCGGACTGCGTCACCCTCCCCCCGCGGAGCGCGGGG
>DASSJS010000146.1:0-11216 GCA_035691085.1 Longimicrobium sp.
GGGGGCGATGGCGGTGTACCGGGGGTGGAAGGGCCGCTTCCAGGTTCGCTCGTTCCGCGGCGGCTGCCCGCGCTGCGGCGCCGAGATCCAGCTCAAGCCCAACAGCCGCGTCAGCGCGCCGCATCCGCTGGTGTGCTACGCCTGCCACCACGAGCCGCAGCTGGTGTTCGTGCGCGGGTGAACGGCGGTGCGGGGGTACGGGGGTACGGGGGTACGGGGGTACGGGGGTACGGGGGTACGGAAGTGCTGAGTGCTGAGTGCTGAGTGCTGAGGTGCGAGGTGCGAGGTGCGAGGTGCGAGGTGCGAGGTGCGAGGTGCGAGGTGCGAGGTGCGAGGTGCGAGGTGCGAGGTGCGGCGGATCAAATGGATCGAGCCTCCGGCGAACAGGGCGCGGGAGGCTCGAATTGCGTGGGACGGCAACGCTGCTACGGCTGGCGGACGATGGTCAGCGTGGTGCTGGTGAAGCCGGAGCCGGTGATGGGGCCGCGGAGCGTGTCACGCCGGGCGTTGGGGTACTGGGCGGCATAGTCCAGCGGGGCGTAGCCGGGCGCGGTCAGGCGCAGCGTGACCTCGGGGTAGTCCCACACGCCGTCCACGTCGGCCTCCACCGTCTGCGTGCCGGACTGGATGGTGGCGGTGCCCGAGATGTCGCGCTCGTTCTGGTCCAGGTCGAAGGTGAAGGTGTAGCGCGCGCTGTCGGTGCCCACCGCTCGCGCCAGGTTCCCCTTCCATTGGCCCGCCGCCGAGAAATTTCCGACGTCCAGCGGCTCCTTGCACGCCGCCATCAGCACCACGGCCGCCGCCGCAACCCACCCCATCCGCTTGCGTCGCGTCATCAGATCGCACCACTGAAAGCTCGGAATTCAACCGCGTTGGAGGCTCTCAGTCTACCGCCTCCGCGCACGCCGGGGCAAATCCGCCCCGTGCGCCGCTCTCTACCGCCCCCGCCGGGAATTTGATCCACCGAACCGCATCCCCCGCGGTTCCGCACCTCGCACCTCGCACCTCGCACCTCGCACCTCGCACCCAGCACCCAGCACCCAGCACCCAGCACCCAGCACTTCCGTACCCCCGTACCCCCGCACCGCCGTCACTCCGCCCCCACCGCCTGCGCCGCCAGATGCGCCCCGGCTTCCTCCGCCGTCATCGGGCCGGCGAAGCGGAAGCCCTGCGCGTACTGGCACCCCATCTCACGGAGAAGGCTGGCCTGATCCGCGGTCTCCACCCCTTCCGCGATGATCTCCAGCTCCAGCGTGTGCGCCAGGGCCACGATGGTGCGCACGATCTCCACCGCGTCGGGCTCGCGCGGGAGGCGCTCCACGAAGGTGCGGTCCACCTTCAGCACGTTCACGGGGAAGCGGTGCAGCCACGAGAGCGACGAGTAGCCGGTGCCGAAGTCGTCCATGTACGCGCGCACGCCCATCTCGCGCAACCGCTCGAGCACGGGGATCACCGAGTCGGCGTTGCGCATCATGGTGCTCTCGGTCACCTCCACGCGCAGCGTGTCGTGCAGCGGGCCGGCCTCGCGCAGCACCTCGGCCAGGCGGTCGGCGAAGGCGGGGTCGGCCAGCTCGCCGGTGGACACGTTCACGCTCATCCGCAGCGGCTCGGGCGACGGCAGCTCGCGCTGCCACGCGGCCAGCTGCCCTGCCGCCTCGCGCGCCACCCACGCCCCCATCCCCGCGATCAGCCCCGTCTCCTCGGCCACGCGGATGAACTCGCTGGGCGGGAGCAGCCCGCGCTCGGGGTGCTGCCAGCGCAGCAGCGCCTCCATCCCCGCGGTGCGCTCGGTGGCCAGCTCCACGATCGGCTGGTAGAACAGGCGCAGCTCGCCGCGGTCCACCGCGCGGCGCAGGTCGCCCTCCAGCTTCAGCCGGGCCACCACCGACTCGTGCATCGACGGGTCGAACAGCTCGCGGCGGTTGCGGCCGCGCGCCTTGGCCCGGTACATCGCCACGTCGGCAAAGCGCAGCAGGTGCCCGGCCGGCACGTTCACCTCGGTCCCCATCACCACGCCGATGCTGGCGCTGGGGAACACGTCGTGCCCCTCCAGCGACACCGGCTGGTCGAGCACGGCCAGGATGCGGTCGGCCACGGCGGTGGCCACCTCCGTCCCCTCCACGTCTTCCAGCAGCACCGCGAACTCGTCGCCGCCCAGGCGCGCCACGGTGTCGCCCGGGCGCATGCACCCCTCCAGCCGGCGGGCGACGGACACCAGCAGCTCGTCGCCCATGTGGTGGCCCAGCGAGTCGTTCACCAGCTTGAAGCGGTCCAGGTCCAGGAACATCACCGCGAAGGGGTGCGTCCCCCGGCTGGTGCGCGCCGCCGCCTTCTCCAGCCGGTCCAGGAAGAGCGCGCGGTTGGGGAGCCCCGTCAGCGCGTCGTAGAAGGCGCTTCGCCGCAGCGCCTCCTCGGCGCGCGCGCGGTCGCTCACGTCGCGCAGCACGAACACCCGCCCGCCCACCGTCCCCGCGCGCGACAGCGCCGTCATCCGCACGTCGAAGCGCCGCCGCGCGTCGTCCGTCCCGGTCTCCACCTCGGCCGAGGCGGAAAGGACGCCGCTGCCGCCGTCGGCCAGCACGCCCCAGGGGCCCAGCACCTCGCGCCCGGGGCGGCCCAGGTAGGGCGTGCCGTTCACCCCCAGCAGCGTGCGCGCGGCGGGGTTCAGGTCCACCACGCGGCCTCCCTCGTCCAGCACGATCACCCCGTCGTCCATCCGTTCCACCACGGCCTCGCGCGCCACGGGAAGGATGTCGAGGAAGCGGAAGCGGAAGATGGCCCAGGCGAAGGCCGCGCCGCTGAAGGTGAACAGGAAGGGCATCGGGTTGGCGGGAAAGTGCACCAGCCGGCCGATGTGCAGCACGTTCCCCACCCACGGCACCAGCGCGCCCAGCATGATGGCCGCCGCCTGCCGCCGGTACAGGTGCGGCGAGCGCATCACCTTCAGCACCAGCAGCCCCACGGTGATGGAGTGGAGCACCCACGAGTAGCCCACGTGCAGCCAGAAGCCCCACGCGTTCTCGGTGTGCACCGCGATGCGGCCGTCGCGCACCACCAGGTCGAAGTCGCTCCAGAACCAGCCGTGCTGCTCGTTGGTCACCAGCAGCAGCGCGGTCAGCACGGGGATGGCCAGCGTCACCGCCAGCCCGCGGGGCGTAAGCCAGCGGTCGCGCCCGGTGTAGCGCATGGCGAACACGAACCACGCCACCGGCACCGCGATGGCGCCCAGCTGCACCAGGTCGGCGAAGAGGTGCTTGGCCCACAGGTCGGTGGTGGCCTGGTACAGCCCGTAGAACAGCGACCACCACGCGCAGCACGCCATCAGCCGCGCGAACGCCCGCGCCGACGGCACCGAGCGGTGCCGCCACGCGAACGCGCCCAGCGCCGCGTTCAGCAGCGCCGAGGCCATCAGCGGAAGCAGGTAGGGCGTGTGCTGCCAGTGCATGGGGATGGACTGCGAATCCGGCGGCAGGATGGTGCCGGAGCTGCGGCGCCGCCGCGCGCATCGGGCGGCGCCTGGCGCGGGACCGCGCCATTCAGGGCGTGAAAGCTAACGGGCGGGGGACCTTCCGCAAACTCGCGGCGCGAGAACGCCTCATCCCGCCACGCGTCGTCTTGCCGTACCTCCGTACCTCCGTACCTCCGTACCTCCGTACCTCCGTACCTCCGCACCCTACAGCGGGCGCTCGTACACCCGGTAGGTCTTGTACACGTACGCGCCGATCTTCTCCATCGCCTGCCGCATGGGGCCGTTGTCCTCCAGGATCCACGAGGCCTCGGCGTTCTCGTAGCCGTTCGCCGCGCCCTGCTGGAAGCAGCGGAGGTAGAGCGCGGCGCCGATCCCCGAGCGCTGGTAGCCGGGCTTCATCCCCAGCGTGAGCAGGCGCGCCGTCTTGATCTTGCGCTTGTGCCAGAGGAACTTGAACACGCCGAAGGGGAAGAGGCGCCCGTTCTTCAGCGGCTTGATGGCGCGGTTCAGGTCGGGGAGCGCCAGCATGAACCCGATCGGCTCGCCCGCGGTGGTCTCGGCGATCAGCACCAGCTCGGGGTCCACCACCGGGCGGAACTCCTTGGCCATTGCCTCGAACTCGGCCTCGGTCATGGGGATGAAGCCCCAGTTCCGCTCCCAGGCCGAGTTGTACACGCCCATCACCACGCCCACCTCTTCCTTGAAGCGGTCCATGTTCACCGGGCGGATCCGCCACCCCTCGCGCCTCCCCAGCCGCTCGATCCCGTCCAGCAGCCGCTGGGGCGGCTGGTTGTGCGGGAGCCAGTAGGCCACCAGGTCCTTGGCCTTCGCCATCCCCGCCGCGTCCATCAGCCGTCCGTAGTACGGCGGGTTGTGCCCCATCATGAACGCCGGCGGCGTGTCGAAGCCGTCGATCAGCACCCCGCCCGAGTACAGCTCGTCGTTGGTGGAGAGGTTGAACGGCCCCTGGATGGAGGTGAGCCCCTTCGCCTTCAGCCACTCCGCCGCGCGGTCCAGCAGCGCGCGCGCCACGGCCGTGTCGTCGATGCACTCGAACAGGCCGAAGAACCCGGTGGTGTCGCCGTGGAACTCGTTGGCGCGGTGGTTGGCGATCGCGGCGATGCGCCCCACCGGCTTCCCGCCACGCTCGGCCATGAAGAAGGCCACGTCGGCGTGCTGGTAGAAGGGGTGCTTGTCGCGGTTCAGCAGCGCGTTGAACACCATGCGCAGCGGCGGCACCCAGTTGGGGTCGCCGCCGTTGATGGCCCACGAAAGGTTGATGAAGGGCTTCAGCGACTCGCCCCGGCCGATCTCGCGGATGGAGGCGGCCGGGGCGGAGGTGCGGGGCTCAGCGGCCGCCGAGCTTGCGGCCGACACGGGCGAAGGCATCGAGGACCTTGTCGAGCTGGTCGGTGGTGTGCGTGGCCATCACCGAGGTGCGCAGCCGGCACGCGCTCTCGGGTACCGCGGGCGGAAGCACGGGGTTGGTGAACACCCCGGCGTCGAACAGCTCGCGCCAGAAGACGAACGTGTGCTCGATGTCGCCCGTGGTCACGGGGATGATCGGCGTTTCGCTCACGCCCGTGTCGAACCCCAGCGAGGTGAGCCCGGAGCGCAGGTACTCGGCGTTGCTCCACAGCGTGCGGCGGCGCTCGGGCTCGGCCTCCATCACGTCCAGGCAGGCCAGCACCGTGGCGACCGCCGACGGGGGCATGCTGGCGCTGAAGATGAGCGGGCGGGCGTGGTGCTTGAGGTAGTGGATCACCTCCTCGGGCCCCGCCACCGCGCCGCCGATGCTGGCGAAGCTCTTGGAGAAGGTGGCCATGGTCAGGTCCACCCGCTCCTGCACGCCGAAGTGCTCGGCCGTGCCGCCGCCGTGCTCGCCCAGCACGCCCACCGAGTGCGCGTCGTCCACCAGGATGCGGGCGCCGAACTCCTCCGCCAGGTCCAGCACGGTGGGAAGGTCGACGATGTTCCCCTCCATGCTGAACACACCGTCGGTGGAGATCAGGATCCCGTTGGCGTCGGCGTTGCGCTCCAGCGCGCGGCGCAGGGCGGCCATGTCGTTGTGGGCGTAGCGCACCAGCTCGCCGCTGGCCAGCTGCGCGCCGTCCAGCAGCGACGCGTGGTTCAGCCGGTCATGGACGACGACAGCGCCGCGGGTGACCAGCGCGCTGATCACCCCCAGGTTGGTCTGGTAGCCGGTGCTGAACACCAGGGCGCTCTCGCTCCCCATCAGCGCCGCCAGGCGGCGCTCCAGCTCCTCGTGCAGGTCCAGCGTGCCGTTCAGGAAGCGGCTCCCGGTGCACCCGCTCCCGTAGCGGTACAGCGCCTCGCGCGCCTTCTCCAGCACGTACGGATGGTGCGTGAGCCCCAGGTAGTTGTTGGAGCCCACCATGATCAGCCGCTGCCCGCGGATCACCACCTCGGTATCTTCCGAGCTCTCGATCGGCTGGAAGTACGGGTAAAGGCCGCGGTCGATCATCTCGCGGGCGGCCGTGTAGCGGCCGCACTTCGCGAAGATGTCGGCGGCCTTCCGAGCCGTCTGCTGCTCGACGATCGACATCAAAGCCATCCCTTATCTCGGTACCACCGGGCCGTTGCGGCCATCCCCGCCTCCAGCGGCGTTGCCGCGGGAAGGAGGGCGCCGCCCCCGGTGAGATCACAAACCCATGCCTCGGCGAGCATCTCGTCGGCCTTTTCGCGGCCGAACACGCCGCCGCCGCCCAGGCCCAGGCGGTCCGTCAACGCACCCGCCCCCCGCAGGACCGATGCGGGAATGGGCAGGTGCAGCGGATTCTTTCCCCGCACCGCGCGGCCGATCTGGTCGACCAGCGCGGGATACGGGTGCGCCACCGGCTCGGCCACCGCGAAGGTCCCCACGGGCGAATCCGCGGCGTTGGCCAGCGCGGTGACCAGGTCGTGCACGTAGATCAGGTGAACGCGCCGCACCGGGCCGGTGGGCACCGGGGCAAGCGCGAGCCTGGCCATGCGGAACACGGGGAGGAAGGCGCGGTCGCCCGGCCCGTACACCGCCGGCGCGCGCAGCACCACCAGTTCGACGCCCACGGGCTCCACCTCGCGCGCCGCGGCCTCGCCCTCCAGCTTGCTGCGCCCGTACGCCGTGAGCGGCGCCGGGGTTTCGTCCATCCGCCGCGGGCGGCCGTCCACCGCGGGGCCGCAGGCGGCGTAGCTGCTCAGGTACACCAGCCGCCGGGGCCGGGTGCCCGACGCCGCCAGGGCGCGGGCCAGGTTGCGGGTCCCCTCGGCGTTGGCGCGGCGGAACCCGGCCTCGCTGGGCGCGGTGGTGAGCGCGGCCAGGTGGAACACGCAGTCGGCTCCGCTGGCGGCGGCCGTGAGGGTGTCCACGTTTTCCAGCGATCCCGCGTGCAGCTCGGCACCGAGGGCCTTCAGGCGCTCGGTGTTGCTCGTCGCGCGCACCAGCGCGCGAACACGCCATCCGTCGGCCGCGAGCCGTTCGGCCAGGTGGCCGCCGACGAAGCCCGAGGCGCCCGTGATCAGTGCGGTTCGGCTCATGGACGGCGGTCAAGATGCACGGCGCGCAACCAAAGCGCAACGAAAGGGAAACGCCACGGGCGCCCCCCTCACGCACGAAAAAAACAGAGAGAGGACCGGGCGCGTCCGGCGCCCCGATCCTCTCGCGCGGCCCCGCCGCCTGGCGAAAGCCCCGTCACGCACGTTCAAAACGTACGGAAACCTATCCCAGGAGCGGGTTTGTGTCAACCCGGCGCACGTTCGCGCCGCCCGTCGTCGAGCGGTGTCGGCCTGCTCCGCGCCGGGCGGACGACTCCGCGGCCACCAGGGCACCAGGCCTCCCGTCGCGGACGGCTCGTCCAGATCCACGAGAGAAATCTGCCTCTGCGTGAGAAGTGCTCCCCCTCCCCCGCGAGAGCGCGGGGAGGGGGCCAGACGAGGCTCGGCCGGCACCCGTCAAACGCGCAGGTCGTCGAACCCTCTCATATTCGAATCGTCGAATCCTCTGGATATTCGAAGAGGAAATCTCCCGGCTTGGCCGCCCTACACCTTGTTCGCCCGCAGCTCGTCCAGCGGGTAATGCGTTCCCCGCCACTCGATCCCGCGGTGGATGAGCGTGTAGAGCATGGCGTTCCAGACCACGGTGATGAACAGCACGCTGGCCACCGGCACCAGCACCCCCAGCCACACCGGCTCGTGCTGCTCGCGCGCGGCGCCGGCGCACAGGAGCAGGATCAGCCCCACCGTCACCCCGTACGCCGCGCGCGTCCACCCGTGCGTCACGAACACGGCGATGTACGGCCAGATGAAGAAGAGGATCTGCGTGACCGTGGTCAGCAGCACCAGCGAGTAGCGGTAGTCGATCCCGGCGAAGCCGTTCTTGCGCAGCCCCAGGATCGCCTCGCCCACGCCGTGATACCATTCGACGCGGATGCGGTCGGCGCCGTTCACGAAGTCCTGCGTGCCGCCGTTCTTCTTCACCAGCTTGGCCAGCTTCATGTCGTCGTCGGGCCGCAGGCGGATGGGCTGGTGCCCGCCGATGCGGCGGTACGTGTCGGCGCGCACCAGGTTGAACGCGCCGATGCCCACGTGCTTGGGGCTCCTGGGGTCGCGTGCCTTCCACGGCTGCGAGAACACGGTGAACATCACGCCGAAGAACACGCCGAAGGTCTTCAGCACCAGGCCTTGCATGTCCACGTGCGGCCCGGCGGTCAAATGGTCCAGCCGCTCTCGCAGCAGATAGCTGGCCGCCAGGCGCAGCGTGTCGGGCATCATCACGATGTCGGCGTCGGTGAACAGGATCAGCTCGCCGCGGGCGCGGGCGGCGCCCAGGTGCAGCGCGTGGTTCTTTCCCAGCCACCCCGGCGGCAGCTCGGCCACGTGCACCACGGCGAGCCGAGGATCCATCGCCGCCATCCGCTCCAGGATCTCGCCCGTCGCATCCTCCGACCGGTCGTTCACGCCGATGATCTCCAGGCGCGGATAGTCCAGCCGCAGCAGCGACTGCAGCGCCTGCTCGATCCCCCGCGCCTCGTTCCGCGCCGCGAACACGATGCTCGCCACCGGCAGCTCGCCGTCCGCCAGCGGCTGCACGTCGCGCAGCCGCGGCAGCCGGGGCACGTGGAGCACCAGGTTGAGGGTAAGCGCCAGGAAGAACGCCGCCGTCCCCACCCCGACCCAGAAGGTCACCTCGCTCAAATCGTCTCCCGTGTTTCCATGCATGCGCCGGAGCCGCCCCGCCCGTCGCCGCCACGACGTCCTCCGTCCCCGATCTCCGCCGCCGGCCGCGGACCGGCGTTCGGATGATCGTGCGTACGAGGGACGAGCGGCGCCCGGATGCCGTGAATCTGGCGCGGCGGCGCGCGACGTGCTACCGATTCAGCGCGCGCGGCGCGGCGAGCCCTTCCGCACGCGCCGCGTGGCACCTGCAATCGAACCCCTTTTCAGACGGAGACCGACCGTGGCCGACATCAGCGTGGAGCGCAAGCCGCGCAGCCCGCTCGGGCTGATCCTGGCGATCGTGCTGCTCGCCGCCATCGCCGGCGGCGTGTGGTGGTACATGGGGCACGACCGCGACGAGCACGCCGCCCCCGCCGCGCCCGCACCCCCGGCCGCCACGGCGCCGGCCAACCCGTAAGCCGCGAGCGGATGGTGACGTTCCCGGCGCGCCGCCGTTGAACTTGCGCGCCGGGCGGGTTATCGTATGGTCCGGCAGACGGGCGCGGGCGCGCGAGTCCGCCTGAACCGGCCGGCGCGGGCGCCGGCGCACGTCATCAACGGGCTCCAGATCCTCTCCCAAATGGCCAAGCAGGAAACGTTTCAGATGGACGGGGTAGTCACCGAGGTGCTCCCCGACCGCAACTACCGCGTGAAGCTCGAAAATGGCCACGAGGTGCTGGCCTACGCGGCCGGCCGCATGTCCAAGTTCAACATCCGCGTGCTCGAGGGCGACCGCGTGACGCTCGACATCTCGCCCTACGACCTGTCGCGCGGCCGCATCACCTACCGGCACAAGTAGCACGCGGGCGCCGGCGCCGCGGCCCCTCGCCGCCGCGCACCGGCCTACATCCGGCGCACCCGGCGCGCAGCTCCCACGGCCCTCGCGGCCCCGGAGCGGCGCGCGGCTGCGCCGTCCGCGTCATCCGCCACCGGCTCCCGCCGTTTCGCTGGAAACACACGTCTCCCCAAAACTGCTCCATCTTCATCCGGCGCGGCAGTTTCGGTGCGCGAAAACGGCGTGGTGACTGGAAAACTGGTGCTCGATGGGAATGGAACGTGCGTTGTTTGTCCAGGCCTACGGTTCCTGTCCCCTCCCACCTCCAGTCACACCAGGGTTACCCACATGCAGCGCGCGACCGGGACGGTCAAGTGGTTCTCGTCGGAGAAGGGCTATGGCTTCATCAAGCGGGAAGACGGTTCCGACGTGTTCGTCCACCACAGCGGCATCAGCGGCGACGGCTTCAAGTCGCTGAACGAGGGCGAGCCCGTCGAATTCGAGATCCTGCAGGAGCCGAAGGGCCTCAAGGCCTACAACGTGGTCCGTCTCGACACGCCCGAGGTTGACACCGAGCGCCAGCCCTCGTTCTCGGGCCCGCGCGCCTCCGCCGCCGGAGACGACCGCGGCTACGGGCGCGCCGGGTACGACCGGGGCAGCCACGACCGGGGTGGGCAGGGCGGCGGGTTCGGCCGCTCGGGAGGGTACGGCGACCGCGGCTACGGCCGCGACGAGTACCGCGGCGGCGCTCCGCGCGGGGGCGCCCGCAGCCGCGAGAGCTGGTAGGCCGGCACCGGCAAGGGCTTGTCCCGGCCGCACCGATCGTAGCACCGCACGAAACGCAGGCCCCGCCCGGAACGCCGCGGCGGGGCCTGTTTGTTTCCCGCTGTCCACTCTTTCCCGTATTCGGCTTGCGCGCCACGGCACCGGAATGTACGCTGTTGCGTGAATACACAAAGAGTGGGACAAAGTAGACACGAGGGGAATTCCCCGGCTCCCGACCCCCTGAACGAGCGCGTTCAGGTGGAACAGGTGGCCGCGCTCCTCGCCGACCGGCGTAAGCGGGTGTCGCTGCGGCGTCTGGCGGGGCAGGTGGGGATTTCCAAGAGCGCGGTGGACGGGCTGGTGCAGGCGTACCACCAGGTGCGCGAGATGCCCCAGCCGCACGCCAACTGGCAGAAGCTCAAGGACTGGTATCTGCGTGAGAAGTACGCCCAGGCCGGCGAGTTGAGCGAGCCTGTGGACATGGCCGTGCTGGCCCTGGAGATGGTGGGAAAGATTCCCGAGGCCGAGCGCCGCGACGCGGTGCTCGAGCTGGTGCGTGCCGTGGGCGAGATCTACGACCGGCGCCGCGTTCCGCGCCCCGCCTGGCTCACCCAGCTCGCCGACGCCGCCCGCGACGAGGGCACGCGCGGAGGCTGACCGCGGCCGGTCGTCGCCTGAAGGGGATGCAGGACCCGTTGATGGATGGTTCGCGCTCGTGCAGGCTCCCGGATCACCTCGGGAGCCTTCTTGCTTTCCGCGATGATGATGTCCCGTACGTGCGTTCGACCGCTACCGAGGCGCCATGGAAGGGTTGACCTCTGCGACGGAACCGTGTATCATTGGCGCCCCGCTAGAAACAGGATGTCAACCAACTCCCGACAGGGGGTTGCGGACGGCCTTCAAGGCTGATATCCTTTAGGGCTGTCGCTCAAACGGAGCCGACGGGTGGTCGAGGCGGCGAAACGAAGCAGTTAGCCCCTTGACGAAGAGTGG
>DASSJS010000147.1:0-21333 GCA_035691085.1 Longimicrobium sp.
GTAGCGGGGGGCGGCGATCACCAGGGCGCGGGCGGCGCCGGTGCGGGCGCCCGCGGCGCGGCGGGCGGCGGCGCGCTCCTCCAGCCCCACGGCGGCGGCTTCGGCGTCGCCGGCGTGCAGGGCGTGGCGGATGGCGCGGCCCAGCGACCGGACGGGATCGGCGCTGACCACGGCCTCGCCCACCTGCGCCAGCCGCGCGATGGCGCCGCTCCCGCCGTCCAGCTCGCGGGCGGCGCAGTACAGCGCAAGCGCGCGCTCGCGCTCGCCCAGCTTGCGCGCCAGCCGCGCCGCGTGCAGCGCCGTGGCCGAGCCGGTGCCGTCAAGCGCCAGGGCCAGGGTGATGGCGGCGTTGGCCTCGGGGAGGCGGCGGGTGCGCTCCATCTCGCACGCGTACGATACCAGCGGCCTGGCCAGGCGCGCCTCGTTCAGCTCGCCCGCCTCGATCACCAGCAGGATGCGGTCGAGGATGGAGCGCTCGGGGCTTTTCTCCAGGCCCTCCACCTCGCGCCGTGCACGGCGCAGGCTGAACTCGTCGGGCTCGCCGGCGCTCGCGCGCTCCACGCAGGCAAGCACCAGCGCCCCCGCGGCCGCGCGGCGGGCGCGTTCGCCCCGCTCGGTCTCGGAGATCTGCAAGAAAGTGCTGGCCGCGATCTGCGCGCTGGATTGCATCGGCTGCTCTGGTTGAGAATGAATCTCAACTAATCTACAGGATTCGGTTGTTTGAGGGAAGGGTCCAACGACCCGACAACGCGTGATGCGGCCGATTGTAACGTGGACGCGGCCATAGATCCTTCGGCCGCCGCCAAGTGCCTGTGTGGACGATGGTTATGTTCGGCGGCGGCGCTCAGGAAGTCGGGATCTGGAGCGCACCGAGGGAAGATGAATCGAAGAGAAATGAAGCGGGGCCCCGGTGAGGAGCCCCGATCCTGGGTGCCTTACGGCCGGGGGCGGTTGGACGCCTCGGGGGTGTAGGTGGCGCAGTGGGCGCCATCCGGGCCCACCCGCACGTCGATCTGGCCGGCGTGGCACTCGTGGTGCTCGTTGAAGCGGCAGTCGGTCACGTTGCAGCTGGCCACGGCCGAGGCCTGCGGAAGCGGGTTCTCCATCGGATTCGCCATCCATTCCTCCCCGTTGAAGGTTCGTCCCGGGTAAAGGCAACATCCGGGCCAGAGTCACCCTAAACAAGCATCCAGCAACAACTTGCGAACGGTTCTCAACGGTGATTCAATGTCCTGAAACGACGAAGCCCCGCCGGGTCGCGGCGGGGCTCGTTCATCCGGATCATCCAGCCGGGCTCAGCTGTTGATGGAGACTTCGTAGCTGTCGCCGGGGTTGAGGATCACCACTTTTGCCTGGTCTCCGACCATCGTCCGGAAGCCCTCGGGGTTCTGCTCGATCACCGGGAAGGTGTTGTAGTGCATGGGGATCACCACGCCGGGGCTGATCATCCCCACGGCGCGGGCGGCATCCTCGGGGCCCATGGTGAAGTTGTCGCCGATGGGGAGGATGGCCACATCCACCAGGCCGTTCAGCAGCTGCAGGTCCATGATCAGCGCGGTGTCACCCGCGTGATAGATGCGCTCGCCGCTGTTCAGCGAGATCAGGAAGCCCGCGGGGTCGGTGGTATGCGCCCCGTCGTCGCCCGAGATGCTGCCGGTGTGCAGCGCCGGCGTCAGCTTCACGCGGCCGAAATCGAACATGTAGGCGCCGCCGATGTTCATCCCGTGGCCCTTCTCCACCCCCTGCGTCTGGCAGAAGCTGACCAGCTCGAACGTGGAGATCACCGTGGCGCCGGTCTTCTTCGCCAGTTCGATGCAGTCGTCGAAGTGGTCGGAATGCCCGTGCGACACCAGGATGTAGTCCAGCGCCTCCACGTCCTTCGTCTTGATGTTGGACGTGGGATTGTCGTTGATCCACGGGTCGATCATGATCCGCTTCCCCTCCGTGGTGACCAGGGTGAAGCAGGAGTGGCCGTGCCAGGTGAGGGTCGGTGGCATGATGGGATCTCCGCGCTAGGTAAGACAGAAAGTGCTGAGTGCTGGGTGCTGGGTGCTGAGTGCTGAGTGCTGGGTGCAGGGTGCTGGGTGCTGGGTGCTGAGTGCTGGGGAATATCGGAACTCAGCACCCGGCACTCGGCACTCCAGTTCGTTATCCGATCAGCTTCTCGTAGTCGGCGGCGGAGAGGAGGCCCTCCACGGCCGAAGCGTCGCTCACGCGCAGCTTGATCATCCACCCCTCGCCGTAGGGATCGTTGTTCACCAGCGCGGGGTTGGCGTCGAGCGCGCCGTTGGCCTCCACCACCTCGCCGGCCACGGGGCAGTACAGGTCCGACACGGCCTTCACCGCCTCGATGGTGCCGAAGCTGGCGCCGCCGTCGAAGCTCGCGCCGGCGCTGGGCAGCTCCACGAACACCACGTCGCCCAGCTCGCCCTGGGCATAGTCGGTGATGCCCACGTAGTACACGCCGTCTTCGCCGGCCGGCTTGAGATACTCGTGCTGCTTCGTGTAGCGCAGGTCCTGCGGAACGTTCGCCATGGGTCTTCTCCCAACGCGGGTCGGCTCGGGTCTTTACGGGAGGGGTCAGAATAGGGCGGGCTCCACTGGCGGTCAAGCAAAGCGGTGCGGGTTTGAGGTGCGGGGGTGCGGGGGTGCGGGGGTACGGGGGTACGGGGGTACGGGGGTGCGAGGTGCGAGGTGCGAGGTGCGAGGTGCGAGGTGCGAAGGTGCGAAGGTGCGAGGGGATGCCCGCGCGCTTCGCACTCTCGCACTTTCGGACTTGGCCGTTCAGCGCTTCAGCGGGATGCGGAAGCCGGCGGTGAGGCTGGCGTTCCCGCCGGCCTTCAACTTGTAGCCTTCCACCGCGTATTGATGGTGTGCCGAAATGTAGGTCGATCCCTCGACGAACAGGTCGTAGCGGCCCACGTTCCAGGCGATGCCGCCGCCCAGATGCAGCGCGGGAGTCGTGTGGTCGCTGGGCGTGAAGGGCTGGTTGCTGTCGTGGTAATACGTCTCGTTGAAGTCGCTGCGCACCAGCGCACCGCCCGCCAGCAGGTAGGGATGCGCGTCGAGCACACGCGGCAAATGGACGTTTGCGTCGAGCGTGAGCGTCTTCATTCTGGTGCGGGAGATGCCCTGCCCTCCCCCGGAGGTGGACCCCTCCTCCAGGCGCGCCATCGGCTTCCAGGACGTAACGCCCAGGCGCACGTCCACACCGCGGATGCCGCTGGGCGTCTCGAGCCCCAGCTGCACCACGGGCGACGAGCCGTGCTCCAGCTGGTACATCCCGCTTTCATTCAGGTACGCCGCATAGTTGGCTTCGGCGGCTTTGCCCACGCCGGCGATCAGCGTCACGGGCGGGATGCGGATCTGCGCGGCGGCGGGCGCGGCGGTGGCGGCCAGCGCCAGCAGGGTGGCGAGAACGAGGTTTCGCTTCATCGGATTCAGCTCCCGGTTGCGTGGATGATGAATGGATGACGACACCGCTCAGCGACGGCCGAGCGGGATGCGCATGCCCAGCGTGAAGCCCACGTTGGCCACGGTCCGGCCGCCCGGCAGCGCGTTGGGCGCGGAGTAGTGCCCGGAGACCAGCGAGGCTTCGGTGAACATCTCGGCGGGACCCACCTTCCACGCGGCGCCGGCGCCCAGGTGGAGGGTGGGCACCAGCGCGTCTTGCGGAGCGACGCTGGCGCCGTCGGCGAAGTACGTCCGCTCGTGGAACTCGTAGTAGCGCACCCCGGCGCCGGCCAGCAGGTACGGGCGGATGGGGCCCACGTGCGGAAGGTTGATCACCAGATCGGCGGTGAGGCTGGTGACGCCGGCGTGATCCTTCACCACGTACCCGTCCGCCGACTGCATCGCCAAGGCTGGGGTGGAGTGCTGGGCCGTGACGCGAAGGTCCACGCCGCGAATGGGCGTGGGCGCCTGGATGCCCAGCATGGGCGCGGTGGAGCCCAGCAGCCGGGCGCTCGTGCCGCCATCCGAATCGGCCACGTAGCCCAGGCTGCTGCCCTGTACGGGGCCGAGGCCCACGATCAGGCTCACCGGCCGCCGTTGCGCCGCGGCGTGGGTGGTGGACGTGGCGGCCAGCGCGAGCGCGGCCGCGGCCAGAACCAGGTGTCGCTTCATCTCTGGGATCTCCCGGTTTGCGGTGCCGCCGCGGCGCCCACGCATCCACTCGTTCGGACGTGCCGGTTCGCCGTGGCATGGCGTGGAAACCGCCGCCTGCCACACCGGTTCCGGCCTGGGACATACTGTCGGTTTTGCGCGTCTGGGTGACGCGGGGGACGCGTGTCGGGGTGGCACGGGGCGCGAACAGGTGCGGAAGTGCGTGGGAACAGGTGCGTGAGTGCGCCAGGGAGGGGAGGAGGCCGGGCCGAATCACATCCGAATACCCCCGCATCCCCGTACCTCCGCACCCCCGTACCTCCGCACCCCCGTGCCGCGGCCACGGCGCCGATGTTGCGGCGTGCGATCCCCGCGCGCGATCCGGTGTATCAGCGCCGCCGTGGCTCATGACGGCCAGGGCGTGCGCGCATCACCTTCAGGGCCGGGATTGGAAGAGCATGGTCAATCGGCTGGTTTCGGCGTGGGTGTGGGTATCCACCGCGGTGGTGGCGCTGCTGTGGCTGCCGTGGATGGGGATCGTGTGGCTCTTCACCGCCCCGGGCGACCCCGGCCGCTACACCGTGGGGCGCTGGTTCCGCCGCGCCGCGGTCACCATCACCACGCTGAACCCCTTCTGGAACTTCCGCACGACGGGGGTGAAGATCCACGACCCTCGCCGGCCGTACGTGGCCGTGGCCAACCACGAGAGCATCGCCGACATCTTCCTGCTCTCCCACCTGCCGTGGGAGATGAAGTGGATGTCGAAGGACGCCATCTTCAAGATCCCCGTGATGGGGTGGATGATGCGCATGGCGGGCGACGTGATGGTGAAGCGCGGCGATGCCTCCAGCCGCATCCGCGCGCTGGAGGAGGCGCGCGACCGGCTGCGCAAGAAGGTGAGCGTGATGATCATGCCCGAGGGGACCCGCTCGGGCGGCGGCGAGCTGCTCAAGTTCCACGACGGAGCGTTCCGCCTGGCCATCGAGACGGGCGCGCCCATCCTTCCCATCGCCCTGTCGGGAACGCGGCAGTGCATCGCCAAGGGGAGCTGGCTGGTGGGCCGCGCCCGCGCCATCGCCCGCGTGCTGCCGCCGGTGGAGACGGCCGGGCTCACGCTGGATGACGTGCCCGCGCTGCGCGAGAAGGTGCGCACCATGATTGCCGAGGCCCGCACCGCCCTGCAGCGCGAGCTGGCCCTGGAACGGCCGATGGAGCCCGCCACGGCCTGAGCGGAGCCCGGGTACCATGCCGGTGAACACGCTCCGCTGGAACCGTGTGCGCTATACCCTGCTGGCCCCCGTGTACGACGCGGTGGCCAGCTTTGCCGCGCAGCGGCGGCGGTCGATCGAGCTCCTGACGCCCCGCGCGGGCGAGCGGGTGCTGACGAGAGGCCGGTATCGCGTGTATGCATGGCCGGTCGCCGAGTTGAGCATGACGCGCCCCGTACCCGGACAAAATCATTACGCTTTCCGGGCTGACATCCCTCCGGCGAGTGCACACTTTGGGGGAGCCGTCACACACCCAGGCACCCGCACCCGCGCACAACGATGACCGACACCGCCGCCGCACCCGTGACCGCCGAGGCGCTGAGCTTCCGTGAGCTGATGGGCTGGACCGACGAGGAGACGCGCCGCTGGGAGGCGTGGTTCCGCCAGGCGGGCCCCGCCGCGCTGCAGGTTTCGCTGGGCGCGGGGCGATGGAAAACGGTGGGATCGCTGATCTACCACGTCTTCCTGGTGGAGCGGCGCTACGCCGAGCGGCTGCTGGGCGAGCCCGTGACTCCGTATGCCGAGCAGACGCCGACGGAGCTCGACGAGATCTTCGCGGAGTACGGCGAGGGGCGGAGCCGGCTGGAGCGGTTCGTCGCCCGCGCGCGGCCGGATGAGTGGGGTGAGACACTGACCTTCGAGACGATCATGGCCGGCACGCTGGTGGCCAGCAAGCGCAAGATCGTGGCGCACGCGCTGATGCACGGCGTTCGCCACTGGGCCCAGATCGCCACCGCGCTGCGCCAGGCCGGCCACGGCGAGCAGTGGATGCACGACATCATCGCCTCGCCGTCGGTGGCGTGAACGCCGGGCGGGAAGCCCGATGAACGAAAGCCCCCGGCCGCGCCACGGCCGGGGGCTTTTCGTAATGGACGGCTGCATACAGATTTACACCGCGCGGGCGGCGCACCGTCTCACCCCGCCCTCTCGCCGGATCTTCTCCCTGGAATCACCGATGGCCATCGCACCGCCCGCGGCGCCGCTGCGCGTACCCATCTTCCGCGCCACCGAGCGCAAGACGCCGGACCGGCCGTGCACCAACTGCGGCGACCCTACCCCCGGCAACTTCTGCCGCAACTGCGGGCAGCGGAAGGTGGAGGTGCAGGTGTCGCTGCGCCGCATGGTGCTGGAGGTGCTGGACGACCAGTTCGCCCTGAACTCGGCGCTGCCGCGCACGGTGGGCGCGCTGTTCTTTCGCCCCGGGCACCTGACGCGCGAGTACATGAACGGCCGGATCGCCCGCTACATCCCGCCGTTCCGGCTGTACCTGGTGGCCAGCGTGGTGTTCTTCGTGGTGCTGTCGATGCTCCCCGAGCTGCGCGATCCGCTGGCCAACACCAACATCAACCGCGATACCACGGTGACCGTGGGGGCGAACGGCCGCGGCGTGGGCACGCACGCCAACCCGCTGCAGCGCCCGGTGCCGCCGGTGCCCGTGGCGCCGCGCGCCGGTGACCTCGTTCGCGCGGCGGGCGACAGCGGCGCGGCCGCGCGGATGCAGCCGCGGGTGATGGTGCCGCCCCCGCGCCCGGCGCCGCCCAAGAAGCAGATGTCGTTCCTGGACGGGGTGAAGTTCAAGACCGGGAACGAGCAGATCGATTCGCTGCTGAACGAGCGGCTGGGCCATTTCAAGCGCATGGACCCGCGTGACGCGTCGCGCCAGCTGATCCGCGGGTACCTGGACCACGTGCCGCAGATGATGTTCATCATGCTGCCGCTGTTCGCCGCGCTGCTGAAGCTGCTGTACGCGGGGAGCCGGCGCTTTTACGTGGAGCACTTCGTGTTCGCGCTGCACCTGCACGCGTTCGCCTTCACCAGCTACCTGGCGATGATCGTGCTGCGCTGGCCGCCGCTGGTGGGCGCGCTGTGGCTGTGGATGTTCGTGTACCTGTACGTGGCCATGAAACGCGTGTACCGCCAGGGGTGGGTGACGACCGCGGTGAAGTACGGCGTGCTGGGCGCCACCTACTTCGTGGCGGTGATCATCGCCGGCTTCCTGACCTTCCTGGCCACGGTGCTCACCGCCTGAGGGTGGAGCCGTTTCATCGGAAACGCCGGATGGGCCGCCCGCGAGCGATGCGGGCGGCCCTCCGTTTTTCGGGGCGTGCGGGGTGGAACGGGGGGTTCCGGAGCCTTAGCGGGCCGAGGACATCGCCCGTTCGGCGTGCTCCACACGCTCGGGGAAGGAGAAGCCATGCCACTCGCACCCGGTGCAGGCGCGGCGCTTCACTTCGGCGAACGCCTTGCGAACGGGGCGAAGGATGAGCGGGGTGCGCACGCGATGTGTGTAGCTGCCACACCGCGGGCAGAAGTGGCCGTGGGTAAAGAGGGGCAAGACTCGCATGGCACTACGGAGAGGAGGATGGGACGAGTGTGTGGCCGAAGCGGCCGGGGAGGTTGGAAGCGCCGGTCGTCCAGGTGAGGGGGGACGCGGGGATATCCGGCGCGAAGCACAAACCTGATACATCATCGCGTACCACAGCGATTTACGCAAGCCTTTCGTCGCTCTTCCCGCGTGCCGCGGCTGAAATTTGGGACGGTGCGGCGCGGAAAATGCGAATCTCGACCCTCTTGCGCCTTTTACCCTCGCGGCACTGGATTCGCAGCTGTGGATTGGACGACGGAGCGGCCGGACGCGTGCCATGCGCGCCCGGCCGTATCTCGTTGTGGGCGGGCTTGTCCTGCCGTGAACGCAGAGCAGCGGAGATAGGCAGAGATAAACAGAGAACTTCACGGCGGTTCTCTGCTTATCTCTGTTCTCTCCGTTGCTCCGCGTTCATCGCTGTTGTGGTTCACGGCGCCGCCGGAGTGCCGTCACACCTTGTTCCGGCGATGGGGCGAGTGAGCGGATTCGTCCCGAAGGCGCTCTGTGCCTGGTGGCGGCCCCGGCGTTACTTGCGGGGGCCCACCAGCCAGTGCGCGCGGGCGGTGGCCACCACGTCGCCGGCCTGGTCGCGGATGGCGGTTTCCACCTGCAGGTCGCGCTCGGCGTTGTCGGCCAGCACGGGGGCGGTGGCCTCGGCGGTGAGGGTGCCGCGGGCCTTCTTGTGGTACTCGATGGAGAGGCCCTTGAGGATGGAGCGCGCGCTCTCGGGCAGGGCGTAGTTGAGCGCCAGGCCGGTGGTGAGCTCGGCCAGGTTCATCAGGGCGATGGCGTGCACCGAGCGCAGGTGGTTGCGCACGCGGCGCCGGTCGCGCAGGGTGGCGCGCGCGTAGCCGGGCCGCAGCTCCTGCACGGTGGCGCCCATGCTGCCGGTGTACGGCACCACGCGCCCCAGCAGCAGGCTGAAGATGCGGCGCCCGCCCGGCCGCCCGCTCCACCGCTCCCACGTCTGGCGGATGATGCTCTCGGGGCTCGATGCCATGTTATCGGGTCATCGTCTGGGGGAATCGGGGTTGATACACGGCAATGTATCGGTCGTCCGGCGGATGCGCATCTTGAGCCGGGCTCAGTGGATGGGACGGCACCGCCAACAGGTGCGTGAGTGCGCTAGTGCGTGAGTGCGTTGAACTTCGCCGACGGTTCGGAGATCTCCACATCAGCCCTCCGCCGGTTTGCTTCGGAGCCCCAAACGCACTGGCGCACTCACGCACTTGCGCACCTGTTCGCGGTGCCGAAAGCGCGCCCCATTGCATGCCGATGCAATAAGATCCTTGCGTGGCCCCTACGCCCTGCCGCATTTTGCCCCCACGGATGCCCCCACCCGTACCGTTCCACCTTCGGAAATCCCTGATCTTCCGTTCACCGCGGATGAGGAGGTCTTATGACTCCCCACCCCGGAAACGCGGGCATCCGTGCGCCGTCGCGCACCGTTCTGCCGCGCGCTCCGAAGCCGGTTCCGGTCCTGTTCGCCCTCGCGCTGGCCGCGTGCGGCGGCGGCGCGCCCGCCCCGGCCACGCACCCCACCCCCGGCCCGCTCCCCGCATTCGAGCGCCCCGAGGGGCGCCGCCCGCAGGCGTACGTGGCGCCCGGCGCGCGCCTCGCCATCCCCGTGCGGGGGATCCGCCCGGAACAGCTGCGCGACACGTACGAAGACCCGCGCACCGGGCACGTGCACCACGCCATCGACATCATGGCGCCCGGCGGCTCGCCGGTGGTGGCCGCGGCCGACGGTACCATCCTGAAGCTGCGCACGGGCGGCAATGGCGGCATCACCATTTACCAGCTGGACCCCGACGGCCGCACGCTGTACTACTACGCGCACCTGCAGCGCTACGCCGCCGGCCTGCGCGAGGGGCTGCCGGTGTGGCGCGGCCAGGTGATCGCCTACGTGGGCGACACGGGGAACGCGGGCACGGGGAACTATCACCTGCACTTTTCCGTGGGCACGCTCACCAACCCGCGCCGCTGGTGGGAGAGCGAGAACGTGAATCCGTTTCCGCTCCTTGCCGGGGAGCTGGCGCGACGGGGCCCGGCGAGCGGCGGCGGACGGTAACGGCGAAACAGGTGCGTGAGTGCGGAAGTGCGTGAGTGCGTTGGAACAAACGCACTCGCGCACTCACGCACTTCCGCACCTGTTCAAAGGTCCGTGACGAAAGCCTTGCCCCGAAGGGCGCGCACCCCGATCTTTCGTCCCCGCGGCGAGGGTGTGGTGGTGGCTTTCGGGTTGGCTCGCCGCGGTGTGATCTTCATCAACCCTCCCGCATTCCGAGGTTCCCCGCATGCTCGCCCTCCTCTCGATCGTCTCGATCTTCATCGGCATGGCGCTGGTGATGGCCGACCAGAACATAGGCCGCCGCGCGCGCCACAACCCCGAGTCCGGCGCGGCGATGAGCCGCATGCTGGGGCTGATCCTGCTGGTTGGGGGCGGGCTGATGTTTCTGACCTGGACGAGATAACGGAAGTACGAGGGTACGGAGTACGAAAGCAGAACGGGTGCGGTAGTGCGCGAGTGCGCCAGTGCGTTCAACGCAGTGGCGCATTCTTGTGTTTATGCGCCTCACGCCGGCTTCTCCCCCTCCCCGAACTTTTTCACGTACCGGTAGCCGGTGCGGGTGTAGCCGATGCGCTCGTAGAAGGCGTGGGCGCGGTCGCGGTGCAGCGCGGTGGTCAGGTGCACCGAGCCGGCGCCGTGCTGGCGCATCCACTCCTCGGCGGCCGCCATCAGCGCGGCGCCGGCGCCCTGGCCACGCGCCTCGGGGCTCACCACCAGCGACAGCAGCTCGCCCCTCGGCCGGTCGTCCACGTACGCCCACTTCCACGTCATCCCCGCATATCCGATCACCCGCCCGTTGGTCTCGGCGACCAGCGTGGCATAGTTCGCGTCGGCGCCGATGCGCTGCATCCGCGCGCGCATCTGCGCCTCGGTGGTTGGGTAGCCCAGGTGCGTGGCGAGCGAGGCGAGCGCGGGGACGTCATCCTCGTTGGCAGGGCGGATGACGAGCGGGGGATCGGACCGGGTCATGGCTGGGGCGGCAGAGAGTTCGGCGCGGTGGATGGATTCGCTGCGGGGGCTGACGCGCGAGGGGAAGGTGGGGCCAGGACGACGCCCCGAGGCCCGCTCCGCTCGAACGAAAACAGCGAAGGGCACCAATTGCGGACTTTCGGCGGCTGCGGGGCTCGTTACCGCTGATTGGGCCGGACGCGGACGACCAGGTCGTGGCTGCGGATCACCAGCTCGCCGGTGCGCTCGTCACGGATGATGGTGACGGGGGCGCCGCGCACCTCCACGTCACTGTTCCCCACCGCGCCCGAGAAGCGGAGCTGCTGCGATACCACCGCCGGGGTGCGGGGGGAGCCCGGCGCGCGCGGCGCCACGGGCACGTCGGGCCGGCGGATGGCCGCGGCGCGCGCGGTGTAGGTGCCGCTGCCGCGCTGGTACGTCCACGTGACGGTCTGGCCGGGGCGGATGGCCTGGAAGCGCTGCGCCCCCGCCGGCGTGGTGAGCGCCGCGCCGTCCACCGCCACCAGCCGGTCGCCCCGGCGGATGCCGGCGCGCGCCGCGGGGCTCCCCGGCTCCACGCTCTCCACCGTGGGCGCCTCGCCGAAGAACATCCGCACGTCGTTGCCGTGCTTGCGGATGCCGCACTCGTCGCAGCGGATCCCGAAGCCGAACCAACCCTCGGGAAGGATCTCGGGCGGCGAGGGCGGAAGGGGCGGCAGCGGCGGCACGGGCGGAACCGGCGCGCGCGGTGCGCCGGGCGCGCGCGGGCCCTGCGGCGGCGTGGGCGGCACGCCCGGCATGCCCGCCACGGGCGGATGCGGCGGAGTGGGTGCGGCCGGTGCCCCGGGTGCCTGGGGCGGACGCGGGGCGCGCGGCGGCGTGGGCGGGGTCGGCGGAACGGGCGGGCGCAGGCAGCGCTCGCCGGCGGTCACGTCCACGTTCCGCACCTGCCCGCCGCGCCGCACGGTCAGGCGCACCCGCTCGCCGCGGCGCACGTTGGCCATCCGGTCGCCGGCCTGGTCGGTGGTAATCAGGCGGCCGTCCAGCGCCACCAGCACGTCGCCGTCGCGCAGGCGGCCCACGCCGGGGCCGCGGATGCCGCTGAGCCGCGGCTCGGTGCCGAACCGGTAGCGCCGGCGCGCGGGTGAGAACTCGATCTGGCAGTGGCTGCAGTCGATGTCGCTCCACCCCAGGTCGGGCACCACGATGCCCCGTCCGCCGCCGCAGGCGTCCTGCGCGGCCGTGGTGGCCGCGGGTGCAACCGCCAGCACCGCGGCCGCGGCCAGATTCCTTGCCAGTTTCATCTATCCCTCAATCTGGTATGATGGTGTGCCGACCAACCGCGCCCCGCCCGGTGGTGGGCGGGGGACCATCACGTCCTCGCATCCAGTGATCGTCCAGGCGCACGGATGTCCGTGCGTCGCATTCATCCATCTGCCGCTTCCGCCGCGCCGCGCCCCCTCCGGCCGGCTCAGGCCGTCCACCTCCCCCGTACCGGGAGAGGTTGGTGGGAGCGAGTCCGGCGCGTCCCTTCACATCCACCGAGCGCATCTTCCTGTCACTCGCACCTCGCACCTCGCACCTCGCACCTCGCACCTCGCACTTTCGTACCCCCGTACCCCCGTACCTCCGCACCTTAGAACCACACCACGCGCTGCTTGCTCGCCGTGTCGCCCTGGGCGGCGGGGCGGTTGGTGCCGGCGCGGTCGAAGGCGGCAAGGATGCCGCTGGCCACGGGGTCGTTGGGGTTCAGCCGCACCACCTCGTTGGCCGCCTGGCGGAGCATCTGCTGGGCGACCTCGCGGCCCTGCCCGTTGGCGCCGCGCGTGGTGTCGGCCGCCAGGCTCGAGAGGGCCTGCACGTAGGCCGTGCCCGTCTGCTGCACCAGCTGAGCGGTGGCCTGCGCGTCGATGGTGCGCACCTGGCTCACCATCTCGCGGGCGTGGCGCGCGCCCAGGTACTGCCCCGTGGCCAGCCCGCCCAGGAACAGCGCGATTCCCGCGGCCATGGCGCCCGAGATCCACGCCGCGGGAAAGCGGAGCCTGCGCGCCGTTTCCGCCTGCTGGGCCGGCGCCTTCAGCAGCCCCTGCTCGCGCAGGGCGCGCACGGTGCGCTCTTCCAGCAGCCGGCCGGGCTCGCGCTCGCGCGGGAGCGCGGCGAACAGCTCGCGCTCGGCGGGGGTCAGCTCGTCGTCGTCCATCTCATGCGGGCTCATGCGTCCGTCCTTTCACGGGCTCCAGCACCTGCCGGAGCGACCTTCGTGCGTTGAAGAGCTGGCTCTTGGAGGTTCCCGGCGCGATCCCCAGCATCTCGCCGATCTCCTCGTGCCGGTAGCCCTCCACGTCGTGCAGCACCAGCACTGTGCGGTAGCCTGCCGGGAGGAGCGCGATGGCCCGCTCCAGGTCGATGCGGTCGCCGTCGTTGGGGGGCGGCCGCCAGGGCTCGGGGGCGTCGTCCATCTCCACCCACCGCCCGCGCTTGCGAAGGAGCTGGCGCGCCACGTTCAGCCCGATCCCCGTGAGCCAGGTGCTGAACGCCGCCTCCCAGCGAAAGCCGCCCAGCTTCTCGGTGGCGCGGATCCAGGTCTCCTGCACCACGTCTTCGGCGTCGTGCTCGGCGCCGCCCAGAATGCGCAGCACCACCTGCATCAGCCGCGGGGTGTGGCGCGCGTACAGGTCGCGGAACGCACGCTCGTCCCCCCTCAGGAGGAGCGCTTCGGCGAGCGCCTGGTCGGTGGCGGGGGCGGTTTCGGTCCTCATGGCACTGGTTGAGTGTCGCGGGGGGCGCGGATGGTTGTATGGAGAAGGTGCGAGGTGCGAGGTGCGAGGTGCGAGGTGCGAGGTGCGAGGTGCGAGGTGCGAGGTGCGAGGTGCGAGGTGCGAAGTGCGAAGTGCGAGATGCGGGAGGATGTCGGTCAGGCCGCGGGGACGGGCGTGGTGGCGCGGTCGAAGATGAGGGAGCGGGGGATGGCGGCGGCCTTCTTCCCCAGGTTCTCCTGCGTGCTGGTGACCACGCCGATGCCGTCGACGCCGTGGATTTGCCCCACCACGCGGTCGATGGCCCGCTGGCGGCGCGACGCGGAGGTGTAGCGCCACCGGTTCAGCTCCAGCACCAGGATGTGGACCGGGATCTGGGGCCGGTGGCGCACCACGCGGCGCACCAGCCGTGCGCGCCGCACCAGCGGCTCGCCGGCCGCGGCGGCGGCGAGCTCGGCCACCTGCGCGGGCTCCAGGGTGTGCGGCTGCACCGCGATGGACGGGTCCACGTGGGCGCGCTCGGCGTCGGCGAGGGCGTCTTCCTCGGCTTCGGCCTGGAGGCGGCGCTGGTACTGGGCGGCCTCTTCGGTTCGCCCCTCGCGCTTCAGGAACGCGGTGATGTGGACCGCCGCCATGAAGGCCATCGAGACGTCTTCCTCGGCCGCGCGCTCCAGGTGCGCGATCCCGGCTTCATCCCCCGATTCCAGCAGGCTCTGGCCCAGCGCGGCGCGCGCCTCGGGAAGCACGCCGGCCAGCTCGGCGAAGAGCTGCCGCGCCTCGCCGGCATCGCGCCAGGCGGAGACGAGGTAGGCACGCTGGAGTGCCTCCCGCGGCGCCAGGATCCCCGCGGCGGCCGAGGCGTCGAGCTCGGCCAGGCGGCGCATCTCGGCCTGTGATTCGTTGTGGCGGCGGTTCCACTCCGCGGCGGAGACGGCCAGCCAGCGGCGGTCGAACTCGGCCTGCAGGGTCCCGGCGAGCGGGCCCAGCAGCTCGCTGGCCGCGTCGTGCGGCGCCGGCTGGAAGGCTTCGGGCGGCGGCTGGGTCACGCCGATGGCGCGGAGGCGGGCGCCGAGCGGGGGGTGGGTGTCGTGGATGTCGTCCTCTTCGTCCGGCAGCGGCTCCAGCGTGCCGGGGGCCAGCTGCGCGGTGGCCAGCGCGCCGCAGAGCGCCGTCATCCACCCCGAGGTGGGCTGCGGGTGATGGTCGGACTGGGCCACGAACCCGGGCCACGCCACCTCCTGGGCGTGACGGCTCAGCACCTCGAGCCGGGTGAGCGCACGCGCCGCGGCATCTGCCCCGGCCACGCGCACGGCCAGCTCGTCGGCCTCGAACTCGTGCGCGCGGCTCATGGCCAGCGTCGCCGCTTCCAGGCGCGGCACGTACCAGCCGGAAAAGCCGCGAAAGAGCCACGCGCCGTGCTGGCCTCCGTGCGTGAAGGCGTGGTGCAGCCGGCGCCAGGTGAGGCGCACGCGGTACGCCCACAGCCCCGAGCGCGCATGCTCGCGCGACAGGTGCGCCAGCTCGTGCGCGATCACCGCGCGCGCCTCTTCGGGGGAGAGCGCGCGGCGGAGGGGGAAGCCCAGCAGCAGGTGGTTGCGCCACCAGCCGAACACGCCCAGCCGCGGATACTGCCCCAGCGCGGCGTTCAGCTCGTCGGTCACCAGCACGCGGTGCACGGGGCGCGAATGGATGCCGGCGCGCACCTGGTCGAGCATGGCGAAGAGCGCGGGCGCCTGGGCGCGGGTGACTTCGATCCCGTCCTCGGGCCTGACGCGCACCCAGAGCGAGCGCAGCACCACCCACGCCGCGGCCGCCTGCAGCACGAGGAGCTTGGCGGCCACGCCCAGCGCGTGGAGCTGCAGCAGAAGGATGGCGAGCACCCCATTCACCCCCACCAGCACCACCAGCGCGCCCACGATGTAGCCGTAGCCCAGCGCGGTAAGCCCGATGATGCGCCAGCGGTAGGCGCGCGGGTCGCGCCGGGCCAGCTCGCCGTAGCGCCGCGCGAGCGGCGCGAGTTCTTGGTCCTGCACGAAAAAGCGTTCGGGTGGGATGATGAAGGGCGTGTCGTGGCGGAGTCAGCCCGCGTTCAGCCGGGCGAGCATCGCCGGGGTGACGGCGGTGGGGTCGCGCGGCAGCCTGGCGACGTCGAAGCGGGCGGCCAGCTCGCGGGCGGAGATCTCCTCGTCCTCATCCGCCAGGCCGCAGGTGGATGCGAGCCAGCCGGTCACGCGCGCCGGATCGATCCCCCGGGCGTGCAGCTCGCCCAGCGAGACGGAGCCGTGGCGTTTGGCCAGCCGCTCGCCATCGTCTCCCAGCATCAGCGGCACGTGCAGGAAGCGGGGCTCGGCCAGCCCCAGCGCGCGGTAGATCAGCAGCTGCCGCGCGGTGGAGGAGAGCAGGTCGCCGCCGCGCACCACGTGGGTGATGCCCATCGCGCCGTCATCCACCACCACGGCGAGCTGATAGGCGGCCGCGCCGTCCTTCCGCCGAACGACGAAATCGCCCGTCTCGGCGAATGGATCGTAGCAGCAGCGGCCCATCAGCAGGTCGTCGAAACAAATCTCGCCCGGCTCCACCCACATCCGCAGCGCCACTTGCGAGCGGCCGTGCGCCAGCAGCGAGGAGACGGACGGATCGGCCAGCCGCTCGCGGCAGGTGCCGGGGTAGCGCGGGCCTTCTTCCCCCGCGTGCGGCGCGCTGGCCGCGGCGGCGATGTCGCGGCGGCTGCAGGTGCACTCGAAGAGGAGGCCGCGCTCCGCCAGCCGCCGCAGCGCGGCATCGTACAGGTCGCCGCGCTGCGACTGGATGTAGGGGGCGTGGGGGCCGCCCACGTCGGGGCCCTCGTCCCAGTCCAGCCCCAGCCAGCGCAGCTCGTCCAGTTGCGTCTGCATGATGCCGGGGCGCACGCGGCCGAAGTCCAGGTCTTCCACGCGCATCACGAACGCGCTCCCGGCCGCGCGTGCGTGCAGCCACGCCAGCAGCGCCGTGCGCGCGTTGCCCAGGTGCAGCGCGCCCGTGGGGCTGGGCGCGAACCGCCCGCGTACCGGCATGTGGCCGGGTGAGGCTGGGGTGTGGGAAAGCGGCACGGCGGAAGGCGCGGAAAGCGGAATGGGATGCGGCTATCCTAACCGCGCCCGTTCCGCCCGCGCCAGTGCATTCGTGAACGAGAAAGGCACGGGGCAGCGCATCCGCCGCCCCGTGCCTTTCTCCATCCATCGATCGTGCGTCAGTGTGCGTCCACCGGAGCCGTGACGAAGGTCTCGGCGGGCGCCTCGGTCAGCCGGACCGGCTCGCTCACCGGGGCGATGACGGCGACCGCGTTGGGGTCGGCGCCGGGGCCGGCGAGGGTGGCGTGCGGCGGGGCGGCGGGTGGGGCGATGGTGTTGGCGGGCGTCATCAGCTCCTCGCCCATGCCGCTCACGGCGCGCTTGAACTCGCGGATCCCCTTGCCCAGCGACGCGGCGGCGTCGGGCAGGCGCTTGGGGCCGAAGAAGAGCAGGACGACGGCCAGGATCAGCAGCGTCTCACCGAAGCCAAGTCCAAACGGCATCGTTTCCTCCAGGTACGGGATCGATCGGGCGCGCGGACGATCAACCTATCACCCCCGACCTGTCCGGGCGATTACACGCATGCGGGTTCGGATCGAACGGCGGCTTCGTCTCCATCGGGAGAGTGACGTTGAATCGACCTATCACCCCCGACCTGTCCGGGCGATTACACGCATGCGGGCTCGGCTCGAACGGCGGCTTCGTCTCCATCGGGAGAGTGACGTTGAATCGACCCAGAGCTCTGGGTCCCAAATCAACGAACCTTTCCTCGTGGAGACGAAGCCACGGCCACGTAGAAATCATGCCTACTCCGCTTGATCCATTGAATGGACGAATCGATTGTCATCCCCGGGGCTGGAGCGTGGGAGTTAAGTATAGATCCTTCAGTCGCTTATGCTCCTTCAGGCTGACGTCGTGGAGTTCTCCTCGAGGAAACGGAACACCTTGGAGTGGTTTGAGTCGAGAACCACGGCGGATCATCGGGATCAACAAGAGACGCGGCCCTGGCGGAGCTTCGCCGGGGCCGTGTCCGAATCGATTGATTGGCTAAGCCAATTACAGGTTGAACCAGTAGTTGAACTTCACCAGCAGCACGTTGGTGCCGGGCGAGCGGCCGCCGTCGAACAGGCGGCCCAGGTCGCGCCGGGGTCGGAAGCGGCCGTCGGGCTCGAAGTTCTCGCGGTCGGAGCTCCACACCACGAACAGCGCGCTCCCGGGGCGGTACTCCCAGCGCAGCACCATGTTGCTGGTAAGCGCCTTGAAGTTGAAGTCCGGGCGGCCGAAGGTGAAGTCGGCCGTTCCATTCCCGTCGCGGTCCACCGAGTACACGCCGTCGTTCAACGACAGCGCGGTGCCGAAGTGGCTGAAGCGGTCGTCGAAGTTCTTGGCGCGCGGGTCGGTCACTTCCTTCAGGCCGCCGTACTCACCCGCCGCCACGAACGGCTGCGCGTAGAAGTCGAGCGTGAGCTTGGGGGTGAAGGCGTAGGTCAGGCGCGTGGTGAGGCTCACCTGGCGCTGGCGGATGTCGGCGAACACGTAGTGCACCTGGCCGGCCGCGTCGGCGGGGCTGGCCACGAAGATCCATGGATCGCGCCCCCAGGTGAACGAGGGCCCGGCGGACAGGCGCAGCCGCGCGCCGGCGCGCAGGTTCACGTCGCTTCCCACGGTCCAGCTC
The DNA here is from genome assembly GCA_035691085.1 of Longimicrobium sp. GTDB lineage: Bacteria > Gemmatimonadota > Gemmatimonadetes > Longimicrobiales > Longimicrobiaceae > Longimicrobium. The sequence continues at coordinate 18,238 of DASSJS010000147.1, forward strand.
TTCCCCACCGTGCTCCACTCGTTGTAGCCGTCGGCGTAGAGGTCGCCGGAGACACGCTTGCGGCCGTCGGATTCGATCCCCGCCTCGTAGTGCGTGTACGCGGGGCCGGTGAACGCCGGCCCGCCGCGCAGGATGTCGGTGCGCAGCGCGGGGAGCTCGGTGTCGCTCCCCCACCAGCCGCCCCAGTTGTTCTTCAGGGTCCAGCTCCCGTTCACGTTGATCCCCGTGCTCAGGTGCTGCCCGCCGAAGTTCATCCCGTTCCAGGCGTTGAAGTTGGCCCCCCAGCGCCGGAACGGGCCCTGCGGTGTGTAGTGGTTGTAGCCCATCCACATCCCCTGCAGGAACCAGTCGGTGCTGCGCTGGAAGCCCACGTCGTTCATCTCCAGCCCGGGCGAGCGCGCGTGCAGGTACGCCCCGCCCCGCGTGTAGCCGCCGCCCGTCTTCTCCACCTTCACGTCGGCCAGCCACCCGCTGAGCGAGGTGCGCGTGGGGTCAAAGTCCACTTCCCCGGCGCCGGGGCGCTGGAAGTAGTGCCCGGGGCTCAGCTGGATGCGCGAGATGGCGGCGGTGCTGCCGCGCACGTTGCTCCCCAGCACCGCGGCGCGCAGCTCGTAGTTCCCCGCGCCGAAGCGGTGGCGGCCGTCCACCCCCGCCACCACCGCGTCGCGGGTGAGCACCCCCAGCCGCGCGTCGCTGGCGTCCAGGTCGCGCACGGTGGCGGTCACGATCCCGCCCACCGCGCTCTGCCCGCCGCGGAAGTCCTTGATCGCGCGCGCCACCAGGTAGTTGGTGAGCGGCTCCACGGTGGCGGTGCGGCGCTGGCCCTCGGTGTCCACGTAGCTGGTCTGCTCGCGCCCGGTGAGCGCGTCGAGCACGCCCACGGACCAGCCGCCGGCCGTCTTTCCGCTCAGCTTGGCGGCGCCCAGGATGGTGGTGGCGTCGGGGCGGTCGGCGAACTCGTAGTCGGGGTCGGCGGCCTGCGGCGGGCGGCCCAGGCGGCGCGAGTAGAACGGCTGGTCGTTGCGGAAGCCGCCGCTGCGCACGTAGTAGGGGAAGTTGGCGTCGAAGCGGAAGATGTCGCTCCCCTCGGTGAAGAACGGCCGCCGCTCGCCGAAGAAGGTCTCGAAGGCGGTCAGGTTCACCTGGCTGGGGTCGGCCTCCACCTGCCCGAAGTCGGGGTTGATGGTGGCGGTGAGCGTGAGGTTGCTGGTGAGCCCGTACTTCAGGTCGGCGCCCATCCCTCCCACGGTCTGGTTCGACGAGTAGAAGGGGTCGCCCGGCCGGTCGGGCGAGCGGGTGAGCCGCGCCGAGGTGTACGGGAGCAGCTCCAGCCGCCGCCCCGGCTTCAGCCCCGTGATCCCCCGCAGCTCGCCGAACTGGCTCACGAACCCGTTCACGTCGCCGCGCTCCACCGCCCAGTCGTCGATCTCGCTGCGCCGCGCGATCTCGCGGGTCAGCTGCAGCCCCCACGTTTGCGCGCCGTCGGCGCCGCCGCGCGAGAAGCGCAGCTGGGAGAGGGGGATGCGGTACTCGGCCACCCACCCGGCCGAGTCGATCCTGGCCGCCGACTCCCACACCGCGTCCCACCCCAGGTCTTCGCTGGTGTCGTTGGAGTGGAAGGCATCCTTCTGCACCCCGGCGGCGTTCACCGAAAAGCGGAAGGCGGTGCGCTTGTCGTTGTAGCTGTCGAGCATCACGTGCACCCAGTCGCTGCTCACGCCGGCCATGTCACGCCGGCCCACGGGCGCCACGATGGAGTCGGGGTGCGGGTCGATGGCGCGCACGGCCACGTACACCGCCTGATCGTCGTACAGCACCCGCGCCTCGGTGCGCAGGGTGCCGGGGGCGCCGGGGTTGGGCGCGCGCTGCACGTAGTCGCTCAGCACCGGCGCAGCGGCCCACGCGGCATCGTCCAGCACGCCGTCCAGCCGGGGTGCCGGGCCGGCCAGGCGCACGGCGGAGCCCTGCCTGCGGGCGGTAGCCACCGGCGCCGCGCTCGCGGCCTGCTGCGACTGGGCGGAGGCGGGCGAGGGCTGGGCCGCCACCGTGGCGGCAACGATCAGCGCGGGGAATAGAGGGTTGCACCGCATGGGAGGGTCTCGCGGCTGGGTTGGGCGTCGGCGCCGCGGCACGGATCGCGCGCGGAGCGTGCGCCGGAGGAGCATTGCGTGCGACTGTGGGATGGCCGGCGCGCCGATAAGGTTGTAAGCGCCGCGCATCTTGCCGGTCCGGGCCTGTTGGGCGCATGTTAGTTTCTTAGCACCTCGGGCGCCATTAGCCCGGCATTAGATTTACCAATCCTGTACACTTCAGGGGGTGGGGGACGATGCGCTGGGTGCCTTCAACCGGTTCCGTACCAGGGGCTTACCGCAGGTGGCGGCGTGTGCTGCTGCCGCTGGCGGCGTGCGCGGGGGCGGCGAGCATCGTGCTGCAGCCGGCATGCAGCTTCCCCTCCACCAGCATCGACGACCGCGCGGGCGCCTATGCCGAGTTGTACAGCGGCCGGCCCAACCCCGGGTGGCGGCTGAGCCGCAGTGAAACCGCCACGCTCCGGCAGATGCTGGAGGCGCGGACGCCGGGCGGCCCCGGTGCCACGCCGCCGGGGCTGGGATACCGAGGGATCGTGGTGGAGAACCTGGGCGCGGTGCTCCCCGGCTGCGCGCAGCTGCGGGCCTACCGCGGCACCGTGACCGCGCAGTGCCCCGAGGGCGCGCGCTCGCTGGCCGATACGAATCGCGCGGTGGAGCGCTTTCTGGCCGAGACCGGGCTGAAGGAAGCCGACGCCAGCGCCTACGCCCTCGTTCAGCAGGATCTCGCGGCGGGCGGGTAAAGCCCCTCGCGAATCGCATGCGGTATCGCGATCCGAGGCTGGGATTTTTTCAACGCAGAGGGAGCAGAGGGAGCAGAGGACTGCGGGAAGTTTTCCCCTGCTCCCTCTGCTCCCTCCGTGTTGAAATCAAGCAGTTCCGGGATTGGAGTTAGTCCGCCAAACGCACGATCACCCCTTCGTCGCCCTTCATCTCCACCCGCCCGTGGATGGGCTCCACCCGCCGGTCCGCGTCGGTGGACATCACGAGTTCGCCCGTGCCTTCCCAT
>DASSJS010000148.1:0-11035 GCA_035691085.1 Longimicrobium sp.
GTTGGTGCGGTAGCCGCCGCCCTGCATGTGGCCGCCGTACATCCCGGTCGCGTTGCTCCCGCGGCTCCAGTTGCCGTGCTGCCATTCACGGAGGTCGCCCGGCCCGTAGTCGCGATCGTAGTCGCGCCCGCCGCCGAACCAGCCGCGAACCGTTTCGCCCGCGCGGTCCAGCCAGTTGCCGCGGTTGTCGTAGTCGCGTCCGTAGCCTCGCATGGTTTCGCCTCCAGATTGCGGTTTGCCCGGCCCATCCCCTCCCGGCCGGTGGGGTGTCGGATCGTTGCAAGTCACGGGCCGCCGTGCCTCCGAAGTCGTTGCCAAACGTGCACTTAGCTGGACGTTGCATCTGCCTGCGCCCAGCTGGATGGAGAGCTTGGGGACCGGTGCCGCACCGGCGGCTGAAGCCGCAGCAACCACTACGACAAGCCTCGCAAACGGCGCGAGGCTTCACCTGCTCGGCGGGGCCGGGCCTCGGTGCCCTTCCATGCCCCGGAGCCGGAGCAGCCGGTGGACGGACTCAGGAATTTGCGCGCGTTGACGGGGTTCCCGGGCGCGCCTATGCTTGGCTCCGCGCCCCACCCTCATCTCCCGATCTCCACCGCTCCGCCCGGATGACGCTTTCCACCGCGCAAATGGCCACGCTGGAAACGCTCTGCCGCCGCATGGTGCCGCTGGCGGACGGCGATCCTCGCGCGGCGGAGCTGGCGCGCGCGGTGGCCGTGCGGCTGGGCACGGTCGATCCCGAGAAGGCGCTGCTGATCTCGCGGCTGCTGACGGTGCTCGGCCATCCGGCCACCGCGGCACTCACCTCGGCCATCCCCGTGCGCTTCAGCCGGATGGCGCCCGCGCGGCAGGACGCGTGGCTGGCGGGCTGGGAGACCAGCCGCATCCCCGCGCGCCGCACCATCTTCCAGGCGCTGCGCAGGCTCGTTCTCTCCACCTTCTACTCCGATCCGTCCACCTACGCCGAGATCGGCTACCGCGGCCCGCTGCACGACCGCGCCCCCGCCTTCGCGTGGGAGGGCCCCGCCCCGGGCGAACCGACGGATGAGGAGCCGATCGCCCGCGGGCGCGCCGCCGAGCCGCGCATACTCCCCATCGCCCCGCGCGACATGGGCGGCGTGTGGATGGGGCGGATCATCCAGGGCGCGGCACTGCACGCGGAGACACGCGTGAGCGCCGACGTGTGCGTGATCGGCACCGGGGCGGGCGGCGCGGTGATGGCGGCGCGGCTGGCGGAGGCGGGAATGAACGTCGTCATTCTCGAAGAGGGTGGATGGTGGCGCGGCGAGGACTTCACCGAGCGCGAGCCGGAGATGACGTCGGCGCTCTATGCCGACGCGGGGACGCGCGCCACCGACGACCTGTCCGTGCCGATGCTGCAGGGGCGCGCGGTGGGCGGCAGCACGCTGGTGAACTGGATGATCATGCTGCGCACCCATGACTGGGTGCTGGACGAGTGGGCCGCCGAGCACGGCACCACCGGCATGTCACCGGCCGACCTGGCGCCCGTGTTCGACCGCATCGAGGCCGAGACGCACACCCGCTCGATCCCCGACGACGCGCACAATCCACCGAATCGCGCCTTGCTCGACGGCGCCCGCGCCCTGGGATGGAGCGCGCAAGCCGCGCGAATCAACGCAAAGGGATGCGTCCGCTCCGGCTTCTGCGGCCTCGGGTGCCGGTACGATGCCAAGCAGGGCACCGCGAGCGTCTACGTGCCAATGGCGCTGCGGGCCGGCGCGCGGCTGTTCACCGACGTGCGGGCGGACCGCATCAAGCTGGCGGAGCACGGCGGGCGGGCGCCGCTGAAACGCGTGCACGGCACCGTGCTGGACCGCGCCACCGGCCAGCCGCGCGGCCGGATGACGGTGGAGGCGCCGGTGGTCGTGATCGCCGCGGGCGCGGTGGGCACGCCCGCCCTCCTGCAGCGCTCGGGGATGGGCGGCGGGGGCGTCGGACGCTTCCTGCGGCTGCATCCCACCACGCTGGTCGCCGGGATCTACGGCCGGGAGATGTACGGCGGAGGCGGCATCCCCCTCTCCTCCGTCTGCGACCAGTTCGTGCGGGGGGATGACGGGTACGGCTTCTGGGTGGAGTGCCCGCCCACGTACCCCGCGCTTGCGGCGGCGTCGCTCCCCGGCTTTGGCGAGCGGCACCGCCGGGTGATGCGGAGCGCGGGCGGGATGGCGCCGTTCATCGTCCTGGTCCGCGACGGGGCAGACAGGCGGGCGTCGAACGGCGGGGTAACGACCGACCGCCGCGGGCGGATCCACATCCGCTACCGCCTGGGCCCGGCGGAGGAGCGGACGGTCCGCGCGGGGATCAAGGCGGCGGCGCGCATCCACTTCGCGGCGGGCGCGCGCGAGGTGGTCACGCTGCACGCGGCCGAGACGGTGCTGCGCTCCGCGGCCGAGGTGGAGGTGATCGACCGGCGGCCGTGCGGGCCCAACCTGCTGGGCGTGCTCTCGGCGCACGTGAACGGCACCTGCCGCATCGGCACCGACCCGCGCACCAGCGGCTGCACCCCCGACGGCGAGCGCCACGGCGTTCCCGGCCTGTACGTGGCCGACGGTTCGATCCTGCCGACCGCACCAGGCGTGAACCCGCAGGAGACGATCATGGCGCTCGCGACCGTGATCGCCGATCGCATCGCCGCGCGTCACCCGGCGCGCGCGGGGGCGGCCGGGGCGCTGGCGGGAACGCGAGTGTTGACGGCGGAGAAGGGGCGAGAGGACGAAAAGATCTCGATGGAAGAAGTCGAGCGGCTGATGGAACTGGCGCGGCCGTACATGCCGGTCCACGAGATGGAGACGGGTCCGGATGGCCCCCTTCGCGGGATTACCGAGTACCACGGCGTCCGCTGCCGGTTCAGCGTGAACGACACGTCTCCGTTCCGCGCGTACGTTCGGGAGCCCCTGTACGACCTCGTTCCGCTGGACGAGGCGGACGGGCTTCCGATCATCGCGACCGGAAAATTCCGGCCGGCGGGCGCTGAAGACGGAGCGCTCGAGGCGTTCTGGTTCTTCCACGATTGCCCCGCCATCGAGCCTGGCGATCCGGCGATGCCCCTGCGCTTCGCGGACTTCGTGGAGCGCCTCGCGTCGGGAACCGCCACGCCCGTCCAGTGGGTCTCCTTCATCATCCAGCACTATCCGGATCAGCAGCTGGAGGAGGTGCGCCGCAAAACCTGCGGGATCCTGTACCACACCGAGGACTCGTTCAAAGCCGCGCAGGAAAGCCCGTATCGCGAGCAGCTGCTCGCGCTCGCCGCGGCGCTTCGCGCGCGAGCGACGCCTTCCGGTCAAGGAGGTACCTCTCCGTAACGGACCGGAGGAATCGCAATCATCCAGAGCGGCCCCTTCAGGTTGCGCGCACGGATTCGCTCCCTGACGACGCGGGTATGATCCGGCCTGCTCCATCCGCGTCCGTGAATGCATGGATGACGGGATGGCGGACGGAGATGCCGGTCGCGTAATCTCCGGGGACAAGGTGCGCACGGAGTTGGGACCGAAGCCGACGAGCCCATGGAAATCACCCGGATCGAGCCGTTCCTGAGCTATCTCGAGGGCTTCCGCGCGCGGACGCGGAAGGTGGTGCTGTGCATCCCGCCGGAGCGGCTGGAGTGGAGCCACCGCGAGGGCGCGTTCACGCTGGGCGACATCGTGCGCCACCTGGGCGCGATCGAACGGTGGATGTTCGCCGAGAACGTGGCGGGCCGCCCCAGCCGCTATCCCGGCCACGGCCGCGAGCTGGCCGACGGATTCGACGCCGTGGTCGCGTACCTCGACCGGATGCACGCCGAGTCGGTGGAGATCTTCCGCGCGCTCACGCCCGACGACCTGCAGCGCCCGGCCGTCACCCCCGCCGGCGCGGCGATGCCCGCGTGGAAGTGGCTGCGCGCCATGATCGAGCACGAGGCCCATCACCGCGGCCAGATCTACCTGATGCTGAACATCCTCGGCGTCGCCACCCCACCCATCTACGGATTGACCAGCGAGGAGGTGCGCGAGCGCAGCCAGGGCTGAACCGCGAGTGCGAAAGTCCGAGAGTGCGAAAGTGCGAAAGTGCGAAAGTAACTTCGGACGGCCGCACCGCCGTTGCTGTTGAAGCCTCCCGCAGTTTGGGAGGCTTTCCGTCGTTGTTGCCGCGGCTTCAGCCGCCGGTGAGCCCGGAGCGCCGCATCCCCCATCCGCACCTCGCACTCAGCACCCAGCACCCAGCACCCAGCACCCAGCACCCAGCACCACCCCATGGCACCCGTCGTGCACGCGCCACCCCGTCCCACACGTTAGACAAGGAATGGACGCGATGAAGGTGCTGGTCACCGGCGGAACCGGGGTGGTAGGGAAGGCGGCGGTCGACTGCCTGCTGCACGCGGGGCACACCGTGCGCCTGCTTTCGCGCCACGCCGAGAGCGACGCGCGGCAGTGGAAGGCCGGCGTGGAGCCGCACACCGGCGACGTGGGCAGCGACCAGGCCGTGCGGGGCGCCGCCGACGGGTGCGACGCCGTGCTGCACATCGTGGGCATCGTGGCCGAGGACCCGCCCGAGGTCACCTTCCAGAACATCAACGTCGAAGGCACCCGCCGCCTGTGCCGCGAGGCCACGCGCGCGGGCGTGCGGCGCTTCGTCTACGTCTCGTCGCTGGGCGCCGAGCGCGGGCAGAGCGACTACCACAAGTCCAAGCACGCGGCCGAGGAGATCGTGCGCGCCGAGGCGCCGCCGGGTTGGCTGATCCTGCGCCCGGGCAACGTGTACGGCCCCGGAGACGAGGTGATCTCGCTGCTGCTGAAGATGGTGCGCGCGCTTCCCGTGGTGCCCGTGATCGGCCGGGGCGACCAGCCGTTCCAGCCGGTGTGGCACGAAGACCTGGGCCTCGCGCTGGCCCGCGCCGTGGAGCGCGAAAACCCGCGCGAGACCGCGCTCGACCTTTCCGGCCCCGAGATCACCACCACCACCGAGGTGATCACCCTGCTGGAGAAGCTCACCGGGAAGAACGCCATCCGCCTCCCCATCCCCGAGGCGCTCGCGCGGCTGGGCACCGGCGCGGCCGAGGCGGTGGGGATGGACATCCGCGTCACCGACGGCCAGATCACCATGCTCACCGAGGAGAACGTGATTCCCCCCGGCGGCGTGAACGCGCTCACCGAAACCTTCGGCGTGACCCCGCTCACGCTGGCGGAGGGGCTGGGCCGGCTGGTGGACACCATGCCCGAGCGCCTCCCCACCGAGGGCGTGGGCTCGCTGGAGCGGCAGCGCTACTGGGCCGACATCCAGGGCGCCACCTGCACGGCCGACGAGCTGTTCGACCTCTTCCGCCGCAGCTTCCGCGAGATCGCGCCCGACGCGCTGCTGCAGGTGGGCGCCGAGCCGGGGAGCCACGAAGAGCTGAAGGAGGGGAACACCCTCACCATGGCGCTCCCGCTGCGCGGCAACATCCAGGTGCGCGTGGTGGAGGTGGCCGACAACACCGCCAGTTGCGTGACCCTGCAGGGCCATCCGCTCTCGGGGGTGATCCGCTTCGACGTGCAGGAGCAGCCGGGCGGCGTGCTGCGCTTCGAGGTCCGCTCGTTCACGCGGGCCAGCGACCTGGTGGACCTGATCGGGATGCGCACCTTCGGCAAGCTGGCCCAGAAGGCCACCTGGCACGCCGTGGTGGACGGCATGGTCCAGCGCAGCGGCGGCACGGCCCCCGACGGCGTGCAGGACGAGACGGTCACCCTCAAGGGCGACGACGCCGAAGAGGTGGAGCAGTGGGTGGAGGCGCTGGTGATGCGCAAGCGCCGCGAGGATTCGCCGGATCCGGGGCAGGGGGAGGCGCAGCGTCAGGGGAAGGCGGCGTAGGGGAAGTGCTGGGTGCTGGGTGCTGAGTGCTGGGTGCTGGGTGCTGGGTGCTGGGTGCTGGGTGCTGGGTGCTGGGTGCTGGGTGCTGGGTGCTGGGTGCGGGTGCTGAGTGCTGAGGGTCGAAGCCCGCCGGAGCGATGTCTCCGGCGGGCTTCGTCGTTGCGAGCGGTGGCGGGTTCCGGTGCGGATCGGCGGCTCGGCTGGGTACTCGGATGATCCACGTACTCAGCGTATCCATTGCAAATCATCCGAAGAAAAGGCGAACACGCGGGGCTCTCGGGGGTATACAGGGCAGTGCTGCAGGTGGCCCTGAACGAGCGAGGAGAACATGCCCGAGAAGCTGATCGACATCGAAGCCGCCGGTGGTCTGGAGGCGGGGCGGGTGGAGCGCGGCGTCACGCTGAACGCCGTGCGGCTGGGGCACGGCCAGTACCGTGTGGACGGCGGCGCCGAGCCGCACTGGGTGGATCTCACCACGCCCAACACCCCGCGCTGCGACTGCGGCGACCACCTGTGGCGCGACCGCGTGTGCAAGCACATCACCGCCGCGCTGCTGCGCGAGGGCGACCCCGAGGTGATCGCCGCCGTGGGCAGCGTGGTGCGTGACCTGCGCGCCGCCGCCACGCCCCCGCGCAAGCCTCGCCGCCGCCGCGCCAACGCCGACGAGCCCGCCACGCCCTGAGCGGCACGCAGTCGCCCGCCGCGTTTTCACATCCTCCAGCAGTTCCTGAAGCCGATCAGCCTCTCGCGTGATTTCTATCCGGGTGATATTGACAGCCAAATATCATCCGGATAGAATACGTGCATGTACCGACTGCTGCCTGGGATGACGATGAACGAGAACTCACGGCGATACACGGCGTTCGCGGGATCGGGTCTGCTCGCCACGGGCGAGTTGGCCGATGTCGCCCGGTCCGTGCGCGCGGCGCTCCGCGGCGGCGAACAGGCGCCGGTCCTCGTATTCGACGACCGCACCGGCCGCGTGGTGGACATCGACGTGCGCGACACGGCGGCGGATGCCGTGCCGAACCAAGCCGGGGATTCCGCGTCGGCCGATGTCGGTGAGGGCGCGGCGCGGCGGGGGCGCGGGCGGCCGAAGCTGGGCGTGGTGGCGGGGGAAGTGACGCTGCTGCCGCGGCACTGGGAGTGGCTGAAGAGCCAGCCGGGCGGCGCGTCGGTGGCCATCCGCAAGCTGGTGGACGCGGCGCGCCCCAAAACCGAGTCGGTGGATACGGCGCGGCAGGCGCGCGACGCCACCTACCGCTTCATGGCCGCCATCGCCGGCGACCAGCCGTGGTACGAGGAGGCGCTGCGGGCGCTGTATTCCAACCGCAAGGCGGAGTTCGAGTCGCGCATCCAGGCGTGGCCTCCGGACGTCCGTGATCATGCACTCAGCCTTGCAACTCCCGCGTTCCAGAATGGCGACGCGGAGGCAGCAGGGAAGGAGCCGGAGCGATGAGCCGCAGGAAAGAGCTGATCCGTGAATACAGGGAGCGCCCGCGGCAGATGGGGATCTACCAGGTGCGGAACACCGCGAACGGAAAGATCCTGGTGGGCGCCAGCACCGACCTGCCGGCCATCCTCAACCGTCACCGGGCGGGGGTTCGCCTGGGCGCGCACCCCAACCACGGCGTGCGGGAAGATCTCAAGGCGTTCGGCGCCGACGTGTTCGCCTTCGAGGTGCTCGACACGCTCGCCCTCCCCGACGACCAGCCGGACTACGATCCCACCCATGACCTCCGCACCCTCGAGGCGATGTGGCTGGAGAAGCTGTCACCCTTCGGCGAGCGCGGATACAACGGCAAGGCGCCGAAGCCTGCTTGAGGATCCACCCCTCGGGTGTCCGGCAGGGCGCAGGATGAGCATGCGCACCAGCTTACGAGGTCATCCTGAGGCCGGTCACCCCACCGTTTCGGCGTGAGCAGTGGCCGCAGGCCGAAGGATCTGCCGCCGGTGGATGCGTTATACCAGCCGGAGCGCACCGTCGGCGATAGATCCTTCGCGCTGCTGCCATCCGTGCATCGTCAGCCCCGAGTGGTCGCGCTCAGGATGACATTGTAGGCGACGCGCGTGAGGACGACGTTGATGGGGTGCGGACGATCATCCCATCACCGGTGCTCGGTCACCCCCACCTGGCGGCAGTGGTCCAGCACGGGGCAGGTGGAGCACTTCGGCGCGCGGCCGGTGCAGATGTGCTTGCCGAAGGGGACCAGCAGCTCGTTGATCTCCACGTGGTACCTGGGCGGGAGCACGGTTTCCAGGGCGCGCATGGTGGCGTCGGGGTTGGGGGCGGCCACGTAGCCCCAGCGGTTGGTGACGCGGTGCACGTGGATGTCCACCCCGATCCGCGCCGCGCCGCAGGCGATGCCGAGCACAAGGTTCGTGCACTTGGGCCCCACGCCGTCAAAGCCGAGCATCACCGCCTCGTCGCAGGGCAGCTCGCCGCCGTGCTCATCCACGCAGCGCCGCGCGATGGCGTGGATCTGCCTTGCCTTGGCGCCGTGGAAGGCGCAGGCGTGGATCAGCTCGTCCACCTCATCCACCGACAGCGCCGCCACCTGCGCCGGCGTGCGCGCGCGGGCGAACAGGCGCCGCGCGGTGGGCAGCGTCACCTCGTCACGCGTGCGGACGCTGATCATGCACGCCGCCAGCTGCTCGAACGCGCTGCCGAAGCCCTCGTCGCGCAACTCGAACAGGGCGGCGCGCGGGTACGGCTCCACCGCCTTGCGGATGCGGCGCATCACCGCGTGGATGTCGAACGGTCGCTTGGGCACGGCACGCCGCGGGCGCAAGTAGACGGAGGGAACGAGGGGAAGATATAGTCTCAGGTCCCGAGTCCCAAGTCCACAAGTGCTGAGTGCTGAGTGCTGAGTGCTGGGTGCTGGGTGCTGGGTGCTGGGTGCTGGGTGCTGGGTGCTGGGTGCTGGGTGCTGGGTGCTGGGTGCTGAGTTCCAATAGAAGTGCCCAGTGCCGGAATTGCTCCCGGCACTGGGCACTTGGCACTTGGCACTTGGAACTCAGAACTGTGGTTCCTCAGTCCGGGCGTGTGCCGCCGACGGCGGGGTCGCCCTTTCCTTCACCGCCGCGCTCCTTGACCACGGCCCAGCCGCTGTCGGGGCGCTGCTCGCTCGGCGAGTTCACCTGCTTCTGCAGGTGCTCGGGGATGCCGGCCACCTTCTGCCCGCGCCCGCCGGGGCGCTTGTCGCTCTCCTCGTCCAGCCCCGGCGCGGAAAAGTCCGGGCCGCCGTCCGGCGCGTCCGAGAAGCCCGACTCGGCGAATGCCTGCTCGCCCAGCGGATCGGCCTCCTCGATCTCTTCGGGGTCGAACCCCGGGTCCTGCATGCGCTTGGTCATCATCCCCCCTGTAGCGTGGTTCAACGCTGCCGCGGCTCGGGCCGCGGGTGGTCCCCTCCACTTCGCCGTGCGTAGCGCACCCGGGCCTCGGCCCGCGCGGTCCACGGCGCGATGCTCTCCGCACCCCAGCCCGACCAGCCCAGCACCGGGTCGGCACCCGTGGGCGTGAAGCTGAACGGCGGCGGCGCGCCCGCGCCGTCCCCGTCCGCCGCGGATGGGCGAGGCTCGCGCTCGCCATCGTGCAAGTCGTTCGGGTGCTGTGCGTTGCGTGGCATCTCCGCCTCTGTTCGCCAGGGTTCGGGAGGGGCGTTCCGTCCGCAAGGACCGTGCGTGCGGGAGGGGAACGGGTGTTGCACTCTCTCCCGGCCCAAGTGCAGACCGAAGGATCGAGGGAACCATGATGTTGTTGCTGTGGCTGATGGTGCTGGCGGTGGTGGCGGGGGTGACGCCGTTCGCGGTGGCGCACTACCGGGGCCGGCTTCCGTACGCGCCGGAGTGCCCGCACTGCCGCGCCGTCACCTCGCAGTCACACGGGCACGGCCTGGTGGACCAGATCTGCGCCGTTCTTGCCGCCACGCCCGTGCGCAGCTGCGCCCGCTGCGGCTGGGCCGGCCGGATGCGCTGGCGCCTTGCCCACGAGCGGGTTCGAAACGGCAGCAACAAGCGCTGAGTGCCCGGTGCCGAGTGCCGGGACCGGCATTCGATCGATTCCCACGCTCGCACCTCGCACCTCGCACCTCGCACCTCGCACTCAGCACTCAGCACTCAGCACTCAGCACCCAGCACTCAGCACCCAGCCCCCAGCACCCAGCACCCAGCACCCAGCACCCAGCACCCAGCACTCCCCTCTGCAACGCCTTTCCGCATCAGCTTCCGAGCCCTCCGGCAACATCGCAGAACCCGCATTCCGCCTTGGATCCAGCCGCCTTGCGGGGTGCGGCGGCGGGGGTGCACAGAGGGACGCCGCGAGAGCGCCGGGCGCTGGTTGCGGCGCGTGGGATGGCGGTCTATGTTCCCGCATCAACCGCGCAGACACTCCCAGCCAGACCCATCCAGGCAGCTTCCGTTGATGACCAGGAACACGGCCGAGAGCGGCGCCGCGCAGGCGTACGTGGCACAACGCCGGAACCGCATTTTCCACATCCTGGGGCGCACGCCCGAGGCGGTGGGGAACGGCGCCTCGGCGCTCGCGCCCGACCGGCTGGTGTACCTGCGCCGCGAGGCCGAGGAGCTGTACTGGAACGAGCTGGTGTGGGAAGAGCTGACCGACGAGGAAGCCATCACCGGCGGGCACCTGACCGAGATGGTGTTCCCCGCGTTCCTGGCCTTCGTGGACGGCCTGCTGGTGGACCGCGCGCCCGACGATTCGCTGGCTCCCGCCTCGCCCCACCCCGACGCGGTGGAAGAGATCCTCAACTTCCTGGGCGAGCGCTACGCCGAGGCCAGCACCGACCTGGAGAACGGCTGCGACAGCCAGAAGGTGGTGTGGGCACGGCTGATGGCCCGCCAGCTGATCGACCTGGTGCTCTGCCGGCTCTACCGCCTGAGCCCCGCCGACCAGGAGATGCTGGAGCACGCATGAGGGACTTTCCGGCGCCGGGGCAGATGCTTCGGCGCTGGATTGTTTTTGCGCGCGGGGCGGGGTGGGATGAACAGGTGCGCCAGTGCGTGAGTGCGCGAGTGCGTTTTGGTCCTCCGTGGCGCACGGTCTTCGTGGCGAGTGTCAGCGCCCCGCATCGACGGCGGGTTGAAACCCACCGCTGATTGACCAAAGTCCGCCTTCGCGGACTGCGCGACGCGGCTGCGGTGCGCACCGACGAGATCCGGCGAGCGAAGA
>DASSJS010000149.1:0-4698 GCA_035691085.1 Longimicrobium sp.
GGGAGGGGGCGGGGGGAAGGGGCCAGACGGGGCTCGGCCGGCGCTCTCCTCGCACGCCCGCCTCGCCTCCGCCGCGCCCCGGCCGATGCTGCGCGGAGGGGCGGCATGAGCGCGGGCCCCCTCCGCATCGCCAGCCGCGGCAGCCAGCTGGCGCTCTGGCAGACGCACGCGGTACAGGCGGCCATCCGCGCCGCCGATCCGTCCGTGGACGTCGAGATCCGGGTGATCAAGACCACCGGCGACAACGTGCAAGACGTGCCGCTGGCCAAGATCGGCGACAAGGGGCTCTTCACCAAGGAGCTCGACGTCGCCCTCCTGTCCGGCCGGGCGGACCTCGCCGTCCACTCGCTGAAGGACGTCCCCACGCGCCTTCCCGAGGGCCTGGAGATCGTGGCCGTGGGCCGCCGCGAGGACCCGCGCGACGTGCTGATCCTTTCGCCGGGGATGACGGGAACGCTGCAGGACCTCCCCGCCGGCGCGCGGATCGGCACCAGCTCGCTCCGGCGGATCGCCCAGCTGCGCGCGGCGCGGCCGGAGCTGCGGGTGGCGGACCTCCGCGGCAACCTGAACACGCGGCTGGCCAAGCTGGACCGCGGCGAGTACGACGCCATCATCCTGGCCGCGGCCGGCGTGCTGCGGCTGGGGTGGGAAGAGCGCATCGCCGCGTATCTCGACCCCGCGGAGTGGCTCCCCGCCGTCAGCCAGGGCGCGCTGGGCGTGGTCTGCCGCGCGGGGGATGAGCGGATCCGCACGCTCTTGGCGGATTTCCACGATCCCATCACCGCCGCCTGCACCGCCGCCGAGCGCGCCTTCCTGGCCCGGCTCGAGGGCGGCTGCCAGATCCCCATCGGCGCGCTCGCTTCGCTGGATGACGAGGGGCTGACGCTGCACGGCCTGGTTGCCGATACCGACGGCGAGACCGTGCTCCGCGACTCCGTGTTCGTGGAAGGCGACGCCTGGGCCGCCGCGTCCGCCGACGCGGGCCGCGCCCTCGCCGCGCGGCTGCTGGAGCTGGGCGCGGGCGAGATCCTGGCGCGCGTCCGCGGCGAAAGCCCGCGCGTCCCCGAGCCCGCCGCCCCGTGAACGACCCCGCCGGCAAGATCGTTCCGCCCGACGAGCTGGTTCGCCGGCTGGGCCGCCCGCCGCGGCCGCGCCGCGTGGTGTTCACCAACGGCGTGTTCGACGTCCTCCACCGCGGCCACGTCGACTATCTCGCGCGGGCCAGGGCGCTGGGCGACCTTCTCGTCGTCGCCGTGAACACCGACGCCTCGGCGCGGCGGCTGGGGAAGGGGCCGGACCGGCCGATCAATCCGAGGGACGACCGCGCCTACGTGATCGCGGGATTGGAATCCGTCGACTACGTCACCTGGTTCGACGAGGACACGCCGCGCGAGCTGATCGCCCGTCTTCTCCCCGACGTGCTGGTGAAGGGCGGCGACTACACCCGCGACACCATCGCCGGCGCGGACGAGGTGGAGGCGGCGGGCGGGCGGGTGGAGACCATCGCGCTGGTGCCGGGAAGATCGACCACGGGGATCGTGCAACGCATTCGCCAGGGGGGAACGGATGGGTGAGGGGACGGCGAGGAACGACGGCCGCACGCCCGGGGAGCCGCGGCCGCTGCGGCTGGAGCGCGGCGTGGCGGAATACGCCGAGGGGAGCTGCCTGATCACGGTGGGGCGCACGAAGGTGCTCTGCACCGCGAGCGTGGAGGAAGGCGTGCCGCCGTGGCGGAAGGGGCGCGGCGAAGGATGGGTGACGGCGGAGTATTCGATGCTCCCGCGCGCCACCAACACCCGCAACCGCCGCGAGCGCGGCCAGATCGGCGGGCGCACGCAGGAGATCCAGCGCCTGATCGGCCGCTCGCTTCGCGCCTGCGTGGACATGAAGGCGCTGGGCGAGCGGCAGATCACCATCGACTGCGACGTGCTGCAGGCCGACGGCTGCACCCGCACCGCGTCGGTCACCGGCGGCGCCGTGGCGCTGTACGACGCCTGCCAGTGGCTCGTCGCGCAGGGACGGCTGCCCGCGTTGCCCTTCCGCGAGTTCGTGGCGGCGGTGAGCGCGGGCGTGGTGGGCGGCGAGCTGCTGCTGGACCTGGACTACTCCGAGGATTCGGCCGCCGAGGTGGACCTGAACCTGGTGATGCGCGAGGGCGGCGGGATCATCGAGGTGCAGGGCACCGGCGAGCACGGCGACTTTTCCGCCGAGCAACTGTTCGATCTGACGAAGATGATGAGCGGTGCCGTCCGTGGCCTGCACGCCGCCCAGCGCGCCGCCGTCGGCGGGTCGTGACGGCTTCGGCGGGATCGGGTGCGGGACCAGGGATCGCTGATTTCAACACAGAGGGAGCAGAGGGAGCGGAGAACTGCCACATCTCCTCCGTTCCCTCTGTGATCCATTTCTCCAAGAGCTTTGAATGACACGGCTTCTGGTCGCCACGCGCAACCCTGGCAAGGTGCGCGAGATCCGCGAGATCCTGTCCGGCCACCCGGAGTTCGAGGTCATCGGCCTCGCTGACCTGAGGATCGAGGAGACGCCGGAGGAAGACGCGCTGGAAGTCTTCGAGACCTTCGAGGAGAACGCGCTCGCCAAGGCCCGCTACTTCGCGCAAAAAACCGGCGTGCTCACGCTGGCCGACGACTCCGGGATCTGCGTGGACGCGCTGGGCGGCGCCCCCGGCGTGCGCTCCCGCCGCTTCGCGGGCGAGGAAGACGCGCGCGGCCTGCGGCAGGACGAGGCCAACAACGCCCACCTCCTCCGCCGCCTGGCCGACGTGCCGCCCGAAAGGCGGACCGCCCACTACATCGCCGCCGTCGCGCTCGCGGACGCACGGGGCCGCGAGGAGGTGTTCGTGGGCCGGTGCGACGGCGTGGTGATCGGCACCCCGCGCGGCACCGGCGGCTTCGGCTACGACCCGCTCTTCCTGCTGCCGAGCGAGGGGAAGACGATGGCCGAGCTCGCGCCCGAGTGGAAGAACCAGGTGAGCCACCGGGGCAGGGGCGTGCGCGCGGCCATTGCCGCCCTCCTCGCCCGCTGGCCGAAGGCGAGCGCCGCCAGCGGCTGACTGCTACCGCGCCGAATGCCAGACAGCCCGCGCGGGCACCTGCCGCGCGGGCTGTTTCACGCGACCTGCCGCGGCTCAGCAGAGCTTGGTCGAACAGGTCAGCCGCGTGGTGTTGCACCCGGGGTCGCATGCCAGCGTGGCATTCGCGTTGGCTTCCGGGGTGTTCGAGTCGGTCTCGAACGTGGTGACCGTGAGCGACTCCATGTCGAGCGTCAGCTTGCCGTTCATGCGTCCTCCTCGCGAGGTGTGAGATTGCCGCCGCACCGCCGGGGTGGCGGCAACTAGCGGCGTGTAACGGTAGTACTGCCGCCGGGGTCTCGCAATGATCGGGGATTTTTTGTTTCCATCTCATCGTGACGCGTGCGTCATTTCAGCGCGCGAAGAGGGTGCCCGCCGTCCCGCCGCACGGCCCGTGGGCGGGGTTCGCGCCGCGGCCGGGCGGTTGACGAAAACGACTGGATGGACTATCCTTTTTCATTGTTGGACGGGACAATCGGGGCGTGGCGCAGCCCGGTAGCGCATCTGCTTTGGGAGCAGAGGGTCGCCGGTTCAAATCCGGCCGCCCCGACTGGGTGGAACGCGGGCCAATGCCGCGAGCAGGGCAGTACCTGCGCCAGTAGCTCAGGTGGATAGAGCAACAGCCTTCTAAGCTGTGGGTCACAGGTTCGAGTCCTGTCTGGCGCATGGCCGTACAGAAAACCCCCGCGGCCGCTGCACACGCAGCGGCCGCGGGGTTTTTCGTTCATCCCTCTCCGAGCGCGACCGCGTGTGATCACGATCGATCCGCTTCGTCCCGTAGCTCTGCTCCGGGCGCGCGGCGGTTCCGGCCCGCGGCCGGGGTGCGGCGGGCCGGGCGGAACGAATTTCGAGCCCCGTTCGACGAGCCGGGGGCACTTGCGTAATCGCGGATTTCTTCACAAATTTGTAGCTCTGTCCGGCGGATGTTTGCCGGACGATGGTGGGCGTAGCTCAGTCGGTTAGAGCGCCAGGTTGTGGCCCTGGAGGTCGGGGGTTCAAGTCCCCTCGCTCACCCCTTGTAAACGGCCGTCGGAACGTGGCATACGTTCCGACGGCCGTTTCCGTTCTGGACAGCGTTGGACGTTTTCTTGGACGAAAGCGGTGCGAAAATCCAAGCGGTCGCGTTTATTTCCGGCGATGGATGGCGCGCGTAACTCGAAGTCGGCGAAAGAGACATAGGTGTGACGTACCGTCACGCCGGATGTGACCCGCTGGCACACCCGCGGGCGCGCCTGACATCCCGCGGATGCAGGGAAACCAGGGATTTCCGCCCGGTTCGATCCGAGCACGGCCCTTGCTCTCTCCGGAAGCACGAACCCGGTAGTGGCACCGTGCTCACGCGCAGAAGGACCGCACGGTGCCGCGGGCCGGCAGGGGTGCACGCCATCCCTGCCGGCGCTTTCGTATGAGGGAGCGGATCGATCGGACCCGGTCGTGGCTGCCGCCAGGCACCCGGGCAGCGGTCCGCGATTCCGGGAGCCGCGTTCCGACCGCTCGGCCGAGGCTGGCGTGGCTTCTCCCTTGCACCTCCGATCTGTGAGCCGCATCATTCCATGAAGAATTGCGGGGGATCCCCCGCAATCACAACCGTGCGGGAAACGCGAACGGGCATG
>DASSJS010000150.1:0-34343 GCA_035691085.1 Longimicrobium sp.
GCCGGATCCCCATGCGGGATCCGGCGCTTCTGTCTGGTCCGGTTCGTCGGGCGGATGAATCCGCGGCTACACCGGCCCAAAGTCGCTTCGCGACTCCCGCACCACCATCATCGCGAGAAACCAGCCTCACGCGCGAAGTGCTCCCTCCACCCGCGGAGCGGGGGGAGGGCCGGGGAGGGGGGCCAGCCGCGTCCGCGCCAATGCTTCTCCTGACGCGTCAAACGCGTCGTCGCTCTCGTGCAGTTCGGGAGTAGGGGGATGAAGGTCAGTGCCGCCGCTCCAGCACGTAGCGCGCGGTCGCCTCCAGCGCGTCGCTCTCGATGCCGCCCGCGTGGAGCGCCGCCACGGCGGCGGCGACGTAACTCTCCGCCCGCGCGCGGGCGCCGTCCAGCCCGAAGAGGGCGGGGTACGTCGTCTTGCCGGCGCTCTGGTCCTTTCCGGCGGTCTTGCCGAGCTGCGCGGCGCTGCCGGTCACGTCCAGCACGTCGTCCACGATCTGGAAGGCGAGGCCCAGGTCCTGGCCGTACTCGCTGAGCGCGGCGAGCGCCGCCGGGCCGGCGCCCGCCGCGATCCCGCCCAGGCGCAGCGCGGCGGCCAGCAGCGCGCCCGTCTTGCGGCGGTGGATCGCCTCCAGCGCGTCGGAGTCCAGCGGCTTTTCCTCGCCCTCCAGGTCCATCAGCTGGCCCCCCACCATTCCCTCCGCGCCGCCCGCCCGGCACAGCTCCGCCACCAGCGCGCGGCGTGTATCCGGCCGAAGTTCCAGCTCGCGCGCCCCGTCGTCCAGCACGCGGACGGCGGCGGTGATCAGCGCGGCGCCGGCCAGCATGGCGCGATGGACGCCATGTACCGTGTGCACGGTGGGGCGGCCGCGGCGGAGCGCGTCGTCGTCCATGCTGGGAAGGTCGTCGTGCACCAGCGAGTAGGTGTGCACCACCTCCACGGCCGCGGCGAGGCGATAGACCGCGTCTGGCGCTTCGCCGCCGTGCACGGCGCGCCAGGCGCTCACACACAGCACCGGGCGGATGCGCTTTCCCGGGGCTTCCAGCGCGTAGCGCATCGGCTCGCGCAGCCACGCGGGCGCGCCGGCCGTGATGGCGTCCGCCGTCCGCGCCAGCGCGGCGTTCACGCGCTCGCGCTCACGGGCCAGGAACGCCTCCACGGCCACGCCCGACAGCGGCGCGGTGGCCGTCACAGCGCCTCGGGGAAGTCGTCCATGCGGAAGCCTCCGCCCGCTTCCTCCAGCAGGTGGCGGAGGCGCTGGTCGGCGTCGGCCAGCACCGTCTCGGCAAAGCGGAGGAGGCGGACGCCCTCCTCGAACAGGCGGAGCGAGTCGTCCAGCTCCATCCCGTCGCTCTCCAGCGCGTCGGCGATCTCGTTCAGCCGCTCCAGCGCGCTCTCGAAGGTCCACGCGGGCTCGGCGTGCGTTTCGTGCTGTGTCATCGTCCTTCCGTCGGTTCGTCCACGCGGCAGGGCACGGTGCCGTCGGCCACGCGCAGGCGGAACGCGTCGCCCGGGGCGAAGTCGGCCGCGCGCCGCAGCACGCGCCCGGAATCGTCCAGCGGCACCGCGTAGCCGCGGGCGAGCACGTTGAGCGGCGAGAGCGCCTGCAGCCGCGCCGCGCGCGCCCCCAGCCCCTCGCGCCGGGCGCGGAGGCCCCGCTCGGCGGCGGCCTTCAGGTCGAGCCGGGCGTTGAACACCGCCTCGCGGCCATCGGCCACGCGGTCGCGGGTGCAGCTCACCAGGCGCTCGCGCAGGTCGGCCAGCCGCCGCCGCACCGCGCCCTGGTCCGGCACCGCCGCCTCGGCCGCGGCGGAGGGCGTGGGCGCGCGAAGGTCGGCCACCAGGTCGGCGATGGTGAAGTCGGTCTCGTGCCCCACGGCCGAGATCACGGGCACCGGCGAGTCGGCGATGGCGCGGGCGACCACCTCTTCGTTGAAGGCCCACAGGTCTTCGATCGACCCGCCGCCGCGCCCCACGATCAGCACGTCGGCGCAGGCGGCGCGGCCCAGCAGGCGGATGGCGCTGGCGATCTCCTGCGGCGCGCCCTCGCCCTGCACCTTCGCCGAGGCCAGCACGATGCGCGTCCACGGCGCGCGTCGGCGGATCACCGAAACGATGTCGCGCAGCGCCGCCCCGGAACTCGAGGTGACCACGCCCACGCACGCCGGGTGCGCGGGGATGGGGCGCTTGCGGTCGGGCGCGGTCAGCCCCTCCTGGTCGAGCCGGGCCTTCAGCCGGTCGTACGCCAGCTTGTACAGCCCCTCGCCCTTGGCCTCCAGCTCGAAGCAGCCGAGCTGGAACTCGCCGCGCTGCTCGTACAGCGTCAGCCGCCCCAGCGCGCGCACCTTCATCCCGTCTTCGGGAAGCGTGGGCAGGCGCCGCGCGTCGTCGCGCCACATCACGCAGCGGATCTGCGCGTCGGCGTCACGGAGCGAGAAGTAGCAGTGCCCCGACTTGGCCCGGGTGAAGTTGGCGACCTCGCCGTGCACCCACAGGGGAGGGAAGACCCCCTCGATCAGCTCGCGCGCGGCGGAGTTCACCTCGGCCACGGTCATCCCCTCGGCCGGCACGCGCATCAGGGTGCGCGCCCCCGTCTCGGCCTCGCGCGCGGCCACGGTGCGCGCCACGTCCTCGTTGCGCGCCTCGTTCAGCTCCGTGGCGCGCGCGCGGCGCTTCTTCTTTTCGGGCGCGCGCTCGAAGAGCTCGGGAACGGCGGCGGGAGGCGCCGCCTTCTCGGCCGGCGGCTCCTTCTTCGGCTCGCTCTCGCGCTTCTCGAACTCGGCGGAGGTGAACAGGTCCCACATGGGTGGCTTTCGTTCGGTTCTTCTGGACTGCTGAACAGGAAATCAGGCGCCGATCATCCCGGCGCCGATCGTCCGGCGCCGATCGTCCGGTGTCATGCCCAAGGCCCACGGGCGAATGAATTCGCGGCAACAACGGCCCAAAGTCCGCCTTCGCGGACTCCCGCGCGGCCATCATAGCGGGGCGCCGGCGTCCTTTACACCGATGAATCCGCGGGCGGCGATGCCGGTGCCGCGCGCGAGCACCGCGTCCACGCTGCAGCCGGTAGTCCGCGAAGGCGGACTTCGTGTAGCGGTTGCCGCGAAATCATTCGCCCCGCCAACGATCGCCTGCCGAATGGCCGCCCTCCGCATCCGCGGCGAACCGGCCGCCAGTCATGCATACCCCACTGGGGTCACAGCGTCGCCCGCCGCCGCTCGCCCCTCGTCTTCGCGTGATGCACCCGCATCGCGGCCTCCACCGTGTTGCGCAGGAGCATGGCGATGGTCATGGGACCGACGCCGCCAGGGACGGGGGTGATCCAGCCGGCTACTTCGGAGACGGCGTCGAAGTCCACGTCGCCCTTGATCACGTAGCCCTTGGCGTGGTGCTCGTCGGGGACGCGGGTGGTGCCCACGTCGAACACGGCGGCGCCGGGCTTCACCATCTCGGCGGTGATCAGGCCGGGCTTGCCCACGGCGACCACCAGGATGTCGGCCATGCGCGTGTGCCGCGCCAGGTCCACCGTGTGGCGGTGCGTGAGCGTGACCGTGGCGTTGGGCCCTGGCGCCATCAGCAGCGACGCCAGCGGCTTGGAGACGATCAGGGAGCGGCCCACGATCACCGCGTGCCTGCCGTGCGTCTCGATCCGCTCGTGGCGCAGCAGCTCCATGATCCCCGCCGGCGTGGCGGGGACGAAGCCGCGCGGGTCGCCCACGAAGGCGCGCCCCACGTTCAGCGGGTGGAAGCCGTCCACGTCCTTGCTCGGGTGCACCCGCTCCAGCACCGCCTTGGGGTGGATGTGGGCGGGGAGCGGGAGCTGCACCAGGATGCCGTGGATCCGCGGGTCGGCGTTCAGCCCGTCGATCACGCCGAACAGCTCGTCCTGGCTCACCGTGTCGGGGAGCTCCACCAGCCGGTCGTGCATCCCGGCCTCGTGGCACGCGCGCGTCTTGCTGCGCACGTACACCTGGCTGGCGGGATCGCCGCCCACCAGCACCACGGCCAGCCCGGGCGTGGTCCCCTGGGCCTTCAGCTGGGCGGCCTCGGCCGACACCTCGTCTCGGATCGCGCGGCCGCACGCCGCGCCGTCGATGATCTTCGCGGTCACGTTTCAGTGCTTCTTTCCGAACCGTTCCGTCAGGATTCGCTCCAGCCCCACCGACACGCGCTCGATCGACCGGGCCAGCCCCGTGGCGTCGTCGATGTCGATCACGGCGCCCTGCAGGTGCAGGTCGTCGTCGGCGGGCTGCATCCGCTCGCCGCGCGTCTGGGTGAGCTGGCGCTCGAGCGAGATCTCCCACTTCATCCCGATCACCCCGCCCAGGCCGCCCGTCATCCCCAGGTCGGTCAGGTACGCCGTCTTTTTCGGCAGCACCCGCTCGTCGGCCGTCTGGCAGTGCGTGTGGGTGCCGACCACGGCGGCCACGCGGCCGTCCAGGTAGCGACCGAACGCCTGCTTCTCGCTGGTGGCCTCGGCGTGGAAGTCCACCACGATGGCATCGGGCCTGGGGTCGTGCGTTTGCAGCTCCTTCAGCAGCTGGTCGGCCGCGCGGAAGGGGTCGTCGATGGGGGACATGAAGGTGCGGCCCTGCAGGTTCAGCACGGCGAGGTGCTTCCCGTTCACGGGCACCACCGTCCACCCGCGCCCCGGGTTGGGGGGAGGATAGTTGTGCGGGCGCAGCAGGCGGGGCTCCTCGTCGAGCATCTTGAGGATCTCCTTCTTGTCCCACACGTGGTTGCCGGTGGTGATCACGTCCACCCCCAGCTCGAAGAATTCGCGCACGATCTCGGGGATGATGCCGAACCCGCCCGCGCTGTTCTCGCCGTTCACCACCACCGCGTCCGCGCGCGTGTCGGCGCGCACCAGCCGCACCAGCTGTGCGAACGCGCGCCTCCCCGGCGAGCCGATCACGTCGGCCACCATCAGCACCCTCACGCGTGCCCCCCGCCCTCAGTTTCGCTCACGTGCCTCCGCTGCCCATAGGACGCGAAAGGGCGACGCACGCGCCGCCCCGTTGTGAAGCTCCCAATCTATCAGCCCGCCGGCTTCTGCGCCGCCCCCATCCATCCGGCGGCTACGCCAGCACGTTTCCGGGGTGGAAGAGCTTCACCCAGCCCAGGTCGTCGGGCTTGCCCGTCATGGGGAACACCCCGTAGCTCTCCACCGCGACGGCGAACGAGGTGTCCCAATCCACTCCCGCGTAGCCGAGGACGATGGTGGTTTTGGGTGCCATCTTCACGGCGCCGCCCTGGAGCGGGTATGCAAGGTCCAGCGACTGGTATACCGACCAGAACGCGCTGTTCTTCGCCGCCTGTTCCGAGCTGAGCGCGATCTCGTAGTGCTCGGGCATGGTGAACAGCATCAGGTTGGCCGGCGGAATGGCGCTGTATGCCTTCAGGCAAAGACCCGGTCCCACGGGAAGCTCACCCGGCGGGAGGTGGGCCAGGAAGCAGCGGTTGGCACGCGGGGCGTAGCTGGCCATGATCATGCACCACGACGCCTTGTCGGTCCATAGCCGGCCACCCTGCGAGAAACGCCACTCCGCCGTATCCACGTACTGGCCGCCCACGCCGGGGCCATGGTCATCGCCACTCATGTCGAACGCCACCACGCCGTGGGCACCGATGGTCTTGTCGATGATGGTGGCCTCTCGGGCGAAGTCTCGGAGCAGTTTTCGGACAGCCATGGGATTCCGGGGGGATGAAGGAGCATGAACGGAGGAGGTACGATGAAGGTTCAAAGATAGCCTGCCTTCGCTGATTCCGCTCCCTCTGGAGGGTGACACCTCGGCCAGCGCCAGCTCCCTTCACTCGGTTCGATCGGCAAGCCGTCACCCGCCGCGGGGGAGCGCCTCCAGCTCACGCATCAGGCAGCCATGCAGCTCCTCGCCCAGCTGGAAGAAGCCGCGCGCGGTCAGCAGCTGGTGGTCCGGGTTGGCGCGGTACGAGTCCGGCACTGGTACGCCGCCCTCCACCTTCACGGCGCCGATGACGTCTTCTCGCGGAACCGCGCCCGCCGGGTCCGCGGTGCGCGCGTCCATCACGTACACGTAGCCGCTTCCCACGCGGCGCGCCTCGGCCACGAAGCTCTCCTGCCGCGCGGCGTGCGTGGCCAGCACGTCGTGCATGAAGCGCACGAATACCGGGTTGGGCGTGAACACCTGCGCCGGGACGTCGTCGCCCTCGGCCCGCGCCTCGGTAAGAAGGCCAACGATCGCCTCGGCGGGGAGCCCGCGCGTGGACACCACCTCCGGCGGCAGCACGGTCGCGTACTCGCGCATCCCCTCCGGACCCTTCACCCGCACGAAGAACACGGAATTCGTCATCACCCATTGCCGCCGTTGATGAAAAGAAGGCCATCCGCCCGCCGGATGGCCTTCTTCAACCTCGCTGTTGATCGGCGGTCAGACTCCGACGGTCGCCTCCACGGGCTCCGCCCTGGCGACGACGACTGCAGCGGGGGCCGCAGCCGTGGCCGTGGCCGCCGCGCCGACGGCGGCGCGGGGCCGGGCGAACACGTCCACCACGTGCGCGGCCAGCTCCTCGTGCGTATAGCCGGCATACGACTCGTGCGGCCGCACCCGCCCCTGGCGCAGATCGCTCAGCGCGCGGGGATCCACCTCCGCCTCGTCACACGTGACGTCGAACCCCTGTTCCTGGAACATGCGGCCGTAGTCCGCGCAGCGCAGCCGGTTGTGATACCCGGCCCCCCACCCGCCGATGAAGCGCCACGCGCGCGCCGAGAAGCGGAGGAAGTGCACCGAGCTGATCGCCGGGTCCACGATGGAGAAGTGGTCGCCGGGGTTCACGTGGTGCAGGTGCTGGCCATCGGGCGCCAGGATGCGGAGCGACTCGTCGATGATGCCGCGGATCACGCAGGGCGGCACGTGCTCCAGCACGTTGGAGCTCACCATGTAGTCGAACTGGTGGTCGGCGAAATCCGTCTTCTGCGCGTCGAGCGGGGCCCGGTACTCGAGCCGGGCGGCGTCCAGCACCTCGTCGAGCGGCACCGCCGGGTCGGCCGCCAGCGCGCGCCACCGCCCCAGCTGCTCGCGGCAGTCGCCCGGCGCCAGCCCCAGGTCGTCCGCGATCCGGTCGGCGATGCCGTGCATCGCGTCGAGCGTTTCGCCCAGCGAGCGCCGGTTGAGCCAGGGGTTCAGGTCCGAGCCGATCACCCGCCGCGCCCCCAGCATCGAGAGCAGCACCGGGAGCACCGGGTGCCACCCCGTGCCGATCTCCAGGAAGGTGCGCCCTTCCACCGGCAGCCCCTGCTCGCGCATGCGGCGGACGAAGCTCAGCTTGCGGGGGTAGTCGGTCCCGATGTCCAGCCGTGACCTGCCGCCCACGTCCTGAAGCCGCCGGCGGAGCGAGTGGGGGATGGGCGCCATTGCCGCCCGGAACAGCGTGTAGAGCTGCCACCGCATGGATGCATCCTGGGTCTGGTGGAATCGTGTGCCGGAGGGAACGATCCTGCCAGCGGCAGATACCGTGCCGGAGATGCCGTAGAGGCCCGATTGCGCCTTGGCGCGGGACCCTCCGGACAGCAAGAAGCCCTCTCCCCGGGGAAGGGGAGAGGGCTCGTTGACGGTACCTGGACCGCGGCCGGCTTACCGCGCGAAGTCGACCGCGCGGGTCTCGCGGATCACCACCACCTTGATCTGGCCGGGGTACTGCAGCTCGGCCTCGATGCGGCGCGCGGTCTCTTCCGACAGACGCGCCATCTCCTCGCCGGTCACCTGGTCGGGGAGCTACAACCTCCGTGCTCCGCCTCCGGCCGGGTGTGCCGTCCCTTTGCCAGCCGCTATCGCTCCGCGGCCCAGGTGCCGCGTGCCTCGTCATTGGTTCCATTGTTCTGGATGATGCAGAACAGCGTCCCCTCAATACGTGCGGGCGAGCTACGAACCAGCGTCCCGGCATAGTCGCAGGCTTCCATTCGGAAACGGATTGTGGTGCCATCCACGCTCACGTTGCTGAGCTGGCCTTGGCCGGGATTGTCGAACCGCTGGCCGTTCAGGGTGCACGAGCCGGTCTGCTGGTATGATCCGCTGACTCCTTGGAGGACGATCGTGCCGTTGTCGTCGCAGGTCATCCCGTTGGAGGGTTGCACAATCCGTTCGCCGTACCGCCACTGGCCCGCGAGCCACGAGGTGGGCTGGGGCGGCGGGCGTGGAGCCGAGTACTGGGGCGTGGGCGCGGAGGCCTGTCCGCGCACGTAGCGCGCGAGGAGCGTGTTCCACGCGCCCGCCATCTGCTGGTACTCGCCCGGACAGCGCACGGCGCGGTCCCGCGGGATCGAACGCAGCAGTGAGGTGCGATTTCCCGGCGATGCGCCGTATGTCCAGCACAGGATGTTGAAGAAGCGCTGCTCGTTCAGCGCGTGCTCGTCGGCGAATGCGGTGAGGGGGTGACTGCCGTTAAAGCCCTCGTACCCGAAGAAGGTCGCCGCCCAGATCGCGGCGTCTGGGTTGTACCAGCCCAGCATGTAGGTGGCGAACTGGTCGGCAACATCCTCTTCGCGGCCAGTGATGGGGAGACCCAACACGCTCACAAGCGCGTGGCCGATCTCGTGATACATGATGAAATCCACCGTGCCCTTTAGCGCGGTGTTCATCTGGTCGCCCGTGATTCCGCGCCTCTGGAAAGCAGAGTACATCTCACCCACCATCTCGTAGCACATGACCACGCTGGGCGGGTTGGTCTGCGGGCGGAAGAAGGCGTTTACGCGGCCGCACTCGCCGGCGCTGATCTGCACGTTACCGGGAATCACCAGCCTGCGATTCATCTCCGCCGAGAGCTGTGTAAGATAGCCGCTGTTCTGGAACCACTGAGCCAGGTTGTTGAACCGTGCGTCGTGCGTAGGCGCATATACCCACGGAACAAAGCCCGACGTGTATCCTTGGGCTACGGCGGGAGCGGTGGGGAGCGCAAGGGGAATCAACAGAGCGGCGGCGGCGTGGCGAAATCGCATAGGACAGGAGGGAGAGGCAGAGAAGATTGGGATCAGAGGAGCGGACCAAGATAGTAGCGGGATCTATGCTTCGCCAGACAAAAATCATTGCCCCGCCGTACGATTCCGCGACGCCAGCGCGTCCACTCGCATCTCGCACCCTTCGTCCCCGACTATCCTCTTCGACCATCGATCGAACAAGGCAGTGGGACACAAAAAGGCCATCCGCTCGCCGGGGATGGCCTTTTTGTTCTGCCTGGCTTCTGGAGCGACGCTTACCGCGCGAAGTCGACCGCGCGGGTCTCGCGGATCACCACCACCTTGATCTGGCCGGGGTACTGCAGCTCGGCCTCGATGCGGCGCGCGGTCTCTTCCGACAGACGCGCCATCTCCTCGTCGGTCACCTGGTCGGGGATCACCATCATGCGCAGCTCGCGGCCGGCCTGGATGGCGAAGCAGCGCTCCACGCCGGGGAAGGAGGTGGCGATCTCCTCCAGCTTCTCCAGCCGGCGCACGTACGTCTCGAACATCTCGCGCCGCGCGCCCGGGCGGCTCCCGCTGATCGCGTCGGCGGCGGTGACCAGGAACGACTCGGGGAAGAGGTGCGGCTCCTCGTCGTGGTGCGCCTTGATGGCGTTCAGCACCTGGGCCGGCTCGTTGTACTTCTTGGCCAGGTTCCAACCCAGCTCCACGTGCGTTCCCTCGTGGTCGTGGGTCATCCCCTTGCCCACGTCGTGCAGCAGCCCCATCCGCTTGGCCATGGTGGCGTCGAAACCCATCTCGGCCGCCATGTTCCCGGCCAGGATCGCCACCTCCTTGGCGTGCATCAGCTGGTTCTGGCCGTAGCTGGTGCGGAACTTCAGGCGGCCGAGCACCTTCACCACCTCGGGGTGCACGCCGTGGATCCCCAGCTCGTACAGGATCTGCTCGGCGGCCTCGCGCATGGAGTTCTCCACCTCCTTGCGGCTCTTGGCCACCACGTCCTCGATGCGCCCCGGGTGGATGCGCCCGTCGCCCACCAGCTTCTCCAGCGCCAGCCGCGCCGTTTCGCGGCGGATGGGGTCGAAGCCGCTCAGCACCACCGCCTCGGGGGTGTCGTCGATGATCACGTCGATCCCCGTGGCCTGCTCGAACGCGCGGATGTTGCGCCCCTCGCGGCCGATGATACGCCCCTTCATCTCGTCCGACGGCAGCGACACCACCGACACCGTGGTCTCGGCGGTGTGGTCGGCGGCGATGCGCTGGATGGCCAGCGAGATGATCTTCTTGGCCTCGCGGTCGGCGTCGCGGCGCGCCTCCTCCTTGATCTCGCGGATCTTCTGCGCGCCCTCGGCGCGGGCGGCCTCCTCCATCTCGTGCAGCAGCTGCCGCCGCGCCTCGTCGGCGCTGAGGCCGGCCAGGCTCTCCAGGCGGTGCTGGACCTCGCCGATGCGCTGGCCCAGCTCGGCGTCGCGCGCCTCCACCTGCTTTTCGCGGCGCACCAGCTGCTGGCCGCGCTGCTCCACCTGCTCCTGCTTCTCGTCGAGGAGGTGGAACTTGCGGTCGAGGCTTTCCTCGCGCTCCTGCAGGCGGCGTTCGACGCGCTCGATCTCGTCGCGGCGGCGGCTTTCCTCGCGCTCCCACTCCTCGCGGGCGCGGATGGCCTCCTCGCGCCCCTTCAGGACCTCGGCCTTGTGCAGGCGCGCGGCTTCCTCCTCGGCGCCCGCGCGGATGCGGGCCGCCTCGTCCTCGGCGCTGGCGCGCGCCTTCTTCAGGCGAGCCTCCACGGCCGCCCGTCCAAACGTGAAGCCGATGGCGACGCCCGCGAGGGCCGCCACCAGGGCGATCAGGATCGTGTTCATTGTCGCGAATCTATCTCGGCACGGGTCGGGCCCGCGGCGATATCCAAACAAAAGCGGCGGCAGGTCAAACGTCACTGCCACCGCACGGTGTGCGCATTCAGCGCCCGCGGCCGACAGCCGCAATGGAAAAAGATACCTCCGAACGCGCGTTCGACGCAACCCCGTTACAAGCCTGGCGCGCCGTTCCCGGTCCACTTCCGTACCGGGCAGATCGTCCGCTCCTCCGCTGGGAATTTGCGGGCGTGGCGGTGCGCGTTGAACGGCGGTGGTCCGGGCGCCCAGCGGCAGGTCGGAACCCGCCGCTGAAACGTCTGGAAGCCCGCCTTCGCAGACCGGACGGGCCGTCATCTCACGAGTTCGCAGCGCCGGAAAGTCCGTAGTTGGTTCATTGCCGTTGCCGTATCTTCGTTCGGAGTCCCGCGCCGATCGACGAACCCCTCTCCCCCGCAGGCCGGGTGAGAGGGGTTCACGTCCCGCTCCATCTCGCCACGCCTACTCCGGCGGCGGAAAGTCCAGTTCGGGGTCGTCGCCTTCCGCGCTGGGCCGCGGGGGGGCGGGCGGCTCGGCCTCTTCCTGCCAGGCGGGGCCGGCCGACGGGGGCAGCGGCGGAGGCGTGACGGGTTCCATCTGCACCTCCACCACCGGCCGCTCCGTGTCGCCGGGGAGCGGAGGCGGCACCTCCGCGCTCGCGGCTTCGGCGATCGACGGCGTGGTGGGCGCCGCGGCGCCGGGGCGGCGCACCGGGCGCTTCTCGGCCGCGGTGGCGACGGCGGCTTCCAGCTGCTCGGCCAGGATGCCGGTGCGGTACTCCGCGTCGTCCCGCAGACGGCGGATCTCCTCGCGGGCGCGGAAGAGCTCGTCGGTGATGGAGAGCGCGGCCAGGGTGGCCGCGCGGAACGGCTCCAGCGTCTGGAAGCCGGGGAGCGCACGGATGGTGGCGTCCACGTGGGCGGCCACCGAACGCGTGTACTCGGGCGGCACGTCGCTGCGCAGCACGTGCTTTTCGCCCGCGATCTCCACCGCCACGGTGTGGCGGGGCGGGGCGGGGCGGCGGGGCGGGCGGCTCACCGGCGCTGCTCCAGCACGCTGAGCCGCGCCAGCAGCCCCGTGATGCGCTTGCGCGCCTCGTCGGTGCGGCTCACCAGCACGGCGTTCTCGGCGCGCAGGCGGCGCAGCTCGTCGCCCGCCTCGGTGCTGGGGAGCGGGCCGAGCGTGGTCAGCTCCTGCAGCTCCTGGCGCAGCCGCGTCACCTCGGCCTCGGCGGCCTGGGCGCGGCGGCGCCACTCCTCCAGCGCGCCGGCGGCGGCACCGGCGGCGCGCTCCAGCCGCTCCCAGGCGGCGGCGGGGTCGGGTCCCTCGTCGTCAGCGGCGCCGAACACCGTGGCGTTCCTCCAGCGCCTTCAGCACCGCGTCGACCGAGGCGTCCACCTCCCCATCCGTCAGCGTCCTCTCGGGCGCGCGGAAGCGCAGGCGCCACGCCAGGCTCCGCGTTCCCTCGGGCAGCCCCTTCCCCTCGTACAGGTCGAAGGGGAACACGCCCTCCAGCAGCGCCCCCGCCGCCCCGCGGATCGTAGATTCGATCTCGCCCGCCGTCACCGCGAGCGGCACCAGCAGCGCAAGGTCGCGCTCGCTTCCCGGATGCGTGGGCAGGGGAGCGTACTTGCGCGCGCTGCTCTTGACCGCCGCGGCGGGGAGACTCGCCTCCAGCAGCAGCACGGGCGCCGCCCATGCCGGCGCGTCCACCGCGCCCTCGCCGGCCTGCCATCCCCCGCCCACGACCACGTCTCCCGAGCGGAGGACGTAGCCGTGCGCGCCGTTGATCTCGCCCGCCTCCACGCGGCCGTCCGGGTACTCGGCGGCCAGCTCCTCCAGCAGCGCCTTCAGGTCGTACACGTCCCACGTACCCGCCGCGCCGCTCCAGTGCGTGGGCGCCCGCGCGCCGCTGAACGCCGCCGCGATCCGCCGCTCCTCGCTCGCCGCGCCCTTCTCCGCCGCGCGGAACACGGTGCCGATCTCGAAGAGGCGCACGTCGCGCACGCCGTGGGCAAAGTTGTGCTCCACGCGGCGGACCAGCGTGGAGACCATCGACGTGCGCAGGAACGCGTCTTCCTGGCTGAGCGGGTTCAGCACCTTCGCGGCGCCCTCCGTCTCTCCCGTGAAGGGCAGCGTCACCGCCTCCAGGAAGCCCCAGCGGACGAAGACTTCGCGCACCCGCTTCTGCACCGCGATCCGCGGATCCTCGGGCACCGCGCTGGGGCGGAAGGGGAGGAGCGCGTCGGCGAACGAGCCATAGCCGCGGCGGCGCGCGATCTCCTCGATCACGTCGATCTCGGTGCGCACGTCGTAGCGGTAGCCGGGGACGGTCACGCGCACCGGCTGGCTCTTCTTGACCTCGAAGCCGAGCGGGTCCAGAAGCCGGTCGATCTCGGCGCCGTCGATGGCCACGCCCAGCACCCGCGCCACCCGCTCGGGGCGCACGGCGATCACCGGCCGCTCGAACGGCCTGGGGTCCACGTCGACGGCCGCCACCACCTGCCCGCCGGCCACGGAGACGATCAGCTCGATCACGCGCTGCAGCGCCTCGGGCTGCCCCTCGGGGTCCACGCCGCGTTCGAAGCGGTAGCTGGCGTCGGTGGAAAGCCCCAGCCGGCGCGTGGTCTTGCGCACCACGCGCTGGTCGAAGAGGGCGCACTCCAAAAAGAGGTCCGTCGTCCCGTCGCCCACCTCGCTGTTCTCGCCGCCCATCACGCCCGCGAGAGCGACGGCGCGCTCCGTGTCGGCGATGACGAGATCCGTCTCCACCAGCGTGCGCTCCACGCCGTCGAGCGTGGTGAGCGTCTCACCGGCGCGGGCGCGGCGGATCACCACCTCGCCGCCGTGCAGCCGGGCCAGGTCGAAGGCGTGCAGCGGCTGGCCCAGCTCCTGGAGCACGTAGTTGGTGGCATCCACCACGTTGTTGATGGGCCGCTGGCCCACGGCGCGCAGGCGGGTGGACAGCCATTCCGGGCTCGGCCCCACCTTCACGCCGCGCAGGATGGCGCCCATGTAGCGCGGGCAGGCGTCCGCGTCCTCGATCTCCACGTGGATGCTCCCGCAGTCGCCCTCGCGGCGGTACGAGCGGCAGGGGAGCTTCACCTTCTGCGCGCCGGGGAACCTGGGCAGCTCGATGTCGTCCACCCCCCTGGGCGCCAGCTCGCGCGCGATGCCCACGTGCGACAGCAGCTCGCCGCGGTTGGGCGTCACGTCCACCACCAGGCGCGCGTCGTCCAGCCCCAGGCTCTCGCGGAAGCGCTCGCCGGGCTGGTGCTGGTCGCCCAGCGTCATCAGCCCCGAGTGGTCGCGCCCCAGCCCCAGCTCGCGGGCGGAGCAGAGCATCCCCTCGCTGGCCTCGCCGCGCAGCTTGGCCTGCTTGATCTCCATCCCGCCGGGAAGCGTGGCGCCCACCGGCGCGAACGGGTAGAAGCGCCCCGCCTCCACGTTGGGCGCGCCGCACACCACCTGC
This sequence comes from Longimicrobium sp., assembly GCA_035691085.1. Lineage (GTDB taxonomy): Bacteria > Gemmatimonadota > Gemmatimonadetes > Longimicrobiales > Longimicrobiaceae > Longimicrobium. Next base: position 14,294 of record DASSJS010000150.1, read on the forward strand.
AGCGGCTCGCCGGACCCGGCGTCCACGGTGCAGATGCGCAGCTTGTCGGCGTTGGGGTGCGGCCGCACGTCGGTCACGCGCGCGACAAGGATGTCGCCGATCCCGGCGCCCAGGTTCACGATCTCGTCCACGGGCGCGCCCAGCATGCCCAGCCGCTCCGCGATCTCGCGCGGGCTTCCGGTGATGGTGGGCGCGAGCGCCTTCAGCCAGCGATACGAAACGTCCATCTAGGGATGCAGGTCCGAGTCTGGATGAGTGCGAAAATGGTGCTGGGTGCTGGGTGCTGGGTGCTGGGTGCTGGGTGCGTGAGTGCGTGAGTGCGGGGGATGCCGATTCACTCAGCACCCAGCACTCAGCACTTCAAACGAACTGCCCCAAAAACCGCATGTCCCCCTCGTACAGCAGCCGGATGTCGGTCACGCCGTAGCGCTGCATGGCGATGCGGCCGGGGCCCATCCCGAAGGCGTAGCCGGTGTACTTCTCGGGGTCGTAGCCGCAGTTCAGGAACACGTTGGGGTGCACCATCCCGCTCCCCATGATCTCCATCCACCCGGTCTGCTTGCACGCCGGGCACCCGCCGCCGCCGCAGATCTGGCAGCGCACGTCCACCTCGGCGCTGGGCTCGGTGAACGGGAAGAAGCTGGGGCGGAAGCGCACCGGCACCGTGCCGCCGAAGAAGCGGTGCACGAACGCGGTGATCGTGGCTTTGAAGTCGGCGAAGGTGATCCCCTCGTCCACGGCCAGCCCCTCCAACTGCTCGAACGCCGGCGCGTGGCTGGCGTCGAACGGGTCGCGGCGGTAGACGGCGCCGGGGATCACCACGCGCACCGGCGGCTGGAACGCCTCCATCACCCGCGCCTGCATCGGCGAGGTGTGGGTGCGCAGCACGATCCCGTCCTCGAGATAGAAGGTGTCGTGCATGTCGGCCGCGGGGTGGTCGAGCGGCGTGTTCAGCCTGGAGAAGTTGTATTCGACTGTCTCCACCTCGGGCCCCGCCACGCGCGTGAACCCCAGGTCGCGGAAGATCTCGCAGATCTCCTCCACCACCTGCGTCACCGGGTGCAGCCCGCCCTTCCAGCGGTGCCGGCCGGGGAGCGTCAGGTCCACCCCCGGCGCCGCGTGGGCCGCGGTGAAGCCGGCCTCGCGCTGGTCGAGGAGCGCGCTGAGCGCGTCCTTCACGCGGTTGGCCTCGGCGCCCACGGCGGGGCGCTCGTCAGCCCCCAGCTCGCCCAGGCGGCGGAGGACGGCGGTCAGGCGGCCGCCCTTGCGCCCCACGTATTCCACCCGCAGCGCCTCCAGCTCCTGCGCGCTCCCGGCCGCCGCGATGGCGGCCTCGCCATCGCGCTGGATCCCCTTCAGCTCGCCGATCAGCTCTTCAACGATGCTCACGATTCAAACCCGGATGATCTCGCTCGTGCCCGCCCGGCACCGCCTGGACGACGGAGCCGCCGAACTTAGCGCCCGGCGCGGCCCCATGGCTACCCCCGCCATCCCCATTCGTGGTGCGCCCGGGCCGCCGCGCCACCTGCGGCCTGTCGCGCCGGTGGACATCTGTCGCGCGGTGGCACACCCAGGCGCGGGGAATTGGACGCAAACGCCTGCGTTTCCAACGATCTGGATGCGGCATGGGGCGTGACAGCGGGGTGCGGGTCCCGGTGTGCCCACCCGGCCGCGGACTTCGGCCGTGCCGCGTCTGCGAAAGAGCGGCCCGGCGAGCCGAAGCTTTTTCACGGGAGGTGACCCATGCCACGCACCCGCCACGCCCTTGTCCTGCTCCCCGCGCTGATGCTGCTGGCGGCGTGCAGCGACAGCCTGGCCAGCTCGGGAACCATCGGGATGGAGGACAACTGCGACCCCGCCACCTTCAACGCCACGCTGGGCGCCGGAACCTGCCTGCACGCCAGCAGCGGGGCCGGGATGACGCTGGCCAGCTTCAACGCCGAGCTCGCGGCCAGCCACCGGGTGGCGGACTGGTACATCGACCCCGAGCGGATGACGGTGGCCGAGGGCGCCAACTTCTCGGTGGTCAACGCCGGCGGCGAGACGCACACCTACACCGAGGTGGAGGAGTTCGGCGGCGGCGTGGTGCCGGCGCTCAACCAGGCGTCGGGGAACACCACCGTGGCCCCCGAATGCGCCAACCAGGCCACCTTCAACGCCTCCATCGTCGCGTCGGGGCAGACCAGGCAGCACACCTTCGACGAGCGGGGGACGGAGAAGTACCAGTGCTGCATCCACCCGTGGATGCGCCAGACGGTGACCGTGCGCTGACGCCGCGGGAGCGCACGACGAAAGCGGCGCCGAGGGTCATCGCCCCCCGGCGCCGCTCTCGTGTCGTCCCGCTGGGCCGGGGCTCAGCCCAGGCTCGAACGGGCGGCGGTGGCCAGCTGCTCGAAGGCCTGCGGCTCGCGCACGGCCAGGTCGGCCAGCACCTTGCGGTCGATCTCGATCCCGGCCTTCTTCAGCCCGTCCATGAACCGGCTGTACGAAAGCTCGTGCGTGCGGGCAGCCGCGTTGATGCGGATGATCCACAGGCGGCGGAACTCCCGCTTGCGGTTCTTGCGGTCGCGATAGGCATAGCGGCGGGCGCGCTCGACGGCCTCCTTGGCCGTCTTGTACAGGTTCTTGCGCCGGCCGAAATAGCCCTTGGCATCGGCCAGGATCTGACGCTTGCGGCGCAGCCGGGCCACGTTGTTCTTCACGCGAGGCATGGTCTATCCCCTCAATTTCCAGAAGTGGTCAGAAGTGTCGGAACGCCGGTCAGGCCTGGATGAGGCGCTTCACGCGCTTCTCGTCGCTCTTGGCCAGCATGGTGGTGCCGCGCAGGTTGCGCTTCCGCTTCTGCGACTTCTTGGTCAGGATGTGGCTGTGGAACGCGTGCCCGCGCTTCACCCGGCCCTTGGCGGTGGTCTTGAACCGCTTGGCGGCGCCACGGTGCGTCTTCATCTTCGGCATTGTACTGCTTCCTTTCGCTGAAGCCCGGTAGGCCGGGCCCTCAGGTGGCTGTCTTTGCAGTGGGGGCGAGCACCATCACCATGCTCCGGCCCTCGAGCTGCGGATGCTGCTCCACCTTGCTCACGTCCTGGAGCATGGAGGAAACGCGGTCCAGCACCTGGCGCCCGAACTCGGGGTGCGCCATCTGGCGGCCGCGGAACATCATGGTGAGCTTCACCTTGTTCCCCTCTTCGAGGAACCGCCGCGCGTGCCGCGTCTTGAACTCGAAGTCGTGGTCTTCGATGCCCGGACGCATCTTGACCTCCTTGATCTGCACGTGGTGCTGCCGCTTGCGCGCCTCGCGCGCCTGCCGCTGCTCCTCGTACTTGTACTTCCCGTAGTCCATGATACGGCAGACCGGCGGACGGGCCAGCGGCGCTACTTCCACCAGGTCCATCCCCATCTCCTCCGCCATCGACATGGCCTGCTCGATGGGGATGATCCCCGCCTGCTCACCGTCCGGAGTGATCACGCGGACGGGGCTGATGCGGATCTGCCGGTTGACGCGCAGCTTCTCGTTGATGGGGCCAATCTCCTGAATGAGAGACGAAAAAACGGGCCTGAATCCATTCAGGCCCGTTCGCTGCGCACGCACCCATCGGCTTCCACCCCGGGTGTGGGTGGAAGGGGCGCGCCGCGGCTTCGCGGACCTGGCAGCATCACGCTCGCGGGAGCGGTGAGCCAGCAGGTGGGGGATCTGCCGATCCCCACTTTTCCAGCAATGTCCGGGGAAGATAGCGGAATGTCACGTGCGCGTCAACCGCGAAGGGCAGGGAACAGGGAACTCCGGACCTGCCCGACTCTACTCCGCGCCCAGGTACGCGTAGCGCACCACGAACAGCGCGGCGAGGACATACACCAGCGGGCTCACCTCGCGGCCTCGGCCGGCCAGGAGCTTGATCAGCGGATAGCTCACGAAGCCCAGCGCCAGGCCGTTCGCGATCGAGAAGGTGAGCGGCATCCCGATCATGGTCAGGAACGCGGGGATCGCTTCCGTGGAATCATCCCACTTCACCTCCAGCGCGCCCTTCAGCATCAGGCTGCCGACCACGATCAGCGCGGGCGCGGTGGCCATCGCGGGGATGCCGGCCGCCAGGGGCGAGAAGAAGACGGCGAAGAGGAAGAGGATGCCCACGACGATGGCCGTGAGCCCCGTCCGCCCGCCTTCCGCGACGCCGGTGGCGCTCTCGATGTAGGCCGTCACCGTGCTGGTGCCCAGCATGGCGCCCACGATGGTGGCGATCGAATCGGTCAGCAGCGCGCGCTGGGCTTTGGGGAGGTCGCCCTCCGGCGTCAGGAACCCGGCCTGGTGGCCCAGGCCCACCACGGTGCCCACGGTGTCGAACAGGTCCACGAAGAAGAAGACGAACACCACGTGCAGCAGGCCCAGGCCCAGCGCGGCGCGCACGTCCATCTTCAGGAAGGTGCCGCTGGGGTCCGGCAGCGCGAGCAGCGCGGTGGGCGCCCTGGCCACGCCGGTGAGGTACGCGGCGGCGGCGGTGAGGATGATCCCCACCATGATCGCGCTCTTCCACCCGCGCGCCATCAGCGCCGCGGTCACGATCAGCCCGGCGATGGCCAGGAGGGTGGGGAGCGAGGTGATCTTCCCCAGCGTGACGAAGGTGGCCGGGCTGGCGCTGACCACGCCGGCGTTCTTCAGCCCGATGAAGGCGATGAACAGCCCGATCCCCGCGCCGGTGGCCAGCTTGAGCCCCAGCGGGATCGCCTTCACCACCAGCTCGCGGATGCGCAGCAGGGTAAGGATCAGGAACACCACGCCGGAGAGGAACACCGCGCCCAGCGCCGTCTGCCACGGCGTGTGGAGCCCCAGGACCACCGCGTAGGTGAAGTACGCGTTCAGCCCCATCCCCGGCGCGGTGGCGAACGGGTAGTTGGCCAGGATCCCCATCAGGAAGCACCCCACCGCCGCCGACACCGCCGTGGCGAACAGCGCCCCCTCGAGCGGCACGCCGGCCTGGTGCAGGATCAGCGGGTTCACCGCCAGCACGTAGGCCATGGTGAGGAAGGTGGTGAGCCCCGCCTCCACCTCGGTGCGCACGGTGGTGCCGTGCGCGCGAAGGTGAAAGGCGCGTTCGAGCCAGGGATGGAGCATGCGCGTCACGGGGTGATGGGGGCGGGAACGGGCTTGGGTGCGTGCGCGGGCACCGCGAACCGGTGCGTGAGTGCGCGAGTGCGGGAGTGCGCTGGATCCCGCGTGCGCGGAGGTGCTCGTGCGGGTGAAGGTGCGAAGGGGCGCGCGCGGGGGCAATCCCGTGGGGTTTACACCTCCGCCAGTGTGTCGCCCACGCGGATGGCGCCGCCGGCCAGCACCTCGGCGCGCAGGCCGCCGCGCATCTTGAGGTCACGGGTCACTCCGCGGTAGGTCAGTTTCGCGAGGTGGCCGCACGGGTGGCACAGCTCCACGCCGCGGAGGACGGCGCCGCCCACGCGGAAGGTGCGGCCCACCAGCTCGTTCAGGCGCACGCCGCGCGTCACCACGTTGCGGCGCGCGTCGGCGGCGGTGAAGGGGACGCCGCCGGCGCGCACGTCGTCCACCGCCTCGGCCTCGATCAGCGTCACCTGCCGGTCCGCAGCGTAGCGCCCGGGCTTCCGGCCATAGTAGCGGTCGCCCTCCAGCCCCATCCCCACGACGGCGAGCACGTGATCGACGGAGGTGCGCGGCGCACCCTTCTGCCCCGCCACCAGGATCTGCTCGACGGTGCCCAACGGCGAGGCGGTGTCTGCGTCGTGCTTCGGCTCGTTCATCCTCACTCGTTGGGACAGGATTTCATGGATGGCGGGAGGATGCGATGCAGGAACCATCCCCGCCACCCCAAAGACGATCGCGCCCGGAGCGGTGGCCCCGGGCGCGCATCGATTCGTTCGCGGATCGGATCGCCGTGGCGTCAGCCGCGCTGGAAGGAGAAGGCGACGGCGCCGCTGTTCCCGGGGACCACGTAGTCGATCCGGTTGCCGTTGAGCGTGCCTTCCCACTCGCCGCCGGTAGAGGCGTGGAACTGGATCAGGGTGCCGCGAACGGTTACGGTGCCCTGCGTCACGGTTTCGCGGATGGACGCGGAGGAGCCCGTCGGCGTCTCGGAAAGCATGAAGCTCTGCCGGAACGTGCCGTCCACGCCCAGGAGGATCGATCCTCCGGAGATCACCACGCGCAGATTGGGGTCGTTGCGGACCTCCACCGGCACCGCCGTCCCGTTCACGGTGGCCAGCACGTATGCGCCCGTGCCGAGGTTGAGGCTCGGGTCCGCCGGCATCGACGTCGAATCACCGCACCCGCCCGCCGCCGCGCCCATCATCACCGCGAGTGCGGCCATCACCAGCCGCAGAAGTCGCATCGTTCGGTTCGTTCGCGTTGAAAGTGGTCTTGGAACAGGTGCGTGAGTGCGTTAGTGCGCGAGTGCGTTTGAGGGTTCGAGGCGAAACGGGCGATCGCGCCGATCCGCGGTTCACTAGCGCACTTCCGCACTCACGCACTGGCGCACCTGTTTGCCGTTCTCTGGGGCACCTGTTCGCCGTTCACTGGCGCACCTGTTTGCCGTTTTTCATCCCGCCAGGCCCAGCTCCGGCGCCACCGTGCGCATCGCCTCGATCACGAACTGCACGTGCTCGGCCAGCTCCACGCCCAGGTCCTCGGCGGCCTTGCGCACGTCGTCGCGGTCCACGCCCGCGGCGAAGGCCTTGTCCTTCATCTTCTTGAGCACCGACTTGGCCTCCAGGTCCATCACCGAGCGCGAGGGGCGCACCAGCGCGGCGGCGGTGACCAGGCCGGTGATCTCGTCGCAGGCGTGCAGGGTGCGCTCCATCCGCGTTTCGGGGTGCACGCCGGTGCGCACCGCGTAATGCGAGAGGATGGCCTTGATCACTGCCTCGGGGTAGCCCTGCCCGCGGAGGATCGGCTCGCCGGCCAGCGGGTGCTGGTCGGGGTGCTCCTCGTAGTCGAAGTCGTGCAGCAGCCCGGCCAGCCCGTACAGCTCCTCGTCTTCCTTGAAGAGGCGGGCGTAGGCGCGGCAGGCGGCCTCCACCGAGTACATGTGGCGGCGCAGGCTTTCGCTCTGCACGTGCTGGTGCATCAGCGCGAGCGCCTGCTCGCGCGTGGGAAGCTGCGGCATCGTGCGGTTCAGGGATCTGTGGGTTCGCATCGGGTCACGCGGCCGGTCCGCGCGCGCCAAAGATATCCCCGTGTACCGCCGGCCGAAATCCGTGCACCGCATCTTCTTGCGATTCGTAGAACGCTCGCCGCGCGGGAATCGTGACGGAACCGCGAAACAGGTGCGCCAGTGCGCGAGTGCGGAAGTGCGCCAGTGAAACAGTGGAACGCGCCGGTGGCTTCGCCGGCACGGACATCGAAACGCACTCACGCACTCGCGCACTCACGCACCTGTTCGACACTGTTCGACACCACTCACGGACCGCGGGCGATCCGCCCCGCTCAGGCCTGCGGCAGCCGCGCGGGGCGATGGCGGCAGCACACGCACCCGCTGGTGCAGTCGTCCGCCACCACCTGGCCGATCATCACCGTGCCGCCGCAGCGCGGAGGCACCGTGATCGCGTCGTCGTTGGCGTTCACGGTGCCGCGCACCTCTTCGTACCGGTCGGTTTCGAACGAGGTGACGTCGATCTGGTCCACGTTCAGGCTCAGCTTCTTCATCGTTCTCCTCCGCTGAAACGGTGTCCGGCAAAGTCCGCCATTCGGCGGCGATCGGTCTGCGCGCGGCGGGCGCTATTCCGCCACCCCGGTGGTTCCGCATCCGTTGTAGCAGGTCATCCGCGCCTGCGTGCCGCACTGGATGCAGCCGGTGGCGTAGAAGCTGGCCCCGGCGCCGCGCACCGTGCCACGCGCGGGGGGCACCGCGGCGGGGGTGAACGATTCCACGCGAAGCGCCTGCAGGTCGAGCCGGATCTTCTTCATCTCTCTCTCCTCCCCATTGGTTTCCGCACGTCCGGGCAGCTCCCAGCTACTGGCAGCGGCAGGACAGGTTCTCGGTGCAGAAGCAGGCGTTCACGCGCGAGGTGCAGTAGCAGGTGTCGCAGCCGGTGTTGAGCGTGATCGCCTGGAATTGGGCGCCACGCCCCGCGTCGGCCGCCTCGGTGCGGAAGGTCTCCACGCGCAGCTCGTCGGGCGACAGGTTCAGCCTGCTCATCATCGCACGCTCCCCCGGATTTCGAGAGTTCAGGCACAGTCCCAGCAGGTCACCCGCTCGCTGCACCAGCACCCGATGTTCACCGACGTGCAGTTGCAGGTGTCCGCGCCCTGCGACACCACGTGTGCGTTCACCGTCCCGCGCCCGGCGGGCTCGCGCGCGGTGGGGAAGCTGTCCACGCGCAGGTCGTCGGTGTTCAGCGCCAGCTTGTTCATCACGCTCTCCATACGGGGGGATGGAACGCAAACGGACCGCGCGCCACCAGGGCGTGCGGTCCGCGGGATCAGCTCGAAGCGCGACGGTGACAGCGACACGCGCACGCCCGAGGGCCGCGCGCGGCGTGGTTGCATTGGACCGTGGATGCGTTACGCATGCGCAGGCCTGTCGCAAAGAGCTTAAATGTGCGGTGGGTCTTTCACGTTAACCCACTCCGTGGATGGATTCAAGTGCGGAAGATGTGAAGGGCGCTTCGTTTCTCCCCAAAGGCACCGTGGGAGTAGCGAAGTAATGATGCCGCGAGTTTGTGTCGGATCGAGGGATCGTGCGCCGGGAAACCGAAGCGGGCGCCGCTCGGTGCGGCGCCCGCTCGATCGATTCACCCCGCAACGGTTCCGTCAGTGGTCCTCGTCGCACTGGAAGCAGCTGGGCGCCTCGGTGCAGAAGCAGTCCTGGCCAACCGAGCTGTTGGGCGGGCAGGTGCAGGTCGCCAGCACGGTGATGACACAGGTGTTGCTGTCGGGCGGGCCGGAGCGCGCGTGGACGGTGCCGGCCCGCCCCGGGCGGGGCTCGTGGGTGCCGAACGACTCCACGCGCAGATCGTCTACATCCAGCTTCAGCTTGGCCATGGTGTGCCTCCCGTTTGTTCGGATCGCGCCACGCCGGCGATGCGCCGGCGCCCACCCGGTACGTTCGCGCGGTGGGGTGGAACGCGCGTCACACTTGGGATCAACCGTTGGCGGCGCGTGCCGGGCCGTTCGCTCGCGCGGAAGCCGCGCGGCCGAAATCGCGGGGGTGGGGAGGACCGGGTGTTCGGGAAGGAAGGACGGTGTGTGGTCCGCCGGCGCCTGCGGGCGCCGGCGGCATCAGCTCACACGCACCAGCAGGTGGGAGACTCGGTGCAGGGGATGCAGTTGATCTTGATCGAGGTCCCGTTCCCGCGCGCGTCGGCGCCCTCGGGCGCGTGGGCGAGCCCGGCCTGGTCCTTGGCTGTGGCGAAGCTCTCCACGCGCAGTGCTTCGGGGTGCAGGTTGATCTTCTTCATCACGGGTCTTCCCTGTCTCTGGGTGATGGACGAAAAACGGACCGCGCGCCGGGATTGGCGAACGGTTCGCATGGCTCACGCGGCTCCGGGCGGATGAGCACGACAGGCGCGGCGGCGCGCGAGCGAAATCGAAGACGCTTCACGCATAGGTGCCATCCCCGGTGAGAGCTGAAAGGGGCGCGAGTGGCTCAAGCTTACAAGCGAGGGATGACCCGGATTAAGTGCTCCCCCGCACGGGACGCCGAGACGTGCGAGGAGACCGGGGCTTGATCATAGCCGGGGATGAAACCGTCGCGCCTGGAGCCGAGGGGAAGGCTCCAGGCGCGGTTGGATGGGGCGTCAGGCGGCGGCGGAGATCATCCGCCGCCACCCGACGTGACACGCGCGATTCATCTCCTCCGCCGACGAGTCCCTCGCTACCCTTCGCCCCGGGCGGCGACGATGCCCTCGCGCGCGGCCCAGTCGCCCACGTCGCCGCGGGAGAGGGCGGTGGCGAGGAGGTCGGGGAACTGGTCGGGGGTGCAGGCGAAGGCGGGGATGCCGAACGCGGCCAGCTCGGCGGCCACGGAATGGTCGTACGCGGGGGCGCCGTGGTCGCTCAGCGCCAGCAGCGCGATGAACTTGACGCCGCTCGCCGCCAGCGCGCCCGCGCGGCGGATCATCTCGGCGCGGTTGCCGCCCTCGTAAAGGTCGCTGACGAGCACGAACACGGTGTCGCGCGGGCGGGTGACCAGCGTCTGGCAGTAGGCCAGCGCGCGGTTGATGTCGGTGCCGCCGCCCAGCTGGATGCCGAAGAGCAGCTCCACGGGGTCGTGCAGGTCGGCCGAGAGGTCCACCACGGCGGTGTCGAAGGCGATCACGTGCGTCTTCACCGCCGGGAGGCTGGCCAGCACCGAGCCGAAGATCCCCGAGTACACCGCCGACGCCGCCATCGACCCGCTCTGGTCGATGCACAGCACCACGTCGCGCAGCGCCGCCCGCTTGCGCCCATAGCCGATGCGCGTTTCGGGGACGATGGTCCGGTGCTCGGGCTGGTAGTGGCGCAGGTTGGCGCGGATGGTCCGGTGCCAGTCGATCTCGTTGTGGCGCGGCCTCATGTTCCGCTGCGAGCGGGCCAGCGCGCCGCGCACGGCCTGCCGCATGGGCTCGGCCAGCCGCTTCTCCACCTCGCTTACCACGCGGCGCACCACCTGGCGCGCGGTGTCGCGCGTCTTGGCCGGCATCACCTGGCCGAGCGAGACCAGCGACGCCACCAGGTGCACGTCGGGGACGATGGCCTCGAGCAGTTCGGGCTCCATCAGCATCTGGCGCAGGTTCAGCCGCTCCAGCGCGTCCTTCTGGATCACGCGGACGACGGACGAGGGGAAGTACTCGCGCACGTCCCCCAGCCACCGCGCCACGTTGGGCGCCGACGAGCCGAGGCCGCCCTTGCGGTCGCTGTCGTACAGCGCGCCCAGCGCGCGGTCCATCGCCATAGACTGCGCGTCCAGCCCGCCGCCCAGGCCGGTGCCGTCCGCCTCGCCGCCGCCCAGGATCAGCCGCCAGCGCCGCAGCCGCTCGTCATCCGCCGTGGTGGTCATTCGCTCTCCATCCCCAGGTTGCGCTACCACTTGAGGTGGCCGCGCTGAACTCAGCCAAACAAGGACGGCTGCTCGCGCTGCAACCGAACGTTGATTTGGACCCAGAGCACCAGAGAACCAGAGGACCAGAGGACTTCATCACGAACCCTCTGGTGCTCTGGGTCGGATTAACGCCAGGTTGCTGCGCGCGCAGTCGCGGGCCTCGCTCCGAAACCCTTCCGCACGGGGCAAGCCGCGCGTGGGCGGATGCAGATGCTCGTGTGCGCGTCGCGGAGCCCATGTTCGGAAACGATGTCATCCCAACCGGCTGTTGAAGCCTCCCGCCGATTGGAAGGCTTTTCGTGGTTGTTGCTGCGGCTTCAGCCGCCGGTCGCGACCTCGGCCGTGTTCGTGATCCCGTCCCCCACGCCGAGCATCAGCAGGATCAGCGGGAGGACGGCATCGCCCCGAGCCGTATCGACCGACGAAGCATCCATGTGCGCCGCCGCGCTGGCCGGTGACGCGGGGCCGCGGCGGGCGAGCTCGCCCAGGCTGCGGCGCTCGGCAGGGTCGAAGCGGGCGAAGGTGCGGCGCAGCAGCGGGAGCAGCGTGGTGAAGGTCTCGCCGCGTAGCCCCGTCACCCAGGCGTCCACCACGCCCCACAACGCCGCGTCGTGCAGCAGCGCCACGGCGCTCCCGGTGAGGAATCCCTCGATCCACGCGCCGCCGTACGCCGGGTCCGCCGCCAGCGAGAGCGCCAGCCCCACCCGCCGCGCCGCCTCGTCGGCCGCGATGGCGCCGGTGTCCAGGCGCAGGCGCACGGCACGGCCGGCGATCAGCCCGTGCACGCCGGTCCGGTCCGCCACGCGGCCCAGCGCGCCCAGCCAGTCGGCGCGGTGGCGCTCGTTTTCGAGCAGCGTGATCGCACCGTGCACGGCATCCACGTGCCGCGCCATCGCGTCGGCCGCGTCGTCGTCCAGCGAGGCGACGGCGGGGGGGAGGCCCACGCTGATGCGCGCCGCCAGACCGTCCACCACGTGGCCCAGCACGTCGGCGTCGGGGCCGCGGACGCTGCCGTAGCGGAGGGTTTGCGCCAGCGGCGGGAGCGCGGCCATCAGGTGCGCCACGTCGCTGGCCCGCGCCGCCTCGGCGCCGATGCGCTCCACCAGCATCCGCGCCGCCGTGGGGAGCTCGGCCAGCAGCACGCGGTCCAGCATCGAGGTGAGCGCGGGGAGGTCCGGCGCTTTCGCCGCCGCGTCGCGAGCCTTTGCGTCCGCCGCCTCGGCCACGGTGTTGCCCCACGCGCCGGCGTCGATCAGCGACACGGCCAGCTCGGGGTCCCAGCGCAGGCGCCAGTGCTCGTGGAAGGTGCCCTTGCGGCGCCCCTGCACGCGCTCGTCGCGCCCCCATGGCACGCCCAGCAGAAGCAGCCGGTGCAGCAGCCGGCTGCGGTCCAGGTCGTTCGGCTTCCGTAGATCCAGTTCCAGCACCCGCTCCGATGCTTCGGGCGCGAGGCGTAGGCGCTTCTGCTCGCGCGCGAGGTCCTGCATCAGCGGCACGGCGGGCGCGTCGGCCGGGACCGCGCCGAGCCGCTCGCCCACGATCAGCCGCTCGCGGATCAGCCCCAGCGGCGTGATCGCTCCGGCGGCGCCGCCCCAGAACACCGCCTCGCACGCCTCGGTCAGCTCCGGCAGCCCCGCCAGCGGCAGCCCGCGCAACGCCGCCGTGGCCTCGGCCAGCCGCGCCGCATCCACCACCTGCGCGGGCGACGCGTCCAGGTCTTCGCCGCGGAGAAGACGAGCCACGCGGGTGAGCCAGCGGACGGCGACGGCGCCCGGATCGGCATCACCGTTCAGCCACAGGTGCTCGTACCAGCCGGGGGAGTTCACGCCCGCGCCGTAGCCGCTCTCGTACGCCAGCCGCCCATGCGTCCACGGCACCCAGGTGGTCGCCGTCTTCGCGCGCGGAAGGCCCTTCAGCAGCGCCGCGTCGTCCTTCGCGGGCGGCATGCGGCTGAGCGCCGGGGCGTGCCACGCGCCGCAGACCACGGCGATGCGTTCGAAGCCTTCCTTCCCGGCCGCACGGATCTGCTGGCGCATGTGGGCCTCGCGCTGGCGTTCGTGCAGGCTCTCGGGCCGCGCCAGCTCGTCGCGGACGGCGGTCATCGCCTCCAGGATCGCGGCGAACACGTCGTCCTGCGACCGGCGCGACTCGACGACCTGCTCCCACCATCGCTCCCCGTCGCCGAACCCCGCCGCGCGCCCCAGCCACTCCAGCGGATCGGCCCGGATCTCCTCCGCATCCTCCACGGCGACGTCAGGGAGGTCGATGGATGATGTCTCGGCGTCCGCATCTACCGAGGGCGTTCCGGGGGATGCGGCGGCGCCTGGATCAGATGCCAGATCGTCGTCGGCCTCCGTCGGCGGATTGAAATCCGCCGACGGAACTTCGGGAAGTCCGCCTTCGCGGACTGCGGCGTCGGCATCGACCGAATCGCCACCGTCGTCGTTGGACGAGGCGGACGCATCGGCATCGTCCGTCGCGCCGGTGTCTTCGTTGGATGAGGAAGATGCGGACGCGTCGGCATCTCCCGATGGCCCGCCGTTCTGCGCGTCGGCCGATGCGTCCTCGGCAGCCTTCGCGCGCGCCTCGACCTCGGCGAGCGCGGCGAGCATCTCGGCGAAGACGTGGGCGACGGGGAGGTCGATGAAGCGCGCGGGGACGTCGTTCGCCAGCGCCCACCGGATGGCGTTCCACTCGGGCGAGAAGGTGGCGAAGGGGTAGTAGACGGCCAGGCCCGGCCGCTCCGGCGGATAGACGAGGAGCGCCACCGGCGGCCGCATCTCGCCATGCCCGGCCAGCGCGATGGCGTCGGCCGCGTCGGGCGGGCCCTCGATCAGCACCACGTCGGGGCGCAGGCTCTCCAGCGCCTGCGCCAGCGAGCGCGCCGACCCCGGCCCGTGGTGCCGAATGCCGAAGACGTGGACGCTCATCGCCTACGCCGCCACAGCGGTGAGCTTTACCGACAGTTCGTACTCGAAGAGCTGCACGTCCTTCACCCGCGCACACGCCAGCCGCAGGTCCTCGGAGATGTCCTTGGCCACGATCACGCCGCGCACGCGCTGGCCCGGCTCGGCATGATACCGCTCGATCCAGCCCATGTAGCGCAGGAGCTGACCCACCGTGCGGTCGTACCCTTTCGACACCTTCAGCTCGATCACCACGTACCCGCCCTCCCGGTCCACCGCCAGCACGTCGACGAAGCGGCCTCCGGCGTTGAACTCGATCCCGGTAGCCCCTTCGTCATCCTCGAACAGCTGGAGCCCGGGCTCGATCAGCTGGAGGTTGCGCGCCAGGAAGTCACGGAGATCGTGCTCGTACGCGAACTGCGACCCCGCGGGATCCGCCGGGGGGGCGCTCTCGTCTCCCGGCGGGGCCAGCTGGTCTGTGGAGGCAGAAGTGATCGGGGCCGGGTCACGGTCGGGCTGATAGAGGCGAAACCGGCCGCTGTCGATCTTCACGAAGAGGTCGTCCTTGCCTCCCGATCTCGGGCTGTAGTTCAGCCGCGTGGGGTCGTTGATCGACATCCGGGTGAGATGTGCGTTCAGCGTCGCCTGCTTGACCAGCGGGTACTTCGCCTGAAACCACTGGCGCACCTGGCTTCGCTCCAGCACGTCTTCCGGCTTGACGCCCATGTCGTGAACCATCTCGTGCATCAGGTCGCAGACGGGCTTGTGGTAAAGCTGCACGGGCATCTTGGGTCAGCTCGACAGGTGCTGGGTTCGCCCGGTCACGCCGCGATCTCGCGGCAGGCGCGGTACAGGTCCTTCCACCCGTCGCGCTCGCGGACCACCGTCTCCAGGTACTCCAGCCAGACGGTGCGGTCCTGCACGGGGTCCTTGATCACCGCGCCGGTGAGCCCCGCGGCCAGGTCGTCGGCGCGCAGCGTTCCGTCGCCGAAATGGCCGGCCAGCGCCAGCCCGCCATTCACCACGCTGATCGCCTCGGCGGTGCTCAGGGAGCCGCTGGGGCTCTTCAGGCGCGTCTTCCCATCGGCCGTCACCCCGCTGCGCAACTCGCGGAAGAGGATGACGACGCGGCGCACCTCTTCCAGCGCGGGCGGCTCGGCGGGCAGCTCCAGCGCGCGGCCGGTCTGCTCCACGCGCCGCATCACGATCTCCACCTCTTCCTCGGGCGTGGCGGGGAGGGGGAGGACCACCATGTTGAAGCGGCGCTTGAGCGCGCTGGACAGCTCGTTCACACCGCGGTCGCGGTCGTTGGCGGTGGCGATCACGTTGAAGCCGCGTACGGCCTGCACCTCGTCGTTCAGCTCGGGAACGGGGAGCGTCTTCTCGGAAAGGATGGTGATCAGCGTGTCCTGCACCTCGGCCGGCATGCGGGTGAGCTCTTCCACGCGCGCCATCTTCCCCTCGCGCATCGCCCGCATCAGGGGAGACGGAACGAGCGCCGCGGGGGTGGGCCCCTCGGCCAGCAGGCGCGCATAGTTCCACCCGTAGCGAACCGACTCCTCGCTCGTCCCCGCCGTCCCCTGGATCAGCAGGGTGGAATCGCCGCTGACGGCGGCGGCCAGGTGCTCGGCCATCCACGTCTTGGCCGTCCCCGGCACGCCGATCAGCAGCAGCGCGCGATCCGTCGCCAGCGTGGCGATGGCGACCTCCACCAGCCGGCGCGAGCCCACGTACTTGGGCGTGATCTCGGTTCCGTCGTCCAGCCGCCCGCCCAGCAGGTAGGTGGACACGGCCCACGGCGACAGCTTCCACTGGGGCGGGCGGGGGCGGTCGTCGCGGCGGGCCAGCGCCGCCAGCTCGTCGGCGAACTGCTGCTCGGCGTGCGGGCGCAACACGGGGGTGCTCATCGCTTCAGTGCCTCCAGCATGGCGTGTCGGTGGTGCAGCAGGTCCACCCAGGCGCGGGGGATCGCGTCGGGCGCGGCATCGATCTCGGCGAGCGCGGCGGCGGGGTGCATCCGCGGCACCACCTGCGAAAGGCTCTGGCGGATCATGTAGCCGTGGGCCGGGTCCTTCCCGGCGGAACGGCGAAGCACGGCGTGCGTCAGCTCCGCGCTCCACGGGTGCTCCAGCCCGGAAACCAGGTGCGCGGCAAACTCGCCCATGGTGCGCATCGGCTCGATCATCGCCAGCATGGCGGCCTCGGCGGCGGCGGGCGGGGCCACCGCGAGCAGCGCGCGCGGCGAGGTGTCCACCCCGCCGATCTGCCAGCGCGAATGCTCGGGGCGCGCGATCAGCGGCTGCGCCCACTCGGCGTCGAGGTGGCGGAGCGTGGCGGCGGCCCAGCCGTTCACCACCACGTCGCGCCACTCCGTCTTCCGCGCGGCGGCGATCAGCTCGTCCGGAGAGCACTTCGCCGCGTCGGTCCACGTGCGCGGCGGCACGGCGGCCAGCGCCTGCGCCAGCCACCACCCCCGCTCGCCCACCCCCGGCGGGGGCTTGGCCGCAATCCCGTCGCGCTCCATCTCCTTGTCCAGCGCCTCGGGGAGATAGACTTCCACCAACGGCGCGCCGCCACCCGTCACCTTCGCCAGCAGCCCCGTCTTCGGGGGCTGGATGACCAGCCAGCGCCGCGCCCGCTCCGTCATCCGCGCGACCAGGCGCGAATCCGCCAAGCGGGAAAGGATGGATGCCGCGGCGGTGCGCACCTCCTTGCGGCGGTCGTCCAGCGCGGCCTCCAGGAACGGCTCGTCGTCCATCGACAGCCCCGTGGCCAGCGCCTGCAGCAGCGCCGCGCGGTCGCGGGGCGCCTCGGTGGCCCAGGTGGACTGCAGCAGCGCCAGCCCGCGCGCCGGATCGCGCTGGCGGATGCGGTCCAGCAGCGCGGGCCGTGCCTCGGCGCTCATGGTCTCCCAGGTGGCGCGGTCGTCCGCTTCCTCGGCCTCGGGCTGGGTGATGGCGAGCGCGAACATCCATTCCGGCGACTGCGCGGCCAGCCAGCGCCCGCGCTCGCCCAGCAAGTTGGGCAGGTGCCTGCGCAGGAAGGGATTGGCGGACGCCGCTTCCAGCAGCTTCGGCAGCAGCTCGGGGGGAGCGATGTACCCCGCGCGCGCCGCCGCCTCCATCCACTCCGGGAGCGCCACCGCGAAGCTCCCCTCCAGCATCATCGCCAGGTGCCGCGCCGCGAGTGGCGGACAGACAGGCGCCGTCTCGCCCGCCGCCGGCTCGCCCAGCGGCCGGTCGTCGCGCGCAGGCGTGCGCGACGCGCGGCGGTGCGCGGCCAGGATCGCGGCGGCGGAAAGGAGCGTGGCCTCGGCCGTCTCGCCGCTCGCGGACGCCAGCGCGCGGGAGAGCGTCGATCCGTCCTCGGGCGCGGCGGGCGGCGGATTGCGCTCGGTGCCCAGGAGCGCGGCGCGCAGCAGCCCGGCCCAGTGCGGGTCGGCCATCGCGCTCATTCCGGCACCGGGGCAAGGGAGGTGAACCGCCCGTTCGCGAACGCGCCCAGCGGCAGCAGCCCTTCGCCGTCCCACTCGCCGAACAGCGTCAGCGAATGCCCGCCGGAGAGTGCCATCAGCTCCCACCCGCGGGCGAAGTCCGGAACCAGCGGGAGGATGGATCCGTCCGCGTCCCGCATCGCCCACCCGTCACCCGAGCGAATGGGGATGACGGAGGAGAGGGAGACGGGGAACGACTCGAGCCACGGATGCACCGCCACGGCCGATGCGTACGCCGCCAGCGCCTGGTCCACGGATGAGTGCCCCGGCATCGCCGCGAGCGCGGAGGGTGCGGCGTGCCGCTCGCCGGCCACGGCGCGCAGCGGAAGCGCGGAAGGGTGGAAGCCGACCTCCGCGTCCAGCACCGTGCCGGGGATGAGCGAGGTGTCCAGCGGCTCGCGGCCGTGCGCGAACACCAGCACCAGCGCGTCGCGCCCGGTGGCCTCGCCGCGCAGCCAGGTGCGCTGCAGGCGCAGGCGCTCCTCGTCGTCCACGCGCTGGCCCAGCACCATCCACCGGTCGCGGACGGTGCCCAGCGCCAGCACCTCTTCCTGCCGCACCGTGAAGCCCACCGTGGCGCGGACGTCCTCGCGCACTGCTGGCGGGAGCGCGTCGATGCGGCGCCACGCCTGGGCGAGGAGACGAAGGCGGCCGAGCGTCTCCAGCATCCGCCCCTCCCACCCGGGCCCGCCGATGGCCGTGCGGCCCAGCTCGCGGACGAGCCGCGCGGCGCCGGGCGCCTGCGCATCCACCAGCCGCGCGGCCATCCCCTCCCAGAACGCGGCCGGCTTCGTCCGCGCAGAGGCCAGCCCCTGGCGGACGAGGTCGGCCATCCACAGCTCCAACTCCTCCAGCCCCGCGGCAACCCGTTCCTCGCGGCGCGCGCTGCGCTTGGCCTGCGCGTCGGGATCGGGCGGCTTGGCGGCGGCCTCGGCGGCTTTCGCCTGGCGCTTTTCGCCGCGGGCGTCGCGCATGGCGATCCACTCCGCCACCCACGCCGGCGGCTCCCCGGCCGGGACAGAATCCGGAGACGAGGTGAAGAGGAGGAAGAGGCCAAGCGAGTGCTTGCAGGGGAGCTTGCGCGAGGGGCACGAGCAGCGCCACGCGGGCTCCAGCGTGTCCACACGTACCTGGTAGGGCGTGCTGCCGCTCCCCTGGCATTCACCCCACAGCGTGCGCCCGTCGCGGCCCACCGACACCCATTTGCGCGGGTTCGCCAGCCCTTGCCCGGCCCTGGCCGCCGACGCGTCAGGCGCCAGCGCCAGCACGCTCTCGGAAGTCCACGCCGTTGCGGAGTCGGTCATGCGGTGGGGCGATGGTGGGCGGTGCGGGATTCAGTCACGCTGCATGGGGCGGGGAAGAGGCTGGAAGATGCCTGTAATTTGGGGCGCCGATGGAGCGTTCGCCAGCGTAATCAGCGTGCACGTTCTGGAACTGAAAGGCGGATGAATCCGCGGCAACAACGGCCCAAAGCCCGCCTTCGCTGGCTCCCGGCTGCGGCACTGCCGTGATGTTCGGGGAGTTGGAGGATGAGGGTTCACTTCCGTGCGCCGGGTTCCGTCCCCGTCATCGTCTCCACGATTTCGTCCATCGTATCGAACATCACCTCGGGCGACAGCGCCCGCAGAGCGTCCGCGTTCGTGTATCCCCACGTCACCGCGCCGAACGGGATGCCCTCGGCGCGCGAGGCGTGCAGGTCGCGGATCTCGTCGCCGATGCAGAGGGCGTCGGCGGGGGCGGTGCGGGCGGCGCGCAGCACCTTGCGCAGCCTGGGGCGTTTGCCCAGCACGGCGGCGCCGCACTCCACGTGGCGGAAGAGGCCGAAATGGCGTTCGCCCAGCACGCGCCGCGCGTTCTCGGCCGAGTTGGAGGTGACCAGCGCCAGTGCCACGCCTCCGTTCGCCAGGCGCTCCAGCATCTCGCCCACGCCGGGGAACGGGGCGATGCTGCCGATGTCGCGGTTCATCCGCGCGCGAAAGTCGCGGGCGACCAGCGGCATCTTCCACATCGGCACGCCCAGGTGCCCGATGATGTGCCGCGCCTCGTGGTTGCGCAGAAGGTCCACGTCGTGTGGCTCGACGCGCTTGAACCGGAACCGATCCGCGACCTGGTTCATCACCCCCACGAACCACCCGAACGAATCCGCCAGCGTCCCGTCGAAATCGAATATCACCAGCTTGTAAGGCATCGTTTCTCTGCAATCCCCGCCTCGTGCGATGACGCACGATGACCGTGACGACCCACGAACCAGGCGGATGAATCCGCGGCAACAACGGCCCGAAGTCCGCCTTCGCGGACTCCCGCCCGCAGCACCCGTGCGTCGAATCTCATCACCAGCGACTCAGGACCTGGAGGGTCCACTCAGGACTCAGCACTCAGCACCCAGCACCCAGCACTCAGCACTCAGCACCCAGCACCCAGCACCCCAGACGCACCTCGCACCCCTCAATCTACTCCTCCCCGCAACCCGCCGCCCGCACTCTGCTACCCGATCACGTACCTGTTCGCCTCAGCTAAAGCCATGCGGGAACCATAGTTGCCGTGAGGGGTGAAAACATGTGAGGGTCAGGCCGCCGGGCTGCTGGAGCAGCGCGGCGTGCCCCGTTTTCCGTTCT
>DASSJS010000151.1:0-7393 GCA_035691085.1 Longimicrobium sp.
GGTGCGAACGCCCAGGTCCTGGCGCTTGCGGTCGAACGCGGCCTCGATGAGCGAGGTGCCTGGGGCGCTGGGCGGATTGGACGGCATGAAAGGGCAGCGGGGCTGGGAGAGAAACGGTCCGGCGGCGCGGATCCCACGCCCCACAACCTGTCGCTCCGCCGCCTCGCCCGCCAGCCCAGGCCCCAAGAGCACTGATGGGGACAGTGCCAGAGGATTTGGAGCCGTTCCGGTCAGAACGCGTTTACTACGTTGACTTGCCGAAGAAATCTGCCGCACCAGAGTGGTGCAGTCTAGTAAACGTGGCGGGAAATAATCGAAAAGAGACGCGTCGGGTCCGCCGTCGCCGTGCTCCGGGGGGATAGTTTCCGCCGCAGACGCAAACTCAGACGTCCAATCTCCCTGAACACGATCTGGAAAGTATCCGATGAAGCTGCGCTATGTCGTGCTCGTGACCCTCGTTGCCGCCTCGCTCGCCGCCTGCGCCGACAGCCCCACCGCCTCCAGGCCTACCCGTACGTCCACCGGTCCCGTGCTGACCGAAGTTGACACCACCACCCGGGGCGGAGGAACGTACGGCAGCGGCCACTGAGGGTCAGACCCCCGCCGCCACTCGCGCGCGGGGGGCGGAGAGAACGTGCACGAACTGGTCTGCCAACCGGGGCGCGACGGCCACCTCGGCCTTCTCGGGGCCCGGCTTCGCGCTCGCGCGCCCGGCGGCCTCCATCAATGCTTCCGCTTCAAGGGCCACCCGCCCCTCCGACCGCTTGCGGGCAATCGACATCGCCTCTTCCGCGTACCGCGCCGCCGAGCGCGTGTCTCCGATGTTGAACGCGCCGTGGGCCACGCCCAGAAGGGTGCGCGCGGCGGTTTCCTCGGGAACGGCGGGATCGCTCAGCAGGTCGTCCACGCGCGAGACGGCCACGGCGTAGGCGTTCCAGTCACCCAGCCCCCCGGCGGCGCGGGCGATCAGCCCCTGAACCAGCGGCGCGATGGGCAGGTCTTCCACCACGGGCTCCAGCGCGCGGGCAATCTTCAGCGCGCCCGCGAACGAGCCCCGCAGGTTCCAGTGGAACGCGAGGTCGTAGGCCAGGAAGCGCAGGGCGGGGTTGTGCGGTTCGTACGCGGCCAGCGCCTGCTCGGCCAGGATCTCGGCCTCGGCGCCGGCGTGCGTCTCGACCTCCACGTCGAACAGGTTGTGGTACGCGGCGGCCACCAGCTCCTGGACCCGGTGGCGCGTGGCCGCGTGCAGGCAGCGCAGGTGCACGCGCTTGGCCGCGGGATAGTTGCCGCGCTGCAGGTGAAGGTTGCCGATACCGGCCAGGGCCGACGCATACGAGCGCCAGTCCTGGTTTTCGCGCGCCTGTACCACGGCGCGGGTGTACCAGCTCTCGGCGCGGTCGTAGTCGGCCAGGCGGCGGGCCAGGCGGCCCACGCCAAAGGCCAGCGACGCCGAGTCGGGCGAGGCGAGCGAGGCCGCCTGCAGGAACTCGAGCGCGGTGGCCAGGGCGCCGCGCTGCTCGGCCCACAGCGCGATGCGGCGGCAGGCGTTCACCAGGCGCAGGAGACCGACCGTGGCGGGGCGCGCCAGCAGGTTGGCGATCACCAGCAGCGGCGCGCGCAGCTCGGGCTCGGCGTTGACGTGCGCCAGCAGCTGAACGCGCCCCGCGCCGGCCTCGCCGGTGAACAGCTCACCGCGGCTGGAAGGGGGTGTTTCGGCCCACAGCAACACGTTGCGGGCCGAGCGCCAGAGCACCAGCCCCAGGTCACCGGGGATTTCGTCGAGGATGGAGATCGCGGCCACGCGCTCGCTGCCGCGCGTGAGGGCCGGAGGAACGCGCTGCCGCCGGTCGGAGCGTGAGGGGGCGGGGCGGCTGCGTTGTCTTGTGCGCATTTCAGGGTTCGGGCGGGGTCGGCGTGGGCCGAAGCATATCCCGGATAGCGTACGGCCGAAATTAGCCGGGCGCAAGCGAAAAGTTCCGGGAGATGTGCGTCACGGCCTGTTCGCCACATCGAACATCAATCTGGTACAAAACGTCCGCTACCGGAACCCCCTGTGCGGAATTTCCCTCTCCCGCACCGTCTATCCCCTGCTCCCGCATGCATCTACGACGCGTGAACGGCGTCCGCGTCACATACCCGCCGACGCATTCCGCATCGTCCGGGCGTCTCCGCCCGTCGCTTCCCGCCGCCGTCCGGGTGTCGTTCCGGTACCCATCCGTCCGCTCGCAAGCGCGGGGAGCACGCGGGATGCACCGCCACGGTTCCCCGCGGGGCCGGGGGGATGGGGCACTCGCCCGGATGGTGCGCCCCCGGGCGCTGGGGCGGGCCGAGTTGCGGGCGCGCGGCCGCGTGCGCACCTTCACGCACGCGTGGTGGCACGGGAGTTCCGGACGCGAACTTTCGCCCGCGCTCCGGGTGTACCAGGGGGGTGCGTCCACGCACTGCCGTAGAACCAGTCACAATCCGCAAGGAACGCCGGTGACGGTCACCACTGACGAACTGATCGAGGCCAATCCGCTGCTGCGGCGAGAGCTTCCCATCCCCTTCGGGCGGATCGCGCCGGAGCACGTGGTGCCGGCCATCCGCCACGCGCTGGCCGAGGCCGAGCAGGAGCTGGAGGAGCTGATCGCCTTCACGGGCGAGCGAACGTACGAGAACACGCTGGGCCGGCTGGACGAGATCGGCGAGCGGCTGGGCCGGGTGATCCGCCCCGTCTCGCACCTGACCAGCGTGATGAACTCGCCCGAGCTGCGCGCCGCCTACGAGGAGGTGCTCCCCGAGTTCTCGGCGTACTACGCCCGTCTGCCGCTGAACGCGCGGCTGTGGGGCGCGGTGAAGGCGTTCGCCGAGAGCCCGGCCGCCGCCGCGCTCACCGGCGTGCACGCGCGCCACCTGGACAAGACGGTGCGCTCCTTCCGCCGCGCCGGCGCCGACCTGCCGCCGGAGAAGAAGGCGCGGGTGGAGGAGATCAAGATCGAGCTGTCGCGCATCCTGACCGATTTCTCCAACCACGTGCTGGACAGCACCAACGCGTGGGAGATGGTGCTGACCGACGAGGGCGACCTGGCGGGGCTCCCCGAGAGCGCGCGGGCGCAGGCGCGGGCCGCCGCGCAGGCCAAGGGGGTGGACGGCTGGCGATTCACGCTGCACCAGCCGAGCTGGCAGCCGTTCATGCAGTACGCCGAGCGCCGCGACCTGCGCCAGGCGCTGTACAAGGCGTACATGAACCGCGCGTCGGCGCCGCCGCACGACAACCGCCCCATCATCCGGCGCGTGCTGGAGCTGCGGCGCGAACTGGCCGGGCTGCTGGGCTTTCGCGACTGGGCCGACTACGCGCTGGAAGACAGCATGGCGCGCAGCGGCGGCCGCGCGGTGGGCTTCGAGGATGACCTGACGGCGCGCACCCGGCCGTACTGGGAGCGCGAGAAGGCCGAGCTGGAGGCGTTCGCCCGCGACGAGCTGGGCCTCGAGCGGCTGGAGCCGTGGGACGCCAGCTACGCGATGGAGAAGATGCGGCTGTCGCGCTACGACCTGGATGCCGAGGCGCTGCGCCCGTACTTCCCCATGGACCGGGTGCTGCCGGGGCTGTTCGAGGTGTCGCGCAAGCTGTTCGGGGTGACCGTGCGCCCCGTGGCGCCCGAGGAGGTGTGGCACCCCGAGGTGCAGCTGTGGGAGATGGAGAACGAGGATGGCGAGGTGCTGGGCCGCTTCTACACGGACTGGTTCCCGCGCGAGAGCAAGCGGGCCGGCGCGTGGATGAACGGCCTGATCGTGGGCGGGCCGCGGCCCTGGGGGTGGGAGCCTCACCTGGCGCTGATCGCCGCCAACGTGTCGCCCCCGGCCGACGGCCGGCCGGCGCTGCTCACCCACCGCGAGGTGGAGACGGTGTTCCACGAGTTCGGCCACATGCTGCACCACATGCTGAGCCGCGTGGAGGTGGCGTCGCTGGGTTCCACGCACGTGCCGGCCGACTGGGTGGAGCTGCCCAGCCAGATCATGGAGAACTGGACCTGGGAGCGTCCGGCGCTGGACCTGTTCGCCCGCCACTGGCAGACGGGCGAGCCGATCCCCGACGAGCTGTTCGCCAAGATGCAGGCGGCGCGCACCTTCATGGCGGCGCATTTCCAGATGCGGCAGCTGTCGTTCGGCACCGTGGACCTGGACCTGCACGTGGCCTACGACCCGGCCTCGGGCGAGGACCCGGTGGAGCGGGCCAAGCAGGTGCTGGGCCGCTTCGCGCACCGCCCCGAGTTCGCGGAAGACCACTTCATCACCAGCTTCTCGCACATCTTCTCGGGCGGGTACTCGGCCGGGTACTACAGCTACATGTGGAGCGAGGTGCTCGATGCCGACGCCTTCTCGCGCTTCGAGCGCGAGGGGCTGTTCAACGCCGAGGTGGGCCGCGCGTTCGTGCGCTCCGTCCTTTCCCGTGGCGACGACACGGACCCGGACGAGCTGTTCCGCGAGTTCATGGGGCGCGATCCCGATCCCGAGGCGCTGCTGCGCCGCAATCTCGGAACCGCGGGTGACAGGGAATAGGGAACAGGGAACAGCGCTCGGACGGCCCCGCTCCGGAAGCATCCGGGGCGGGGCCGTTTCACGGGCATGCAACTTCGGCCCATCCGCGGTTCGGATGGCTCCGGAGCGGGATCGAGTCCTCCTGAGTGAACACGGAGCAGCGGAGAGAGGGGAGTCAGACGGAGAACTGCACTCGTTAGTTCCCGTCTGACTCCGTTTTACTCCGCTGCTCCGTGTTCATGGCTGGTGCGGTTCATCCCCGGCGAAAACGAGGGCCCGGATCCGCGAAGGGACCCGGGCCGTCGTGTTCATCCTCCCGACGCGCTTACCAGATGCGCACGCGCTGCGTATCGGGGCGGTACATCTTGTCGCCCTCCTTCACGCCCCAGGCGCGGTAGAAGGCCTCGTTGTTCACCAGCGGGCCGTTGCCGCGGTACTGGGCGGGCGAGTGCGGGTCGGTGAGGAGCTGGTTGCGCAGCGCCTCGTCCCGCGAGATGCGGCGCCACACCTGCGCCCAGCCCAGGAAGAAGCGCTGGTCGCCGGTGAAGCCGGCGATCACCGGCGCCTCCTGGCCGTTCAGCGAGTTGCGGTACGCGCGATAGGCCACCGCCAGCCCGCTCAGGTCGCCGATGTTCTCGCCCATGGTGAGCTTGCCGTTGACGTGCATCCCCTCGAGCGGCGCGTAGGCGCTGTACTGCGCGTCGAGCATGGCCGTGCGCTCCTGGAAGGCGGCCGCGTCGGCCGGGGTCCACCAGTCGCGGAGGTTGCCGGCGCCGTCGCTCTTGCGGCCCTGGTCGTCGAAGGCGTGGCTCACCTCGTGGCCGATCACCGCCACGATCCCGCCGTAGTTGACCGCGTCGTCGGCCTTGGGGTCGAAGTATGGGGGCTGCAGGATGGCCGCGGGGAAGACGATCTCGTTGTTCGAGGCGTTGTAGTACGCGTTCACCGTCTGCGGCGTCATCCCCCACTCGGTCCGGTCCACGGGCTTGCCCAGCCGGCCGACGTTGCGGTTCCACTGGTATTGCGAGACCGCGCGGAGGTTGCCAAGCAGGTCGCCCCGGCGGATCTGCAGCGCCGAGTAGTCCTGCCACACGTCGGGGTAGCCGATCTTGACGGTGATGTGGCTCAGCTTCTCGTGCGCCTGCCGCTTGGTTTCGGGGCTCATCCACGCCAGCTCGTCGATCCCCTGGCCGAAGGCGGTCATCAGGTTCGCCACCAGCCGCTGCATCGCCGCCTTGTTCTCGGCGGGGAAGGTCCGGCGGACGTACTCCTTGCCCAGCAGCATCCCCAGCCCGCCGTTCACCAGCCCCACGCCGCGCTTCCACCGCTCGCGCTGCGCCTGCTGGCCCGAGAGGACGCGGCCGCGGAACTGGTAGTTGGCGGCCACGAAGGGCGAGCTCAGGTAGGGCGCGGCGTCGTCGAGGAGGCGCACGGTCATGTACGCCTTCACGTCGCCCACCGGGGTGGCGGCGAGCACGCTGTCCATCCCCGCGAAGTAGCTGGGGGTGGGAACGATCACGTCGGCCACGTTCACGCCGGCGGCGCGCATGTACGCCTGCCAGTCGAAGCCGGGGGCCAGCTGCTGCAGCTCGGCCAGCGTCTTCTTGTTGTAGGTCAGGTCGCGGTTGCGGCTGCGCACGCGGTCCCACTGGCGGGTGGCGAGCTGCGTCTCGAACGCCAGCACGCGGCGCGCGGTGCCGGCCGGGTCGTTCTCGCCGGCCAGCCGCAGCAGCGTTTCCATGTAGGCCACGTACGCGTCGCGCGCGGCCTGCAGGCGGGCGTCGGGGAGGAGGTAGTAGTCGCGGTCGGGAAGGCCCAGCCCCGAGGCGCCCACGTACACGGTGTAGCGGTCGGACTGCTTGGCATCCTGCCGCACGCCCATCCCCAACGGGCTGGGGATGCCGTTCTTCAGCGCGGCCACGAACGCCGCCGGGTAGTCGGCGCGGCCGCGGATGGCGCGGATGCGGGCCAGGTCGCCCTGCACCGGGGTGATCCCCAGCGACTCGATGCGGGCGCTGTCCATGAAGCTGGCGTACAGGTCGCCCAGCTTCTGCGTGTCGGAGCCCGGCGCGGCGTTGCGCGCCGCCACCGCCTCGTCCAGGACCTGGCGCAGCGTGGTCTCGGACTGCTCGGCCAGCATCGCCGAAAAGCCCCAGCCGGTGCGGTCGGCGGGGATCTGCACCGTCCGCAGCCAGCCGCCGTTCACGAACTGGTAGAAGTCGTCCTGCGGGCGGACGCTGCGGTCGAAGCCGGTGGTGTCGATCCCGAGCGACTTGACCTGCGCGGCCAGCGGCGTGGCGGCGCCGAGCGCGGCGGCCAGCGCCAGGCCGCGCAGCCACGGGCGGCGCGGGGGATGGATGGATGCAATCATCACGGGGTCTCGCGTGGATGGTTGGGTCGGGTTGCGGTAGACGATGAATCTCACCCGGCTACCCGCGTCGCGCAACGAACGAAAGTGAAGTCACATCATCGTCCTACGTGGATACATACCTTCCCCTGCGCGAATCCCTCCGGAGAGTGGCTGCAGGCCGGCGCTCGCGCTGAGGATCGAAATTTTTTGTGGTTCATCGCGTATTTCGTTGCAGCAGGTCTCCTGCTCGCGCCGATCCGATCGGCGAGTGGCTGCAGGTGGCGCTCGCGCTGAGTATCGAAAGGTTTTGGAGAGCCCCCCTCGCCCCGGCAGCCACTCACGGAAGGCCGGCTGTCTCAACGGATCGATCAGGGGATCACGACACGAGTCCGGCCGTCGTGCACGTCCTGCGCGTCGATGGCAGGATAGCGATCATTCGCCGTATCCACGAAGACTGCGGAGACGCACGGAGGACCGGGAGGGCTCGATTCCCCCTGATGACGCAGTGAACGAAGCATGCAGGCG
>DASSJS010000152.1:0-6251 GCA_035691085.1 Longimicrobium sp.
GGGCCGTTGTAGCCTCGGGTTTCAACCCGGGGTGCGAGGCCAGCGGATCGTATCGATTCCGGTGAGGAGCACGAGGCTGGTGGTCCGGCGTTCCTTCCGCCGTTACATCGCTCCGTAACGGCGCTTCGTCACGAAATCCCAGGCGTAACGGAGACTTTCCCGCTCCCGTTCAGAATGGGCCGGGGGACGGATCGCGAACCTTCACGCATGCATCGCCAAGCCGTGACGCAACGGTGACGGGGTGGAGCATGCATCGATGCGAACGGGCGGTAACCTCAGGGCTGTCTCGCGGGCCGGAACCACCGGCCCGCCCGCACACCCAACCAAGGTTGCCATCCAAATGCCAGGCAGACCGACCGGGCGACTGCTCGCGGCGTTGCTCCTGACGCTCATCCTCCCGCTCCGCGCGGCCGCCCAGGGGAACGGGCAGATCGCCGGGCGGGTTCTCGATTCGCAGACCGGCCGCCCGCTCACCGCCGCGCGCGTGACGGTGCAGGGCACCACCATCACCGCCAACGCGGGCGTGGACGGCCGCTATTCGCTCCGCAACGTGCCCGCCGGCGAGCGCGCGCTGGTGGTGAACCTGATCGGCTACGCGGCCAAGACGGTGACCGGCGTGCGCGTCGCCGCCGGCGGCGCCGTGAACCTCGACATCACGCTGCAGCCCGCGGGCGTGCAGCTGCAGGCGCTCACCGTGACCGGCGCGCGCGAGCGCGGGAGCGTGAACCGCGCCCTCGACGAGCAGCGCACCGCCACCGGCGTGGTGAACTCCGTCACCGCCGAGCAGATCGCCCGCTCGCCCGACGGCGACGCGGCGCAGGCGGTGCAGCGGGTGAGCGGCGTGACCGTGCAGGACGGCAAGTACGTGTTCGTGCGCGGCCTGGGCGAGCGCTACACCACCACCTCCCTGAACGGCGCCCGCATCCCGAGCCCCGAGCCCGAGCGCAAGGTGGTTCCGCTCGACCTGTTCCCCTCCGGCCTCCTGGCCGCCATCACCACCAGCAAGACGTTTACGCCCGACCAGCCGGGCGACTTCAGCGGCGCGCAGGTGAACATCCGCACCCGCGAGGCGCCCAGCCGGCCGTTCGTAAACTTCTCACTCTCCAGCGGCTACAACGCGGCGGTCACCGGGAAGACGCTGCCGTTCGCGCCCACCGTGGGACAGGAGTGGCTGGCGTACGCGGGCGCCGACCGCCGCCTTCCCTCCATCCTGCAGTACACCGACCTGAGCGGGCGCCTGACGGCCGACGACAAGAACCGGCTGATCGGCTCGATGCGCAACGCCTGGAGCCCGCGGATGGAGAGCGGGAAGCCGAACGCCTCGGCCGCGCTGTCGTTCGGCGGGTCGACGGATCTCCTGGGGCGCGAGCTGGGGCTGGTGGCGAGCGGGACGTACTCGCACGTGTACGAGGCGCACGTGGGCGAGGTGCGCGCCACCGCGCAGCCCGACGAGAACGGCAACGCCGTGGAGGCCTCGCGCTTCACGGGGCAGAGCGCGTCCACCAGCGTCCTCTGGGGCGGGATCGCGAACCTGACGTATCGCCTGGGCACCGGCTCGCGGATCGACCTGAGCAACAGCTACAACCGCAGCGCCGACAACGAGGGGCGCAGCGAGCTGGGGAGCACCGAGAACCTGGCGCGGATCCCCCTGTACATCGACCGCCTGCGCTTCGTGGAGCGGGCCGTCCGCAGCAACCAGCTGCGCGGCGAGCACCTGCTGTTCGGCCGCAACACCTTCGGCTGGTCGGTGTCGAACAGCGCGGTGGACCGCGTGGAGCCCGACCGCTCCGAGATCGTCTATTCCGCCGAGACCGACCCGGCCACGGGGCAGCAGCTGGCGCCCGCGTGGTACGGCGGGAGCAACGAGGCGGCGGTGCGCACCTTCGGCGCGCTGCACGAGACGGCGTGGGAGGGGCAGGCCGACTGGCAGATGATGCTGGGCCGCGGCGCCCGCGCGCACCGGCTGAAGATCGGCGGCCTGTACCGCGCGACGGACCGCGACGCCGACAACCGCAGCTTCAGCATCTCGGCCCCCGGTACGCTCCCCCGCGAGGCGCGCGAGGGGACGCCCGAGGAGATCTTCGACGGGCACCTGACGGCGGCGGGGCAGTCGGTGCTGAACATCACCTCGCTCTCGGCCGGCGGCAGCTACGGCGCGCGTGACAGGCTGAGCGCCGGGTACGGGATGCTGGAGTTCTTCGTGACCCCCGCCATCCGGCTGGTCGGCGGCGCGCGGGTGGAGCACTCGGACGTGACGGTGAACGCCACGCCCACCTTCGGCGACGCCGTGCGGGCGAACCCCGCGTACACCGACGTGCTGCCGTCCATCGCCCTGAACTGGGGGGTGACCGACGTGCAGAACCTCCGCCTCTCGTATTCGCGGACGCTGAGCCGGCCGGAGTACCGCGAGATCGCGCCGATCCTGTACCGCAACGTGCTGGGTGACGAGGAGGTGCGCGGGAACGAGAAGCTGGAGCGTACGCTGATCGACAACTTCGACGTGCGCTGGGAGCTGTATCCCAACAGCGGCGAGGTGTTCTCGGTGGCGCTGTTCGCCAAGCGCTTCACCAACCCGATCGAGCGCGTCTATCTCGCCACCTCGGGGACGCCGATCGTGACGTTCGTGAACGCCCGGAGCGCGCGGAACTACGGCGTGGAGCTGGAGGCGCGGCGTTCGCTGGGCTTCGTCACTCCGGCGCTGGAGCCGATGACCTTCTTCACCAACGCCACGGTGATGAAGAGCCGCATCGACATCGGCACCGACATCAGCAGCCAGACCAACTCGAAGCGGCCGATGGTGGGGCAGTCGCCGTACGTCGTGAACGCGGGGCTGACGTGGACGGGCGAGGGGCGCGGCACCAGCGCCACGCTGCTGTACAACGTGGCCGGCCGCCGCATCGTGAGCGCGGCCGAGCGCCCGCTGCCGGACAGCTACGAGCAGCCGCGCCACGTGCTCGACTTCTCCGTGCGCTTTCCGGTGCGCCGCGCGGTGGGCCTGAAGATCGACGCCGAGAACCTGCTCGACTCGCCCTTCGAGATCCGCCAGGGCGACCTGGTGCGCGAGCGCTACACCACCGGCCGCTCGCTGGGCATCGGCTTCACCGTCCGCCAGTGATGAGTCCGGTCTAAAAAGTCCGAAAGCCGAGTCGGACCCCCTTTTCGCGGGGTACTTCGATGTATCCCGAGGTCGAGCTCGTGCGTCTGAGCGCATTCTCGAAAGCCGCTTTCTTGCTCCATCGGGAGCCGAACTGGAGATCGTGACTTATTAGACCGGACTCAGTGATGTAACGACAACTGCATATTCAACCCTGAGTCTGGAGGACCAGAGGGACCAGAGGAACTGCGGGCGGTTCCTCTGGTCCCTCGGGTTCCTCGGGGATGAAGATCGGGAACGGTGTCCGCGCGAAGGTGACGGAGGGGTGGGAGAGGCGTGACGCAATCGCGACACGGAACCGGCCGCGCGGATACAGCGGCAGGCGAGAATTCCGGCGGCGCTCCGAGAGGGCGCCGCCGGTTCTCATTCCAACTCTGTCAGGTGAAGCGATGATCCAGTTTTCCCGCCGGCTGGTGGGCGTGTGCCTTGCCCTTGGGGCCGCCGCCCTGGCCGCGTGCGATTCGGGGACGGGGAGCAGCGACGACCTGTTCGCGCCCACGGGGCTGGCGGTGACCGCCAGCGGCCCCAGCTCGGTGACGGTGACCTTCAACACCGTGCCCGGCGCCACCACCTACGAGGTGCAGCGCGCCACCGGCACCGGCACCGACTTCACCACCGTGGGCACCGTGCCCAGCTCACCGTTCACCGAAAGCGGGCTGGAGCCCAGCGCCACGTACAGCTATCGCGTGGCCGCGGTGAAGGGGAGCGCGAAGAGCGACTACACCGGCGCCCAGAGCGTCACCCTGCTCAACCGCCCGGTGGTGACCATCGGCACCGACATCACCAGCAACCGCCGCTTCGACAGCGACACCGTCTACGTCCTGGGCGCCTTCGTGCACGTGGCCAACGGCGCCACGCTGACGATCGAGGAGGGCACGCGCATCGAGGGGCTCCCCAGCTCGGCGCTCTTCATCCTGCGCGGGGCGAAGATCATCGCCATCGGCACGGCGGCCAGGCCGATCGTGTTCACCTCCAACCGCTCCGCCGGGCAGCGGCAGCCGGGTGACTGGGGCGGGCTGATCATCGTGGGCAACGGCATCATCAACCGCGCCGATCCCATCCTGCTGGAAGGCTCCAACACCGGCGGCACCAACTACGCCGTGACCTACTCGGGCGGGAACAACAACGCCGACGACAGCGGCGAGCTGCGCTACGTGCGCGTGGAGTTCGCGGGCTTCGGCCCGGCGCCCGACCAGGAGCTGAACTCGTTCACCTTCGCGGCGGTGGGCTCGGGGACACGGCTCAGCTACCTGCAGGCGATGAGCGGGCTCGACGACAGCTACGAGTGGTTCGGCGGCGCGGTGGACGGCAAGTACCTGGTGAGCTACGAAAGCGGCGACGACCACTTCGACGCCAGCGAGGGCTTCTCGGGGCGCAACCAGTTCCTGATCGCCTACCAGGACACCATCATCCCGCCGCGCAACGGCGCGGGGAACGTGTCGAGCGACCCGCAGGGGATCGAGAACGACGGCTGCAACGGCGCCAACTGCGTGAACGGCTTCAACTCGCAGCCGTACACCATCCCCATCTTCGCCAACTTCACCCTGGTGGGGCTGCGCAACACCCCCGTGAGCGTTCCGGCGGCCGGCGGGCGCGGGATGGTGCTGCGGCGCGGCACCGGCGGCTACTACGTGAACGGGATCGTCGCCCGCTGGCCCGTGGCGATGTCGATCCGCGACGCCGCCACCAACGACCGCATCACCGCGGGCGACCTGCAGGTGAAGAACATCCTGTCGGTGGAGAACGCCGCGGTGTTCGAGGCCGGCAACGAGCGCTACTCGGTGGATGCCGCGGCCAACGCCATCGAGAGCTCGGCGGCCACCACGGCCAGCCTGTTCACCACCTTCCCGGCCACCACCGCCGCGCACACCGCGGCCTCGTTCGACTGGACGCCGGCGGCCGGCTCGGCGGCGGCGAGTGGCGGCCTGGCCACCTTCACCGGCGCGCTGCAGACGAAGGCGGGGGGCGTGGTGGCCGGCACCGCCTACCGCGGCGCGGCGGACCCGGCCGGCCCCAAGTGGTGGCAGGGCTGGACGAACTACGCACGCAACTGAGTCCGCGCGTATCCGACCGACACCGGCCGGCGCCCATCCCCGGGTGCCGGCCGGTCACCGCGTTCAACCGCTTTGTTCTTCAAGGGATGATGACGATCTCGTTCCGCTCCGCCGCCGTCGCGTTCCTCCTCGCCCTTCCCCTCGCCGCCGGATGTTCGCGCGGCGATGATGGCTTTGCGCACGCCGCCACCTCCCGGCCCGCCGCTGTGGCTCCGGCGGCGCCCGTGCCGGGGTCGCACGTGGACAGCATCCTTTCCCCCGAGGAGGAGATACGCCGCTTCCGCGAGGGGCTGGCCGAGCCCGCGGCGCTGACGGGCGGGGAGCGCTCGCGCGAGGCGCTGGTGCGTGCCTTCACCCGAGCCGTGGAGCGCGCCGACACGGCGGCGGTACGGCGGATGATCGTGTCGCGCGCGGAGTTCGCGTACCTCTACTACCCATCCACCGAGTTCACGCATTCCCCGCGACGGATGGCGCCCGCGCTCCTCTGGTTCCTGACCCTGCAGGAGAGTGAGAAGGGAATCGGCCGTCTTTTCCAGCGGCGCGGCGGGCAATCGATGGGCTACGTCTCCACCCGGTGCGATCCACGGCCGCGTGCGGAAGGCCGTAACCGCCTGTGGGACCGCTGCCGCGTCACCCTGCGGCACGATGGAGAGGCGAAGAGCGAGCGCCTCTTCGGCACCATCATCGAACGAGATGGGGAGTTCAAGTTCCTGTCGTACAAGAACGAGTTCTGATCCGCCGGTATTCCTGAACGGCAACGGCGGGATGAACGCAGAGATAGACAGAGGAAAGCAGAGAAAAGCAGAGGAACTGCGAGTTGTTCTCTGCCTGGCTCTGCCTATCTCTGCCTGCCTCTGCGTTCACATCAGGCGGCCTTGTTCCAACCGAAAAGGCAGAGGAGCAGAGACATGGCTTCTCTGCTCCTCCGTCAGTCTGCGTCCGGCCGGCGTCTGGTCAGCGTAGACCTTATGCGTCTCCCTCCGCCGGCGCCGTGAGCTCTGGCGGGGGAGAGAGCGGGAGGCGGACGGTGAAGGTGCTGCCGC
>DASSJS010000153.1:0-2832 GCA_035691085.1 Longimicrobium sp.
CGGCCCGAAGTCCGCCTTCGCGGACTGCACTCGAGCATTCGTGTGAAAGGGCAAGCTTCTTCACGACCGGGGGCGCCGCCGGGTTGAAACCCGGCGCTGGAACGGCGGGAAGTCCGCCTTCGCGGACTGCGGGAGAGGCACGGGAGCGTGGCTCACAAACCCGGCCACACCGCCGTTGCGAAGTGCGCGTTTGGTGGCAGGGCACGCAGACGGTCCCTCCCCTGCAGTTCGGGGGAGGGACAGGCGCTCTCAGGCGCCAGGGAGAGGGCTCCGCGGCGCATCCTCCTCGCGGGCCGACACCAGCCCGCGCGCCAGCACCCCGCCCAGCGAGCGCACGTCCTCCGCAAGCTCCGACATCAGCCGGGCGACCACGGGCTTCGAGGGCGGCGCGGTGAGATCGGGGATCGGCAGATCTTCCGGTCCGTGCTCCAAGCCGTCCGCCAGCGCCTCCAGCGCGCGCTCCGCTTCTTCGCCGAAGGTGGCCACGTGCACGGACTCTTCCGGGCGCGAGGCCTGCGCGTAGCCGAGCGCGTTGGCGGCCTCGGCGGCGCGGCGGACGTAGGCGAGCGCGGCCATCCCGGCCTCGCCGGTGCGGTCGCGCCGGGCCTCCCACAGCACCAGTTGCAGCGACTCCTCGGCGTTCAGCACCGCCAGGCCGGCGGCGCGGCGGGCGTCGTCGGTCTCGGCCCGCGTGGCGGCGTGGGCGTGGCGGCGCGTGGCCACGCGGACGTATGCGGCCAGCGCGCGGATCGCCGTGGCCAGGCGGCCGCGGAAGGCCAGCCCCTCGGGCGCGGGCCAAAGCACCTTCGCCGCCAGCAGCGCCAGCGCGCCGCCGATCAGCGTGTTCACCATCCGGATCCCCGCCAGGTGCGGGTCCGGCGTGCTCGTCTCGGCCAGCAGGACGAACGTGGGCGTCAGCAGCGCGCTGTACACCCCGTAGTTCACCAGCAGCACCGACACCGCGGCGACGGCCAGCACGAACACGATCGCCAGCAGCACCGCGGGGTCGTGCACCAGCGCGATGATCCCCGCCGCCACGATCCCCCCCGCCACCGTGCCGCCGATGCGCTGCACCCCCTTCACCCAGGTGGCGCCCGCGGAGGGCTGCAACACGATCAGCGCCGTGAGCGTGACCCAGTAGCCGCGCTGCACGCCCAGCACGTGTGCCAGCGCCGTCGCGATCGCCGCCGTGGCGCCCACCCGCAGCGCATGGCGCAGGGTGACCGAGCGCGGGGTCAGGTTCTCGCGCAGCACCTCCATCACCGTCTGCCGGCTCTCGGTGGGGGTGTCGGGAAGGCGCACGGGGCGGCCGCTCTCCACGCCGGCGGCGGTCCGCCACCCGAGCGTGGCCTCGTGCCGCAGCGTGGCGGCCATCCGGTCCAGCCATCCGCCCGCCTCCGCCGGGTCCTCGGCGGGGAAGGGGAGTGGCGCGGGCTCGCGCTCGCGCTCCACCGCGTCGGCCAGCTCGCGGGCCAGCGCGGCCACCTGCCCGGCGGTCTGGCGCGCCCGCTCCACGCCGTCGGTGTTGCCGCTCCACGCCGCCGCGTCCAGCGCGCCGCCCAGCGCGGTGAGCGCGCCGAAGGTGCGGTTCGCGGTCTCGCTCAGCATCAGCAGCCGCTCGCCGCGCCCGCTCTCGCCGGGGCGGCCGCGGCGCGTTTCGGCCAGCGTGGTGCGCGCCGCCTCGAGCGCCGAGCGGAAGCGGGCGAAGTCGCGCGGCTGCGCGTGCGCCACCGAGTCGGCGTACTCCGCCAGCGCGCGCCAGCACTCGGCCAGCGCGCCACGCGCCGGGGCGTACGCGCGCACCGGCCACAGGAACAGCGACAGCGCCATGGCGAAGGCGCTCCCCGCCAGCAGCGCCCCGCCGCGCACCGCCACCTCGCCCAGCGAGTGCGCCGGAGCGGAGAGGGAGATGACGAAGGTGATGACGGCGGAGAGCCCAACCGTGCCCGGCGCGGCTCCGAAGGCGCGCATGAACGCGCCGGCCGTGGCGAGGAGGAAGATGAAGGGGATGGAGAGTTGCGGGCGGCCGCTGGCCACGCCCCCCAGCATCCCCGCGATGGCGATGCCGACGCCCAGGCCGGCCATGGTGCGGGCGCGGGTGGCATAGGCGCCGCCCTTGTCGCCGATGGCGGTGCTGAAGCCGGCCAGGCCCAGCCAGGTGGCGCCGGGAATCCCCAGCGCCTGGGCGATCAGGATCGGCGCGACCGTCGCCACGCCGGCGCGCAGCCCCGCGCCGAGGTTGGGGCGCACGGCAAAGCGCGCCAGCTCGCGCCTGCGCCCGTGCACGCCGGGCGCGGCCACCAGCGGCCGTGGTTCATCAGCCAGGTTCACGTCCCGATCCGCCACCATCCATCTCCATCAAACGCGAAATCCGGGGCATCCCGCGCGGAAGGCCCCGGATCATTCCGATTCATCCCGCCCCGCGCAACCACATCGCACCGCCGCGAGCCTGTACCCTGCGCGCCCGCCGTGGTTCACATCCTCGCCGCCCTTGCCCTGATGGGTGCAACTTCGCTGGGAGCGCGCCCGTAGATTGCGTCGGAGCCACTCGGCGTTCCTCGCATCCACCGTCACTCAGCCCAGCGGGAGATATCGGCATGGACATCTTCAAGAAGCCCCAGATCCCCACGCCGTGGGATGAAAAGGTCGATCCCCGCCGCGTGCCTCCCGGGCCGCCCGAGATTCCGCGCGCTCCGTGGGACGAGGGCGGTGGGTTGATCCCCAACCCGTTCGGCAAGCGGAAGCGCGGGGGCAAGCCGAAAGAGGACCGGTAGCCGCCGATCACCGCGGGATCTTCGGGCCCGGCATTCGCGCCAGGCCCGGGGCGTCGTG
>DASSJS010000154.1:0-5155 GCA_035691085.1 Longimicrobium sp.
GCGTTCATGCTGGCGGCCGAGTCGCGCGTGGCCATCGTGCCCACCGCCATCACCGGCAGCTTCGAGATCATGCGCAAGGGTTCGTGGCGCATCACCCCGCGCGTCATCCACATCCACTTCCTCCCCCCCATTCCCGCCCACGAGGTGTCCACGCTCGGCGCCTCGGGCGCCGACGCCCTGATGGACGCCGTCCGCTCCCGCATCGCCACCGTAGTCGGCGAAGGCGAGCCGGTGCCCGCGTAATCCGGACTCGGACGACGAGGCCGTTACTACAGCCGCGCTTCCTTGCCGAACTGGCGGATGCGCTCGGTGAGCCGGTGCACGCCGGTGGACGGGTTTCCCTCCGCGCGGCCCCCGTCGGCAACGCGGCGGCCGAGCGACTCCGCCCGCCTCACCGCGTCCGCGTAGCCCGTGGCAAAATCGTTGAAGCGCAGATGCTTGTCGTACCCGGGCAGCTGCTTGCGAAGCAGCTTTCCGACCTGCGCCGCCGTCACGTGCGCCCCGTGATCGGCCAGGTGCAGCAGCAGCCACAGCTCGAAGCAGGGGTTCGATACCGCCAGGCGTATCTCTTCCATCGCGGCGAGCTGGCGGGCGGCATCCGCCCGGGGGTGCTCGTCCACGTCGAACACGCACCACACCTCGTCATAGGCCAAGTTGGCGTCACGGCTCCGCCGCGCGTCGGCCTCGGCTTCGGCGCGCAACGCAACCGCGCGCTCCACCAGCGCCCGCGGATCGCCGCCGGGGCTCCTCACGTCCACGCGCACGGTGTTGGCGCCGTGGGCCAGGCGGAAGCCGTCGATGTACTCCGGCTCCGTCACCTTCCCCTCGCACACCACCAGCACCAGCGGCAGCGGATCGCGAAAGGCCGCCCGCCGGCGCAGCGGACGCCCATGCTCGCCCGAGTCACGCCGGGGCATCAGGCGCCGGTTCCCCGCACCGGCGTGCCTACCGACGGAACGGCGCCGTACCGGCCCTGGAGGTAGCCCCGCTCCAGGTTCTCGGACTTCCGCGCGCGGAAGTCGGTGAGCGGGAAGAGGTGTGTGGCGCCGTCGTCCCCCTTCTCGGTGAACCACACCTGGTCGCGCCGCAGGATGCCGGCGTCGAGCAGGTTGGTGTCATGCGTGTTGAAGATGAGCTGCGCGTTCCGCGGGTTGGCCGCCGGGTCGTTGAAGGTGCGGACGATCTGGGTGGACAGGTGCGGATGAAGGCTCCGGTCCAGCTCGTCGACCACCAGCGTTCCCCCCGACGCGAGCGCCTCCACGATGGTGCCGGCCAGCGTGAACAGCGTGCGCGTGCCGGCCGACTCGTCCGAAAACGCCAGCGCCACGTCGGGGCCGGCGCCGGCGCGGTGCAGGAGGCGCAGGTTGCCCACGTTGCCGTCGCCGAACACGTTGAACATCGCGTCGGCGGCCTTCGACAGGAGCGACACCGCGTCGTCGTCCACCAGCTGGAGACCGCTGATCCCCAGGTCGGCGGCCTTCAGCAGTTCGAACACGCTGTCGCGGTAGGCCGCGTCGCGGCAGCGGTCGCCCACGCGCGCCGCCAGGGTCCCGCGCATCCGGTCTCCCGCCACCAGCAGCTGGTCGGCGAACCACCGGTGCACGGGCGACAGCATCTCGTGGTTGTTCTGCGCGGCGGCCGACAGGAAGAGGCTGTTTGGCCGCGTCAGCGCCCGGATCGCGCGATTCTCGCCGGAAAGGAGCCGGCTGAAGACGTACTCGTCGTCCTGGTCCACGTCGCGGGTGAACCACTCCTGGCGGCGGCCCCGGGGCCAGGCGTACAGCCACTCCTCGCGGATCCGCGACGCATCGGCCACGAAGCCGTACTCGTAGCGTACTCCGTCCAGCAGGAGGTCGGCCGCGAACATGGAGGGCGCCTCGGCATACACCGGGTCGAGCGCGAACGTCGTCAGCGGCACGCCGTCGGTCGGCTTCCACCCCACGTGCGAGTAGACGACCGCCGCCTGCATGAAGGCGATCGCCTCGACCACGCTCGACTTCCCCGATGCGTTGGGGCCGTAGATCCCCGCCGAGCGCAGCAGATTCAGGTCATACTGCGGCGCGTGCACGAGCGTCTCCTCGTGCTCCGTGAGCGCCGACGCCACGAGCGACAGCTCCTGCTCGGTCTTGATCGACCGGATGTTCTCGGCCCGGAACCGGATGAGCACGGCCCACTCCTGGGTAGAACTTTTGAATCTACGGGCGGATATATGCAGAAAACCCGCGCGTTCGTCAGTTAAAATACATCCACCCTGCATTTAGTACAAGAGAATCGGATCGAGAGCGCGTAAGTGGCGAACACCGGGCAACGATGCGCACCGAGGGGTCGCACCGCCAAGGCACGGTCCCTGCCCAACCGGCGTGGCATGAGACGGATCATCCCGATGGGTTTTCTGCTGGCGGCGGCGCTGGGGGGATGCGGCGACGGCGGCGAGCGCGTGTCCATCCGCGGCGACTTCGCGGACACGGCGGCGGTGCCCACGTCGGTGTTCGCGGTGGAGGCGGGGCGCGAGGCGGAGGTGAAGCGCGGCGCGTTCGACCTGCGCGACCTGAGCGCCGGGCCGGTCACGCTGCGGCTGGTGCGCGGCGTGGACACCGTGGGCTCGGTGATGCTGCAGAACGTTCCCGCCGGCACCCGGCTGCAGTTGCACGCACTGCGCACCGACGGCGCCACGCGCCGCGCCTTTCCCCGCGCGCTGGCGCTGGAGGGGCCACCGGTGCTGCTGGTGAACGGCATCCGCATGGCCGGCGGCGACGCAGTGCCGGCCCAGGTGGACGCGCGCGGCACCGTGCTCAGCGCGTCGGAGGACGGCGCCGCGCTGCTGGTGCGCCCCGCCGACCCCGCGCTCCCCGACCTGCGCGTGGTCGTGGGCCTGGGCACCGAGACGGTGGCGCCCGACAGCTCGCGGGTGGAGCCCGCCGGCATCACGGGGGGTGACTCGGTGCGCGTGGAGGGCCGCACGGACGGCGGGTTCGTGGTGGCGTCGCGCCTCACCGTCTGGCGGCGCGGGCGGACGGGTGGTGCGTCCGCCGCGGCGTCCACCCCAGAAGGCCGCGCGGACTCGCGTGATGATTCGGAGCCGGAGCGGACAGCCTCCGCCGCGCCCTCGCCCACGCCGCCGTCGCCCACGCCGCCGCCGGTACGAACGGCGGCGCGCGTGCCGGTGCGGGTGCCGCGCGAGGTGCGGCAGCGGATCGACCGCATCGAGCATGGGCGCGGCGGGGGGAAGGGGCGCGGCAACGGCGGCGGCCGGGGCCACGGGAAGAAAGGATAGGCCGCTCCCTCCCGGCGCTGTCCGCGCCGCGTTATCTTTCCCGTTCGCGACCCTCCCACCGGCTCCACACCCGCTCCGCTTTCATCTGGCCGACCACGCCGTGGCCGATACACACGCTCGTTCCCAACGCAGGCGCGCCGAACGCAAGGCCGGCCCACCCGCCCCCGCGGCTTCCACGCCCCGGGAGAGCCTCTTCACGCGCGTCACCAACGCGGCCCCGTGGAAGCTGGCCCTCGCGTTCGCGCTGCTGCACCTGGTGCTGGCGATCGCCGCCTTCAACC
Source organism: Longimicrobium sp. (assembly GCA_035691085.1). Classification (GTDB taxonomy): domain Bacteria; phylum Gemmatimonadota; class Gemmatimonadetes; order Longimicrobiales; family Longimicrobiaceae; genus Longimicrobium. Next base: position 3,556 of record DASSJS010000154.1, read on the forward strand.
CCACGCCGTACGTGGGGGGCGACAACGCCACCTACATGGCGCTGGCCCAGTCGCTGGCCGAAAAGCACCGCTACCTGGAGCTGTGGGACCCGGCCATGCGGCCGCACACGCAGTATCCGCCGCTGTGGCCCGCGTTCCTGGCGCTGCTGTGGATGGTAGGGCTGCGCGGCTGGATCGTGATGAAGGTGGTGGTGCTGCTCTGCTCGGTGGCGGCGGTGGGCCTGTCGTACCTGTGGCTGCGCCGCACCAGCACGCCCGGGATCGCGTTCGGCGCGGCGCTGCTGCTGGCGATGGCGCCGGGGGTGCTGGACCTGAGCCACTGGGAGCTTTCCGACCAGCCGGCGTGGGTGCTCACCATGCTGGCATTCTGGGCGTCCACGCACCTGGCGGGCGCGCCCGAGCGCGAGCGCGACACCGTGCAGCGGCGCCACGGGCTGTGGCTGGGTCTGCTGGTGGCGGGGGTGGTGCTGGGGAACTTCGTTCGGGCCGCCGGGCTGCCGCTGGTGATGGCGGCGCTGCTGTGGCTGGCGCTGCGGCGGCAGTGGCGCGACCTGGGCGTGCTGGCGGCGGTGTTCCTTCCCCCGGCGTTCCTGTGGTGGCTCTGGGGGCACACGCACGGCGCGCCCGGCTACACCAGCTTCCTCTGGCACGTGGACCCGTACGTCCCCTCGCTGGGCGACGTGGGCGTGGGCGGGATGCTGGGGCGGATGGGGACGAACGTGGCGCGCTACACGGGGATCCACCTCCCCGTGATCCTGTTCTGGAACGAGGGGATCCGGCTGGTGGTGACGGCGCCGTTCACGCTGTTGGCCATCGGCGGGTGGGCGCGCCGGCTGAAGGCGCCGGGGCTGGTGGAGGTGTGGGTGCCGGTGTACGTGGCGCTGCTGCTGGTGTGGCCGCCCACCTGGTCGGGCGAGCGCTTCCTGCTGCCGCTGATGCCGGTGATGCTGTGCTACGCCGGCGAGGCCCTGCGCGACGCCGCCGGGCTCCTGCACGTCCCCGCGCTGAAGCGCCCGGTGCCCGCAGCCGCGGCGGCGCTCCTCCTCATCCTTGCGCTGCCGGGGACGGTACGCGTGGTGGAGGTGGGGCGGGAGTGCTCGGCGATGATGGCGATGGGCGAGACGGTGCCGTGCATGAACGACGAGTACCACGACTTCCTGAAGCTGGCCGAGATCACGCGCGGCAGGCTGCCGCCCGGCTCGGTGGCGCTCTCGCGCAAGGCCACCTTCTGGTTCGCGCTCTCGGGGTACCAGAGCCGCACCTATCCCCTCAGCGCCGATCCCGACACCTTCTTCGCGTTCGCGCGGCGCTCGGGGGCCGGGTACGTGGTGTTCGACAACATCCGCGACCTGGCGCCGCGGTACCTGCACCCGGTGCTGGCCGCGCGGCAATACGAGTTCTGCGTGGAACCCGGCCTCACCCTCCCCAACGCCACCGTGCTGCGCATCGAGCATGGCCCCCCGCCGCCCCCCGGCACGCCGGAGAACCTGTTCCGGATGTGCCGCGTGCCACGACGTTAGGGGACAGGGGACAGGGGACAGGGGACAGGGGACAGGGGACAGGGGACAGGGGACAGGGGACAGGGGACAGGGGACAGGGA
>DASSJS010000155.1:0-11359 GCA_035691085.1 Longimicrobium sp.
CACCCGCGTGGCCGCCGGCGCCCGCGCCAGCGGCCCCGTGCCGCCGCCCGCGGCGGCCGGCGCGGCGCCGCCCCCGGCCGCCGCCGGCGACACCACCAGGAAGGCCGCGGCCGACAGCGGGAAGGTGGTGCTTCCCCCCGCGCCGCCTCCGCCCTCGTTCAGCGTGGAGGGGAGCGCCGCCACCACCCAGGCGCTCACCCGCTTCATGAAGAACCTGGAGGCCAGCGCCTTCATCCGCGACGTGGCGCTGGTGACCAGCGAGCAGACCCAGACCCAGGGGCGGACGTACCTCAAGTTCACCCTCGAGGCCCGCTGGGAGCAGCCCGACTCCACCCTCGTCGAGACCGTTCCGGTCGTCCCGGTGAACTGATGGCGCTTCCCCCGCTCGACCCCAAGATGCGGAAGACCCTGATCTACGGCTCGCTGCTGCTGGCCGTGGTGGCGGGGTTCTTCTACATGCAGGTGTACACCCCCCGCGTGGAGGCCAACCGGGTGCTGGAGGACGACCTGGCGCGCGTCCAGGCCAGCAACTCGCGGGCGCGCGGGCTGACCCGCGGCGCCACCAGCCCCGAGCAGGCGCTGGAGCTGTTCCGGCGCCAGCTGGCGGTGGTGGAGGGGCTGATCCCCAGCAGCGAGGAGCTTCCCGACCTGCTCGACGCGATCAGCGCCGAGGCGCAGCGCTCGGGGGTGGAGATCTCGCTGATCCAGCCGGTGTCGGCCACCGCCGAGCGCTACTACACGCGCCGCGTGTACGACATGGCGGTGCTGGGGCAGTACCACGCCATCGGCGAGTTCCTGACCCGGGTGGCCTCGCTTCCCCGCGTGGTCACCCCCACCGACCTGCGCCTGGGCGTCCCCTCCAGCGCGGCGCAGGCCACCGCCCCGGGGCTTTCCGAGGCCGCGCCCCGGCTGGAGGCGCGCTTTTCCATCGAGACCTACGTGATCCCCTCGGCGCCGCTGCGTGATGCGAACGCTTCCGAATGACCCGCGGGCCGCGCTGGCCCTGATGCTGGCGCTGGCCGCCGCCCCGCTGGCCGCGCAGGCGGCCGCCCCGGCCGCCGCGCCCCCCGCGGGACGGGTGGCCGCCGCCGCGCCGGCGCCCGGCGCCGCCACCCTCCCGGCGGGCGACGTGTACCGGCGCGAGGTGTTCCGCTACCTGCGCGGGGGGCGGCCCGACCCGTTCACCCCGCTGCTCACCGCGGCCGAGCTGGGCTTCCGCGTGGAAGACCTGCGCCTCACCTCCATCATCTACTCCCCCGACGCGCGCCGCTCGATCGCGGTGTTCGCCGAGGGCGACAGCGCCCGCCGCTACCGCCTGCACCAGGGGCAGCGGCTGGGGACCATGACGGTGCTGCGCATCTGGCCGCAGCGGGTGGACGTGCGGGTGGACGAGTTCGGCGGGAGCCGGCTGCAGACGGTGCTGCTGCAGCGGGCGCAGCGGCAGGAGCCCGCCGCCCCCGCGGCCGCCCAGGCCGGGCAGCCGCAGCTCCCGGTGACCATCACGCAGCAGGCGCCGCAGCAGGAGGCCGCGCGCGTGCTGCGCCGCGGCACCACCGCGGTGCAGAACGGGGTGAGCGCCGGCACGCCGGCCCGCCCCGCGCCCCCGGCCCCCGCCGCGGCCCCGTCGCGGCCGGTGAACCCGAGCTCGCCCAACTACACCACGCAGGTGCGCCCCTGACGGGCGGCGCGCTTCAACCCGAACGCAAGGACTAGAGACCATGCTGCGCTATCTGGCGACCGCGCTCCTGTTCCCCGCGCTCGCCGCCGCGCCCGCGGCCCGCGGCGCCGAGGGGAACGTTCAGGCGCTCAGGCTGGAGGGCCGCGACGGGCGCACCGAGCTGACCGTGCAGGTGAGCGGCGGCGAGGTGCGCTGGAGCGATTTCGCGCTGCAGGGCCCCGCCCGGGTGGTGGTGGACATCCAGGGCGCCCGCAGCGAGCTGGCGGCCGGCCGCTACGACGGCATCAACCGCGGCGGCGTGCGGGGGGTGCGCACCAGCCAGCACACCCCCGACGTGGTGCGGGTGGTGGTGGACCTGGAGCGTGACTACACCTACACGGTGACCCGCGCGGCCGACGGCCTGCGCATCACCCTGCAGTCGGGGGCGCAGGCGTTCGCGCCGTGGAACTCGGGGGCGGCGTACGCGCAGGCTCCGGGCCAGCGCCCGGCCGCGCCGGCTCCGGAGCGCAGCGCCGTGTCCACGCAGCCGCGCCCCGCGCAGCAGCAGCCGCGCAGCCGCGCGCGCCCGATCACGGTGACCTTCGAGAACACCGACATGCGCGACGTGCTGGCCACCTTCGCCGAGCTGACCGGGCGCTCCATCGTGCCGGGGAGCGAGGTGGGGGGGATCCGCGTGGAGTACGTGACCTTCACCAACCAGCCGTGGGACCTGGCGCTGCGCAGCCTGCTGCAGGCGTACGACCTTGCGGCGCAGGAAGACCCGGCCAGCGGGATCATCCGGGTGGACCGCATCGCCAAGCTGGCCGAGCGCGAGACGCTGGAGCCGCTGGTCACCCGCACCTTCCGCATCAACTACGTGCCCGTGCAGGAGATGCAGACCACGCTGACCGCGCTGAAGAGCGAGCGCGGCTCGGTGAGCATCAACCAGACCACCAACACGCTGATCGCCACCGACGTCCCCAGCGTGATCGACGACTTCGACCGCCTGGTGACCCAGCTGGACGTGCGCACCCCGCAGGTGGCGATCCAGGCCAAGATCGTGTTCATCAACCGCACCGACGCCGAGGCGCTCGGCATCGTGTACGACCTGAAGGACTCGCGCGGGAACTCGCTGAACCAGATCGTCCCCACCCCGGGGTCCACCACCGGGGGCGGCACGGGCACCGGCGGCACGGGGACCACGGGGACCAACGTGGTGTCGCTGGGCGGCAGCTCCATCGCCGCGCTGGGCAACGCCAACGCGCGGGTCACCGACCCGGCGCTGCAGGTGCTGACCTCGCTGGTGCTGGGCCGCTACACCCTGGTCAACTTCATCGAGGCGCTGCAGACCGCCGAGCTCTCCGACGTGCAGGCCGCGCCGGTGGTGACCACCTCCAGCAACCACGAGGCGCAGATCTGGGTGGGCGAGCGCACCCCCATCCGCGTGGTGGACCTGGGGTCGTCGAACACCGGCACCAGCAACAACGGGGTGCCGCGCGCCACCGCGCAGCTGGTGGAGACGGGGATCCGCCTGATCGTGACGCCGCAGGTGACCAACGACCGCCGGGTGCTGCTCCAGCTGCACGCCGAGCGCTCGAGCGCCGCCCCGGCCGCCGGCGAGATCGGCGTGCAGTTCCTGCAGCAGCAGGGCGACACGCGGGTGATGGTGCGCGACGGCGAGACCGCGGTGATCGGCGGGCTCACGGTGACCGAGGTCACGCAGAGCCGCACCGGCATCCCCTTCCTGATGGACGTTCCCTTCCTGGGCTCGCTGTTCCGCTCCAGCCGCAACCAGGAGGTCAAGCGTGACCTGCTGATCATGGTCACCCCCCACATCGTCGAGGAGAGCTGATGACCTCCCGGCGCGGTTCCCACCCACGGAGGTTCATCGTGGCTCGTCCCCTCGCGCGGCCTTTCGCCGCTTTCCTTCTTGTTTCCGCCGCCCTGGGCGCCGCCGCCTGCGACGGCTCCAACCTGTTCACCCCCGGCACCGGCGGCGGGGGGGGCGGTGGCGGAGGAGGAAACGGGAGCGCCGATGCCATCCCGCCGTCGGTGGTGCTGGCGTTCCCCGACTCGGCGGGCTCCAGCATCGCCGTGGGCGACTCGGTGTACGTGAAGGCGAAGGCCACCGACAACGTGCGGCTCGACTCGGTGGTGTTCACCGGCTACGCCATGCGCGGCGACCCCAACCTGGGCACGCAGACCCGGGTGGAGCGCTTCGGCCGCAAGAGCGTGGTGCTGAAGGGGCTGTCGCCGGCGGTGCGCGACACCACGCTGCAGCGCTACCTCGTCGCCACCAGCGACCGCACCTCGGAGAGCGGGGTGTACGTGGTGGTGACCGCGTACGACAGCACCGGCGCCACCGGCGCCGACACGGCGCGGGTGAACCTGGGCGGCCCGCGGGTGACGCTCCTTTCGCCCGTGGCGCCCGACACCGCCTTCCGGGGCGGGTCGCAGTTCGCGGCGCGGGTGCAGGCGGTGGACTCGGTGGACCTGATCCGCACCGTGCGGCTGCGCGGGAGCGGGGCGTTCGCCTTCGACACCACCCTCACGCTGGCGCAGCCGCGGGCGGTGGTCGACAGCACGCTGGTGATTCCCATCCCCAACGTGACGGGGACGGAGACGCTGCAGCTGACGGCCACCTCGGGGGCCAATCTCCCGGGGGCGTCGCGGCCGGTCACGCTGGCCATCACCGCGCCGGTCCCCGACACCACGGCGCCGCGGGTGACCTTCGACGCCACCATCCCCGCGCGGGTGGAGGCCGACGACTCGATCCGCGTGAGCGTGCAGGCGGTGGACGAGACGCGGGTGGACTCGGTGGGCGTGACGGTGCTGGCCATCGTGCGCGGCGCCACCAAGCTCGACACCGTGGCCGTGCTCACCCGCAAGGTGAAGGCGGGCGCCGACAGCACCTGGTTCGCGCTGACCGGGGTGCCGCTCACCGGGCTCGACACGCTCACCCTGCGGCTCGACGTGACCGCCTGGGCCAAGGACCCGGCGGGGAACTGCGGCGCCAGCGTGTCGCCCAACAGCTCGCAGGCGCAGCCGTGCGCCACCTACGCCGGGGCGCACGTGTCCACCATCCCCGGGAAGCTGTACACCACCTTCGTGACGCGCGGGCTGACCGTGGCGCCGCCCAACCCGGGCGACCTGCTGGCCGACCTGCTGGCCGACGGAAGCCGCGTGTACCTGAGCAACTTCACGCGCAACCGGGTGGAGGTGCTCCCGCTGGGCGGGCTGAGCTACGCCGAGCCGGTGCGGGTGGGCTCGCAGCCCTGGGGGCTGGCGCTGGGCCGGCTGGGCGACTCGCTGTACGTGGCCAACAGCGGCGGCACCAACATCTCGGTGATCCCGCTCACGGGGGCGGTGCTGGCCGAGGCGCAGGACAAGCGCATCTTCACGCAGAACGAGCGCCTGTTCTCGGTGACCTACGCCACCGACGCCACCCAGGAGGTGGGCGACGTGGTGGTGTTCGACTACTCCGACCGCCCGCAGTTCATCGCGCAGGCCAGCAACGGGCTGCTGGTGTACTCCACCAAGCCCACCGCCTCGGCCGCCGACGGCACGGTGCGCATCTTCGACCCGCGGAAGACGCGCTCGGAGATCTTCACCGGCTACGTGGACCGGCACACGGCGGGGCAGGGGATCGTGGTGAACGCCGACTCGGCCTTCCTGGTCACCGGGAGCAAGACGGTGCTGGTGTGCCCGCGCAAGCGCTTCGGCGACACGGCCACGCCCGCCTGCATCAACGGCAAGCCCACCGTGGTTTCCGACTCGCTCACGCGGATGCGGGCGCAGGCGCCCAACGCCTTTGGCGGCAAGTGGGACACGCGCTTGGACCTGGGCGCCGACATCGCCGAGGTGGGGCTGTCGGACACCACCTTCGTGGCGGCCAGCGGCGACCGCAACTACATAGCGGTGGGCGAGGGCGCGCGCACCAACGCGCGGATCCCGCTGTTCAACGCCCCCGCGGGCGGCGACTCGCTGGTGCTGGTGGGCGACGTGCGCGACCTGATCAGCAACACGGCCGAGCGGGTGATCGGGCTGGGGCTGAACCTGGACGGCTCGCTGGGGGTGGCGCGCGGCTCGCAGGCGTACTACTTCAACAACGCGCTGCGCCTGCAGGGGGTGGTGGCGGCCGGGTCGCCCGCGGGCGGCGTGGCCATGCACCCGGGGAACGCCGGCTACCCCGGCGGCAACTTCCGCCTGTCGTTCGTCTCGGGGATCGACGCGGTGGGGCCGTACGTGGACGTGATCGACAACTTCAACTTCTTCCGGGTGAAGCGGCTGTACACCCGTGACCCGGTGGTGGGCGCGCTGGCCGTGGCGCCGCGTGCCGGGCTCGACGCCGGGGCGGTGGCGCTGCGCATCTACGCCATCACCAGCACCGGGGTGCTGGCGCTGCCCATCACCAACGCCGACCTGGTGCCGTAAGCACCGCGCCGGGAAAGGTGGACGGCGGGGGGCTGGCGAAGGCCGGGCCCCCGCTGTTCTTTTAGGGGATGAGCCACATACGCTTCACCACCGCGGGCGAAAGCCACGGCCCCGCGCTCGTCGCCGTGGTGGAAGGCCTCCCCGCCGGCGTGCCGGTAGACCCCGAGCGCACCGACCACGAGCTGCGCCGCCGGCAGGGCGGCTACGGCCGCGGCGGGCGCATGCGCATCGAGAGCGACCGCGCCGAGATCGTCTCGGGCGTCCGCCACGGGCAGACGCTGGGCTCGCCGGTCACCCTGCTGGTGCGCAACCGCGACTGGGCCAACTGGACCGGCGCCATGTCGGCCACCCCCGTCGCGGACGAGGGGGACGACGAGGCGATGCGTCGGGTGTTCTTCCCCCGCCCCGGGCACGCCGACCTCGTCGGCGCGCTGAAGTACGACCGCACCGACGCGCGTGACATCCTGGAGCGCGCCAGCGCCCGCGAGACGGCGGCGCGGGTGGCGGCCGGGTCGCTGGCCAGGGCGCTGCTGGGCGCGGCGGGGATCACCCTCGGCAGCCACGTGGTGTCGATCGGCGGGATCGTGGCGGCGCCGGTGGATCAGCTGCCGGAAGACCTCAACGCCGCGAGCGATCCTTCCCCCGTGCGCTGCCTGGACGCGGAGGCCGAGGGGCGGATGATCGACGCGATCGACGAGGCGAAGCGGGCGGGGGACACGCTGGGCGGCGTCGTCGAGGTGGTCGCCCGCGGCGTCCCGGCCGGGCTCGGCTCGCACGTGTCGTGGGACCGCAAGCTGGATGGGCGGCTGGCCGCGGCGCTGATGTCGATCCAGGCGATCAAGGGGGTGGAGATCGGGCTGGGGTTCGAGGCGGCGATGCGGCCGGGTTCGCGGGTGCACGACGCCATCCGCCTGGACGCGGGCGTGGAGCGGGGCGGAGGATACGGCCGCGCCGGGAACAACGCCGGCGGGCTGGAGGGCGGAATCACCACCGGGCAGCCCGTGGTGGTCCGTGCCGCGATGAAGCCGATCTCCACCCTGATGCAGCCGCTGGACACCGTGGACCTGCGCACCGGCGAGCGTGCCGAGGCCGTGCGCGAGCGGAGCGACGTGTGCGCCGTCCCCGCGGCCGGGGTGGTGGCCGAGGCGATGGTGGCGCTGGTGCTGGCCGACGCGCTGCTGGAGAAGGTGGGCGGCGACTCGCTGGGCGAGGTGCTGCGCAACCTGGAGGGGTACGTCGCGCGGATCCGGGAGCGGGGGATCTTCGCAGGGGTATAGGGATCGGCGCCCGACATCGCTCCGGGTCGGGTGACGAGGCGCTCCCGACGCGCCGCGCCCCCTCCGGCCGGCCTAGGCCGTCCACCTCCCCCGTACCGGGAGAGGTTGGTGGGAGAGGCGTTTGCGCGAGCCCTGAAAGCCGCGTTTTCCTGGGCCCTGCTGATCGCACCCGTGCTGGTGTGCCACCCTCTCCCGGTACGGGGGAGGGTCGCGCTCCAAGGCGCGGGGAGGGGGCCGCGAGGCCGAGGAATCGCGCGAACGCCTCTCGATCCGGGGCCTCTCGTAGTCGTTTCGTGGCTTCAGCCGCCCGGGCGCGTTTGAAGCTCGTTGTTGATCTTCCTCTCCCCGCCCCGCATCTTCGCGTGATGCACCGCGCTGATCCGCCGCACGAAATCGAACGGGTGGTGCTGCTGGGGTTCATGGCGGCGGGGAAGACGGCGGTGGGGGCGGAGCTGGCCCGCAGGCTGGGCTGGGCGCACGTGGACCTGGACGCGTGGATCGAAGCGCGCGAGGGGCGCCGCATCGCCGAGATCTTCGCCAGCAAGGGCGAGGCGCACTTTCGCGAGCTGGAGGCGGAGGCGACGCGGGAAGTCACGGGGATGGCGGGCGTCGTCCTCTCTCCCGGCGGGGGGTGGATCACCCGGCCCGGGAACCTGGAGGCGCTGGGGGCGGCGACGCTCTCGGTGTGGCTCCAGGTGTCGCCCGAAACGGCGGTGCGGCGGGCGGAGAGCTCGCCGGGGGAACGCCCCTTGCTGGCCGGAGCCGACCCGCTGGCCGCCGCGCGCCGCCTGCTGGAGGCCCGGACGCCGCTGTACGCCCGCGCCACGCTGCATGTGGACACCGAGACGATGCCGCCCGAACGGGTGGCCGATACCATCGAAGCCGAAGTAAAGGCCCGCCGCGGGCCGCAGTAGCCAATTCCGATCCTCTTCATGCCCGAGCGAGCCAAGACGCGCCTGGTGGTGGTGGAAAGCCCCACCAAGGCGAAGACCATCCGCAGCTTCCTTCCCAGCGGCTACCGCGTGGCGGCCAGCATGGGCCACGTGCGCGACCTCCCCGAGAACGCCAGCGACATCCCGGCCACGCTCAAGGGGAAGGAGTGGGCGCGGCTGGGCGTGAACGTGGAGAACGACTTCGAGCCCGTCTACGTGATCCCCAGCGGCAAGCGGAAGATCGTCAGCGAGCTGCGCGAGCTGCTGAAGGGGGCCGACGAGCTGGTGGTGGCCACCGACGAGGACCGCGAGGGCGAAAGCATCGGCTGGCACCTGGTGGAGGTGCTGAAGCCCAAGGTGCCGTGCTCGCGGATCGTCTTCCACGAGATCACCCCCGAGGCCATCCGCGAGGCGCTGGCGCACCCCCGCCGCATCGACGACGACCTGGTGCGCGCGCAGGAGACGCGGCGCATCCTCGATCGCCTCGTCGGCTACACGGTGAGCCCGCTGCTGTGGAAGAAGATCGCCACCGGGCTCAGTGCCGGGCGCGTGCAGTCGGTGGCCGTCCGCCTCCTCGTCGTTCGCGAGCGCGAGCGGCGGGCGTTCCGCTCGGCCGTCTACTGGGACCTGAAGGCCGCGCTGGCCAAGGACGCGGCGCCGTTCACGGCCATGCTGCAGTCGGTGGCCGGAAAGCGCGTGGCCACGGGGCGCGACTTCGACGAGAACACGGGGCAGCTCAAGACCCGCGACGTGGTCCTGCTGGGCAGCGACGAGGCCACCGCGCTGCGCGAGCGGCTGCAGGGGGCGAGCTGGAAGATCACGGAGACGGAGGAGAAGCCGTCCGTCCGCCGGCCGTACCCGCCGTTCACGACCAGCACGCTGCAGCAGGAGGCCAACCGCAAGCTGCGCCTGTCGAGCCGCGACACCATGCGGATCGCGCAGCGGCTGTACGAGGAGGGCTTCATCACCTACATGCGTACCGACTCGGTGCACCTGTCCGATCAGGCCATCCAGGCCGCGCGGATGCGCATCCGGGCGCTGTACGGCGAGGAGTATCTCAGCCCCAGTCCCCGGCAGTTCACGACCACGTCGAAAGGCGCGCAGGAGGCGCACGAGGCCATCCGCCCGGCGGGGACCGAGATGCGCACCCCCGACGCCACGGGGCTGAGCGGACGCGAGCTGGATCTGTACGACCTGATCTGGAAGCGCACCGTGGCCAGCCAGATGGCCGACGCGCGCCAGACGCACCTGACCGCGCTGATCCAGGCGGCCGACGCGGTGTTCCGCGCCAGCGGCAAGCGCATCGACTTCCCCGGCTTCTTCCGCGCCTACGTGGAGGGGAGCGACGACCCCGAGGCCGCGCTGGAAGACCGCGAGGAGCCGCTCCCCAACCTGCAGAAGGGCGACACGCTGGCCCTGCGCGCGCTGGAGGCGCTGAAGCACGAGACGCAGCCGCCCGCGCGCTACACCGAGGCCACGCTGGTGAAGATGCTCGAGGCCGAGGGGATCGGCCGCCCGTCGACCTACGCGTCGATCATCGGCACCATCATCGACCGCGGCTACGTGGAGCGCGTTTCGAACCAGCTGGTGCCCACCTTCACCGCGTTCGCCGTCACCACGCTGCTGGAGCGCAACTTCCCCCATCTGGTCGATACGAAGTTCACGGCGCGGATGGAGGAGCAGCTCGACGAGATCGCCGGCGGCGGGGCCGAGTGGCTCCCCTACCTGCAGGACTTCTTCAACGGCCCCGAAGGTTTGGGCGAGCTGGTGCAGAAGGGGCAGGAGCAGATCGACCCGCGCGAGGCCAGCACCGTGCTGCTGGAAGGCCTTCCGGCGCGCGTGCGCATCGGGCGCTTCGGTCCGTTCGTGGAGCGCGAGGAGGGCGACAGCACCGTCACCGCCTCGCTCCCCGAGGGGATCGCCCCCGCCGACCTGAGCGACGAGCAGGTGGATCGCCTGGTCCGCGCCAAGACCGAGGGGCCGGACGTGCTGGGGGAAGATCCGGAGACCCGGAAGCCGGTGCTGATGCTGGAAGGCCGCTTCGGCCCCTACGTGCAGCTGGGCGCGGCGACGGATGACGAGCCCAAGCCCAAGCGCGCCTCGCTGCCGAAGGGGATGAACCCGGCGGACGTGAGCCTGGAGATGGCGCTGCGCTGGCTCTCGCTGCCGCGGACGCTCGGGAAGCACCCGGAGAGCGGGGAAGAGGTGCGCGCCGGGATCGGGCGCTTCGGCCCGTTCGTGGTGTGCGAGAACGACTTCCGCTCGCTGGAGAAGACCGACGACGTCTACACCGTCAGCCTCGACCGCGCGCTGGAGCTGCTGTCGAAGCCCAAGGGCGGCCGCGGCGCGCGGAAGACGGTGGAGCCGCTGCGCACGCTGGGCGCGCACCCGGCCGATGGCGAGCCGGTGACGCTCTGGGAGGGCCGCTACGGCCCCTACGTGAAGCATGGCGACGTGAACGCCTCGCTCCCCAAGGGCGTGGCGCACGAGGGCTTCACGCTGGAGGCGGCGCTCCCGCTGATCGCCGAGCGCGCCGCCACCGCCAAGCCGAAGAAGGGCCGTGCCGCCGCCGCTCGCCGCGGTGCCGGATCGACGTCCAAGACGGCCAAGAGCGGCAAGGCGGCGGCCTCGAAGGCTGCGACCAGGGCGCCCGCGAAGAAGTCGTCCGCCACGCCTAAGTCCAAGACCGCCGCTGCCGCGAAGAAGGCGGCCGCGAAGAAGCCCAGCGCGCCGCGGCGGACGGGGACGTAAGCGCACGACGGACATCGGCGCACGTCCGCAGCGCCGCGCCCCCTCCGGCCGGCTCAGGCCGTCCACCTCCCCCGTACCGGGAGAGGTTGGGAGACGCGATACGGGCGCGTTTACCTTGGTCTCGCGCGGACGTTGAACTGGTGGGGAGATGCCGGCGCGCAGTCCGCGAAGGCGGACTTCCGATGTTTCAGCGGCGGGTTTCAGCCCGCCGGACGGTGCCGATGGCCGATGGCCGCTGACGGCCCCGAGGCACGGATGATGGTTCCCGCGTGGCGGACGGTTCCCGAAACCGTCCGCCACGATCATAT
>DASSJS010000156.1:0-32127 GCA_035691085.1 Longimicrobium sp.
GTCGCGCTCGCGCGGGTGGCACCCACCCTGGCGCGGGCGCGGCTCGGGAGGCTCGCCACCCACGCCGACTGGCACGTTCGCCTCTACGCCGCCCGCGCCGCGGCCGTGCTGGCCGACACCCAGCGCCTGCACGCCCTGGTGCGCGACCCCGACGGCAACGTGCGCGAGGCCGCCATCGATGCGCTGTCGAAGCTAGCGGGCCACGGCGCCGACGATGTGTATCTGACCGCGCTCCGTGGCAATGATGCGCAGGCCGTGCGCGCCGCCGCGGTCGCGCTGAAGGGATCTCCCGCGCCCACCGCCCGCGCGGCGGCGAACGCGGCGTTCGAGCAGTGGGTGCGCCGCGCGAACGACTCCGAGCGCGACGCGCGTGTGGCCCTGCTCGAGGCGGCCGGCCGCCCGGCCAGAGACGACCGCCCACCGCCCCCGCGTTTCGAGTTGCCGCCGGACGCGGTCGCGCTCGCGCTCGGCAAGGACGTGCGCGTGCGGGTTACGATGTCGCCCGGCGCCGGCGGAGGGTCGTTCGTGGTGCGGCTGCGCGGCGACGTGGCGCCCATGATGGCCGCGCGCGTGCTCGCGCTGGTGCGCGCCGGGTATTACGACGGCGGCAACTGGCACCGCGTGGAGCCCGACTTCGTGATCCAGGGCGGAGGGCCGGGAACGAACGAATACGTGGGCTATGCCCATTATCTTCGGGATGAGCTGGCAACGATCGCGCACCCCCGCGGCACCGTGGGGATGAGCACGCGCGGCCACGACAGCGGCGACGCCCAGTGGTTCATCAACCTGAAGGACAACCCCCGCCTGGTGCGCGACTACACCGTCTTTGCCGAGGTAACCGACGGGATCGAGGTGGTGGACGGGATCCTGGAGGGAGACGTGGTGGCCACCATGCGCGTGGAGCCGGCCCGGCGCTGAGGCCAACGATGCGCCCACGCTCGCTCGCGGCGCGATGGGCCGCCGTCGCCGCGCTGCTGGCCGTGGTCGCGCCGGCCGCCGCCGCGGCGCAGGTGACCACCCGCCGTGACTCGCTGCCGCCGGTGGCGCTGCGCCCGCTCGAGGTGACCGCGCGCAAGCACCTGCGGCTGACGGGCCGCTTCCGCCCGATCCGCCGCGCCGGCCAAACCGTGGCGCGGGCGGACGGGCGGCCGCGCGCGATCGCGGTGCATGGCACCTTCGCCAACCCCGGCTTCTGCCAGGAGCTGGGCGCCGCCGCGGACCGTACCGGCCCGGTGGTGACCCTGGTGGTGGAGGCGCGTGGCGCGGCTTCCCGTTGCTCCGTTGCCTTCCGTGCGGCCACGTATGCGGTCACGCTGCACGACCTCCCGGCGGGCACCTTCACCGTGCGCGTCTTCCACGCGTGGCGCAACCGCCCCGGCCAGCGCGAGATGACGCTGGATACCGCGGTCGTGGTGCGGTAGCGGCCCCGCCGATGCCGTCCGCACCGACGCCGAGCTTTCCCCCGCCTGTTTGCGCCATGGTACGATCCCGCCGGTCCACCTTCGCCCTGCTCGCCGCCCTCTGGGTCGCCGCGCCCATCCCCGGCGCCGCGCAGGTGATTGCCGGCCTCGTGATCGACGCCTCGTCCGGCGGGGGCGTGGCGCGTGCCCTCGTGACGGCGGCCCCCGTGGGACGACGCGGTGTTTTTCGGACGCAGTCGGCGGCGGACGGGCGATACTCGCTCCAGGTGAGCGCCGGGCGGTACGTGGTGCGGGCCGTGCGGGCCGGGTACCAGGCGCGCACGAGCGAGGTGAGCGTGGGAGCGGCCGACACCGCGCGCGTGGACCTGCGCGTGGCCGTGGCCGCGCGCATGCTCGGGCCGGTCGCCGCGTCCACGCGCCCCCGCCGCCTGCCGGTCAGCGGCGTGTTCACGCCCGTGTACCCCACCGACTCGCTGATCGCCGCCGAGCGCACCCGGGGCGAAGGAGGCCGGGGCCGGGTGATCGTGCGTGGCGTGATGCTCACCCCCACCCCCTGCTGGCGCCCGGCCGGCGCCGCCGACCGCGTGGGCCCGCTGATCACGCTCAACATCCAGGCACGCCTCACCGGCGGCGCCTGCCCGCCCGATGCCGTGGGGGCCACCACCTACAAGGTCACGCTCCGCGGCATCCCGCCGGGCACCTACACCGTGCGCGTTCTCCACACCTACCGCCACGACGCGTTCCCCGGCGCCGTGGCGATCGACTCCGCCGGCATCGCGGTGCGGTGATGATTCCCGGTCGCCGCGGATGCTCGCCTCGCCGCGGCTTCTTTCAGCCGCCGGTGGACGACGAGGGTGCGCGACAGGGCGCCGTAGATCCAATCGGACCGGTCGAGCCGTATCCTCCGTATCTCCGCGTTTCCCATCATCCCCATCGAAGATGCTCTCACCATCGCCAGCCCCGGCGCGGCTCCCCGGGTACGATCTGCGCGAGCCCACCGAGGACGATGCGCGCGCGTCGCTGCAGCGCGTCTTCGGCGCGGACCGCGGCGCAGAGCTCTGGATGCGGGCCTGCCGCGATGCCGGGCTCTTTCCCGGGCAGGTACGCACCACCACTTTGCTGGAGCGTGCGGTGAAGGCGCTGTCGGCGCAGGGCGGCCCCGCCAGCATGGTGGCGCGGTCGGTGGAGATCCGCCTGCGCACCTACGCCCGGCTCGCCGCCACGGCCACGAGGCAGGGATGATGAGCGTGGATCCCCTCTACAGCGAAGCGCGCCTCCAGGAGATCGCCGACCTGGACCTGCTGTCGCCCGAAGTCGACGCGATCCTGAAGGACGTGGCCGAGCAGGCAGCGGCGCGGCTGGGCCTCCCCGTGTCGCTGATCAGCGTCGTTCTCGACGAGGCGCTGCACGTGGCCGCCTTCCACGGCCCCGAGGGCCTGTGGCTGGAGGAAACGCGCGGCCACCCGGTGGAATGGTCGTTCTGCGCCACCAGCGTGCGCACCCGCGAGCCGTTCGTGGTGCCGAACGCGCCGGCGCACCCGTACCACGCCACCAACCCGCTGGTCACGCAGGACGGCGTGCGCTGCTACGCCGGAGTTCCGCTGATCTCCTCGCGCGGCCACGTCCTCGGCAACCTGTGCGTGGTGGGCCTCGAAGCGCGCGAGTTCGGGGAGGATGAGGTCTCCGTCCTCCGCGCCCTCGCCGCCGAAGCCATCCGCCGCATCGAGCTCCGCCGGATCGACCCGCCGGATTCGTGATCCGCGGTCAGCCATCGGGCCGAGGCGGGGCGGCGCATCGTTCGTGCGCCGCCCCGCCTGTCTTCCTGGTGGACGCAGCATCCACGGTTCCACCCGAGTGATTGACCTCGCGCACGGCCGAACGGTATCGTGCTTCGGCGGTTGATCGCGGGCCTTTCGATCGTGGAGCCGGCATGCGCAAGTCGTTCGTCTTTCTCGTGACGTCCGGGCTGATCCTGATCGTGGTGGCGTGCTGGGCGGCCGCGAACACCGGGTTTCTCTTCGCCGGGGTCGCTCCTGCCGTGTTCATCCCGCCAGCGGCGAGCGTGGCCTTCTCGGTGTCCGCGATCCTCTTCGTCATCGCTCTCGCGATCACCATCGATGACATCGTCACCACCCGTTCGCGCCCGGCGGAATCGCCCGCGCCCGATCCGCTGGCGGAGAACGAGCTATCCGGCGATGGCGGTGCGGGTCCCGATTCGCGCGGATCAGGGCGAGAAAGATTTCCCCTCGCATCTGGATTCGGGATGCGCGCGCTTCTCGCCACCCTCCTGGTCGCCGCCGCGATGGCCACCGCCATGGCGGCGTACGGGATGTCGGCGGGCTTCGCGGTCTCGGTGGTGCCCGGGTGGCACACCGCCATCCTCGCGCCGTACGCCGTTGTGGCGCTGGTCGTGATCGTGGTTCTGCTCGCCGTCGCGCTTGCGACCGTGTTCATGCACTTCGCCAGCGCCAGTGACGCGAGAGCACCGTAAGCGGTGCAGCCGCGGGATCGCTCACGCTGTCTTCCACTCGCCACGTCAGCTGGCGCACCACCGCGCGGGACTTCCAGCAGCTGGTGTGGCACATTAGCTCTCTGCGGGACCCGCGCACCTTCCACCACCCTGAATCGTGCTTGCCAGCACCGGCACTTCTGCCGATGTTTCGACTGCGGCACAACGTTCTGTGATGATGGTTTAACCGGGAGCATATATGGTTGCACCCTCGTTCAGTGAAGCCCAATTGAAGGATGCGCTCAAGCTGGCGCTCATCGAGGTGCTCGAGGAGCGATCGGATCTGCTGCGCGACGTGCTGGCCGACGTGATGGAAGACGTAGCCCTGGTTCGTGCGATCCAGGAGGGCGAGGCAAGCGGTCCCGTTTCGCGAGATGAAGTGTTTCGTGCCCTTGATGTCGGCGCGTGAACACCGCCTTCACGAACTCTTTTCTCCGCGATGTACGAAAGCTCCCGGATGATGGAATCCGGGACCAGGTTCGCAACGCCGTCCTCACGGCTGAAGCCGCTCCTGACGTACGCTCGATTCCCAATCTGAAGAAGCTCAGCGGGGGCGGATCCTGTTACCGCATCCGTCTTGGTGACTACCGCATCGGACTGTCCATCCAGGATGACCTGATCACGTTTTATCCGTGTTCTGCCGCGCAGGGAGATCTACCGCTACTTCCCGTAACGGGAGGATACGAACGCGTGTAACCGAGAACGGAAGCAGCCGCGGGAGATCGCTCTCCCGCGGCTGCTTCGTTCGTCCCCCGCCTTCCGCTGGCCGTCCGGCCGCGCTGCGGCGGAGGGGCTTCAGTACTGCTGCCGATACCCGGAATCCAGGTCGGCGAGCTGCGTCCGGATCGATGACCAGGCGCCCTGCACCGTCTGCGACGGACGCGCGCCCTGTAGGGCGGCGTCCACCCGGCGGGCCGCGCTGATCAACGCCCGTCCCGCGGCCTCCGCGCTCGCGACGTTCCCCTGCTGCGCGCGGACCAGCTGCTCGTACAGCGAGGAGTTGTCCGCGAACGCCGACAGCGCGAACCACAGCTCCATCTCGCCCGCCGCATTGGAGGAACGGCGCCCCGTGGCCGAGAGGCTGATCTCCTGCCGGTAGCGGCCGGCCAGGGCCTGCGCGCCGCGGCGCAGCTGCGACGCTTCGTCGGCGGTGAGAACCGCGCCGCCCGTCCCGGTGCCCCCTTCACCCGACGCGTTGGCGGTGATGCCGAGCGCCTGCGCGGTCCGCCAGTCCAGGTTGCCGGTGGCGGTGATGCCCTTGTCCACCTGGAACTCGAACAGCGCGCGCTGCGTGGCATCGTCGAGCTGGCCGCTGACCGCGCCGCGATAGTAGTTCTGGCGCGCGAGCGCCTGCTGGGCCGCGCTGATGCGGTCCGCCGCCGTGTAGAGGGTGAACCCGCCGGGCGCCCGACGCGTGCCGCGGCGGCTCAGCACCAGCGGCTGCTCGAGCTGCACGGCCAGCGGGGTTCCCGCCGCCACACGAACGTCGCGGGCCTGGGAGAGCAGCGAGCCCAGCGCCGCCAGGATCCCCGACGTGGGGCTGTTCTCCGAACCCGCGCCGGCGATTGCACCGCCAACCCCGCCGCGCCCGCCCACCAGCACCACGCGAGTGTTGGGGTTCGTCTCGATCTGGCGCCGCTCGGCCGCGTCGGTGCTCGTGAGCTTCCCGGCCAGCGTTTGCACCGCGCCACCCGGAAGGGTCAGCCGGTCGAAGCTGACCTCGATCACGCCCGAGCGCTGCCGGTCGGCCGGCTGGGCGAAGGTCACCACGCCACGGATCCGGCTTCCGGCGGGGATCACCGTGTACTCGTCGGCGCTGATGGAGTCGGCCACGACGGTCTCGAAGGTCTGCCCCACCCGCGCGGTGTTCGATTCCAGCGCGGTGGTGGTCCGCACGATGATCACGCTGCCCTCCGGCAGCACGGTGCGCCCCTGCTGCGCGGCGGCGGCGGTCACGGAGAGCCCCGCCACTAGCAGCGGGCTCACCCATCGCAGCACAGGCTGCGTTCGTCTCGACATCATAGAGCTGGTCTCCTTGAGAGGGTATCGAGATCGCTCGATACGCCCCGGCATGCGCATGTATCGTTCCGTGTTCAGTTTAGCTCCCTTTACGACACGCTGGACGGCAGAGCGGTGGTGATCCAGACCGAAGCAGCCGCGAGATCGCTCTCCCGCGGCTGCTTCGGTTGTCACGCCACCTTCCGCTCGCCACCGTCTGCCGTCGCATCACCTCGCGCGCGCCTTTCCGGTAGAGGGTGAGACACACCAACTCGCCCGCGGGGTTGCGCACCTTTCCGACGGTTGGTCAGGGCGCCCGGCGATGCACCCGGTTCTGAGGTGGAAGCCAGATCACCACCGCATGCACCCTTCCCACGTCGGGCACGTTGCGCACATGCGCGGCGCGCAGGTCAGTCAAAACCTGCGTCGCCCAAGGCAGGGCTGCGCGTTCCGCGGCTACGGCCCCGTGCGGCCGCACGCTGGCGGGCCAACTCGCGCCCCGAAAACTCCTTCGTCTCCGACCCAAGCGCACCGGGGCGCATGTGGTCCCACATCGGCGCCCACACTTCATCGAGAAGCGGCTGGAGCGACGGGTCTCCCATCTGGATGAGCAAGGCTGGGGGCTCGCCCGGGGGAGGGTACTTGAAATCGTCCAGGACGATCGAACGCACTTCTGGCCGAAGGTGTGCCAGGAGCCGTTCGAGAGCGTCCACGTCGAACCCGCGGCGAACGGCCGCCCGCTCGTTTGCGGAGAGGTGGAAGCTCGCGTCGGGGTTTGCGAGCCGAATGCCTTGTGGCTCTGGGGTAGACATGGTCATCTCCGGGGTTCGATCGCATGAAGCGACCACCAGCGCCGAAAAGACGGTCACCAGGAATCGGATTCCGCGTGCTCGCATCATGAGTATGACCTTGAGGGCGCCGCCAATGCGCACGAACGGGGACATTCCAATTTAACCGACTTCGATGCGAAGTGCAATCTTCGAAGCAGCCGCGGGATCGCTCTCCCGCGGCTGCTTCGTTCCCATGTCGCCTACGCTCACCGACGTCCGGCCGGGGTGCCATCTCACGGCATCCGATCGATCTCTACGTCGCTGCCGAGCCGTCGTTGTATCGAGCGGCGTAGCGGTGGCGCCGGGTGGACCACTCCCCGCGCCGCTTCGTCATTCCCCGGCGCGGGACCTCTCCTGGCCGGTTACTCCGTTGATCATTATCCCCTCAATGGCAATCCCCGACGCTGTGAGCGAGAAGTTGACGGTGGAGGTGCCCCCAGCCATCACCGACGTCTGCTTTCGATCGCTCTGATAGCCCAACGTGGAGACCTGCACCGTATACGTCCCGGGTTCAATGCTGATGCGGTAACGCCCCTGGGCGTCGGTTGCGGTGCGTCGAACGCCCTCGACACTCACCTGCGCGCCTGCGAGGGGACCTCCCCTCTCGGCGGCGGTGACCGTGCCGACGATGGTTCCGTCCATGTTGACCTCCAGGTGGGGAATAGGGGAAAGTTTGGCCTGCCCGCTACACAGTAACACAAAGCAGCCGCGGGATCACTCTACCGCGGCTGCCTGTCTTCCTTGCGGCTCGCCCATCAGGCGGCTTGCTCCGCTTGCGCCGGGCGCCAGCGATGCACGAGGCCCTTGCTCTCGGCCCAAGCGTCGGTGGCGGCGCGGGCGGTGCGCAGGTCGTCGCCGAACTCCAGCACGGCATCGGCGACGCGCGGGTCCATCGAGAGCTCGTCGGCGGTGGCGCAGCGGTTGAGCGTGAGGGTGAAGTGGGCCAGCGCCTCGAACACGCCGAAGCGGTCCGCCAGCATCTCCAGCGGCCGCATGGGCGAGGCGGGGACGTCGGCATGGCTCGTCGGCATCATTCGCGAGCCTCCTTCCGTGCGCGGAGGGTGGGAGCGGAGCCTGCGGACGTGCGTGGTGCGCGCATGGCGACTTCCGATCCTCTTGCCCTTGCCGCGCGGCAGGCGCACCACCTCCACGCGCGGTGCGGCCCACCAGCGGTTTGCGGGTATGCTTGCTCACATCGGCATTTCTGCCGATGTTTCGATGCGCGAAGTGAGTACGGTGAAACGCCTGAGCCGGCCAGGGGCTCACCTTTCGATCAGATGACGATGACGAATCCTCTTCCCGAGCTTCTCAAGCTGAGTGTCGCTGAACGCATTCAACTCGTGGAAGACATTTGGGACAGCATCGCGGTTGAACCGGATGCAGTACCGCTGTCGGATGAACTGCGCGAGGAGCTGGATCGCCGGCTTGCGGATCAGGCCGCGAACCCAGGCGTGGGCAAGCCCTGGTCTGAGGTGAAAGCGCGGCTGCTAGGGAGCCGGTGAGCCGGCCACTGATCCTTCGCCCGGTTGCCGAGGACGATGTGGAAGCGGCGTATCGCTGGTACGAGGAACAGAGCCCCGGCTTGGGAGCCGAGTTCCTTCGGTCAGTAGAGGTGGGCCTGGCTTCCATCGAGCGGAATCCGGAAGCCTGTCAGAAAGTGTACAAGCACGCTCGCCGCGCGTTGCTGCGCCGCTTCCCGTACGCGCTGTTCTACGTCGCGTCGCCCGAGTTGATCGAAGTCATCGGCTGCATCCACACGCGCCGGCACCCACGACACTGGCGCTCGCGGCTGTAGCGCAGCCGCGATCAGTCTCACCCGCGGCCACCGTTCCCAGTCACACCGCCGCCGTGCTGAAGCTCAGCCAAGCAACGCTCCACGGCGCTGCGGCGGTAAACGTCAGGCACACGCACTCTCGACGTAAATACGACAGCCGCGGCCAACTCTGGCCCGCGGCTGTTTGGTTCCTCGGCTTCCCGCTCTCGCTCAGGCGACTTCCCCGGTCTCCGCAGCCTTCCGCGAATGCGCCAAGCCCTTGCTCTCGGCCCAGGCGCCGGAGGCGGCGCGGGCGGTGCGCAGGTCGTCGGCGAACTCCAGCACGGCATCGGCGACCCGTGGGTCCATCGAGAGCTCGTCGGCGCTGGTGCAGCGGGTGAGCTTGATGGTGGAGTGGGCCAGCGCCTCGAACACGCCGAAGCGGTCCGTCAGCATCTCCAGCAGCCGCATGGGCGAGGCGGGGACGCCGGCTTGGCTCGTCGGCATCATGCGCGAGCCTCCTTCCGCGCGCGGAGGGTGGGAGCGGAGCCTGCGGACGTGCGGGGTGCGCGCATGGCGATCTCCAATCCTCTTGACCCTGGCCGCGCGGCAGGGGTAGCTTTGGAAAGCGGGCGGCCTTTGGGTCGTTCCGTGTGTGAGGCTGGCCGTGTCTTCTTGGCGGAGGAGCGGCCAGCCTTTCGTTTGGCCCTGCTGGGTATTAAGGTAATTGACCAAACCTCAGCTGTCAATCTTAACAATACCCAATGACATGGATTTTGTAGAAGCGATGGAGCGCCTCAAGCGGGTCGTGACCGACGACGAGATTGCCGCCGCTACGGGGGTGTCTACAAACACCATTCGTCGCACACGTGCCGATCCTTCAACTCGAAACCATCGGCCACCTCCTGTTGGGTGGAAGTCGGTCATAGCTCGTCTTGCTGGAGAGCGAGTTGAAGAACTGCTGGAGCTACAGCGCGATCTTGGAGAAGGTTAGCATCACAGCGTTGCCGTTTGGCGGGATAGGTTCACCGCGCTTGAAAAGCGCGGTGCATCATCTCCGCTCAAGCTCATGATAGTTTATTCCCCAAGGGAGGTAGTATGTGGGAGGCAATTAAGTATGTTAGCTCTGCTACTACCCTAATCGCCTTCATTGTCGCTGTAGGTGCATGGACCATCCGACAGCGAGTGCTTGCGCGTGAGCGGGAAATCGCCCTCGCGCCAGAATCGGAACGCGCTCGCCTGCTTGAACGGGAAGTAGAATTCTTTGATGTCGATACTGCAAATTTGACTCGTCAGCAGCGATATGATCTCGCAGTAAGGCAAATTGCGGCTCGGGCCCAGAGATTTCGTATAATCGCTATCGTCGTTTCTCTCATCACTATTACCGCAGGTATGGTAACTGTTTACTCAACTCGACAGGCACAACAAAAAGAGAAGGGTGGGGTGGACGGGCGCACAGACCTCGTGGCAGACAGCACCAAAGGTTTTGTACAAAGAACTCTATCGGGAACCGCACCCGAATCGACACTTGTTGCGCCGCCTACCCAAGGCTCGCAACCGTTCCCGATCATTCACGCCTCAGTTCGAGCTGCTTCAACAAATTTAACCCCATATCGCATGCGACTTGGACTGAGTATAAATGGCTCGATCAGGAGTTGTTGGTGGCACACTCATATTTTGGTGGAAGGCAGGCATCTGCTCACCTGCGAATTCAAACTTTTTCACCTTACTCACCAAGACGTCCAAGTTAGGTTAGCTTCTGCCGAATCCATTGTGATAGATGAAAACGGTATCGATCATCCTGCCACCTCCGTGCGCTTAGGGAGACAGTTCGGACAAAGCGTTGATAATATTTTACCACCGGAAACTTTAGTTGCGGGTGAGGTGGAAATAACTGATATCGATGGATCTAGTCCCAGTGCCCTCTCGTTGGTGCGCGTAAAATACTTGACACTTGGCAGCGACTTCTTCCTTGAATTTAGGAATGTCCCGGTGCGTGCCGAATAACCACGATGCGCTGGTAGGCGAAGATAAAAAACCACCTGGTCCGTTATCCCGAGCCTTAGCGATGTGAGGACTCACAGCTCATGGTAGTCTCCTGCGCAACTTTCACTCAGCGCCTTCTCGCAACTCCCCGCCCCCGCCATCCGTAGTCTCCCGCAACCCGACGTCCGTCCACCGCCGTGGAGGGATCGGGCGGTCGTCGCGACCCGAAACCCGTCCGGGGGAGTGGACGGATCGGCAACGGACACATATATTTACGCCGCTTCGGCAGGGCCGGGCGGCGACCATGCCAGCCCCGGAGCCGAAGATCCCCGTGATCCCCAGCACTCTCACACCCCCAGCGGCGGCCCGCTGCTCCGGCGCTCCCCAGCGCCGGCAGGGCCGCGGACTCGCGCCATGAGCGGAATCTTCGACAAGCTGAAGGACGTGGGCAAGGACGCGCTCGGCACCTTCGTGGTGCTGGACGAAGACGGCAACGAGCAGCCGGCCAGCCCCGCCGACCGCACGCAGCCCCAGCCGCAGGCCGCCCCGCGCGCCGCCGCCGGGCCAGCCGCCGCACCCCAGGCCGGCGCCGCGCCGCAGGGCGTGGCCGTGCCCGCCATGGCCGTGGCCCCCGACCCCGAGTTCGTGCAGCAGCTGCAGTCTTCTGTAGACGCCAGCAAGAAGGCCGCGTACGGGCAGTTCAAGGCCCTCTTCGCCGCCCTGGGCGCCGTGGCCGACGAGGGCACGCGCACCCAGCTGGCGCTCAGCGCCGCGCAGGCCAGCCACGGCATCGGCGCCGCGCAGGTGGCCGACGCCATCGACGACCGGCTCAAGATCCTGGACGGCGAGAAGGCCTCCTTCGACGGTGCCGTGAAGGAAGAGCTGGAGCAGAGCGTGGGCGGGATGCAGGCCCAGATCGAGAAGACACGCGCCGAGATCACCAGGAAGATCGAGGAGATCAAGGCGCTGGAGACCAAGGCCGCGCAGCTGGACCAGGAAGTCCGCGAGGCGCGCGCCGCCATCGACGCCAACAGCGCGCGGTTCGCCGCCAGCTACGCCGCCGTGCAGGCCGAGCTCGCCACCGAGCGCGCCCGCGTCGCCCCGTTCCTTTCCCCCGCCGCCGCGAAGTAGCCGGAGACGCAGATGGAAACTTCCGCAACCGTAGGCGCCAGCAAGCCCAAGCGCACCTTCTGGCAGAAGCCCGAGGGGAAGGTGGGCGCCGGGATCATGGCCGCGCTGGGCGTGGCGCTGGCCTGGGGCTTCGTGAAGGCCCTCCCCATGCTGATCGCCATCGCCGAGAACACGCTGTACCTGGCGTTCCTGATCGGGATGCTGGTGCTGCTGTACTGCATGGTCTTCGTGTGGGACCGGCCGCGCACCCTTCTCTTCTACATGCTCCAGATGGTGAGCCGCTGGGTCACCTCCAACTTCGTGGAGATGGACCCGGTCGCCATCCTGAAGGCGTTCGTGAAGCAGATGGAGCAGCGCCGCGAGGTGATCCAGGACCGCCTGGCCCGCATCGTGGGCGTGCGCCGGATGGTGGAGGCCAAGGTGGCCAAGAGCGAGAAGGAGCGGCAGGACGCCCTCCGCCTCGCGAAGGCGGCCCAGGCCACGCACGACGAGGACGGCCTGAACGCGCACGCCGAGATCGCCGCCCGCCGCGCCCGCGACATCCAGGAGTACCAGTCGATGCTCGCGCAGATGCAGAACATCGAGAAGCTCCTGCAGCGGGTGATGCGCCGCGCCGACTACCACATCCAGACCGCGCGCGACGAGGCCAACCAGCTGGCCGACAAGCACACCATCACCGGCGCCGTCGCGTCGGCCACCGCCGCCGCCCAGGGGATCTTCGGCGACAGCGACCTGGCCGAGGTGCGCGACATGGCCGCCGACCGCATCCGCGAGGACTACGAGGCGCGCCTGGGCGAGCTGCAGACGCTGATCGACCTGACCGACTTCGACCACGCGGTGGACCTGAACCAGATGGCCTTCCGCCAGGAAGGGCTGACGCAGCTGATGGAGGCCGAGAAGAAGGTGACGGCCGCCGAGCTGTCGGACGGCACCTCCCGCCCGGCCGCGGCGACCCTGTCGCCCGCGGTATCGGCCGGGGTGGTGAGCAGCACCGGCGGCGCTGCCGCCGCGCAGGCGCCCACGGGCAACCGCTGGCGCGACCGGCTCCGGAAGCAGTAGGCCCGGGGCCGCTGCTGGACGATTGAACCCGAACCCCTGAACCCCTCCCATGAAACTGACCTCGACGGGCCAGAAGACCGTGCGCATCCTGGGCGGCATCGCCGTCATCGGCGCGCTGGGCCTGGGCCTCAAGTATGCGGCCAGCCACGGCTACGGCCGGCAGATCATGAAGGCGCTGGTGCCCGAGAAGGTGACCACGCTCGACAAGGGCACCGACGTGAGCACCGGCTTCACGCCCGGCGCCGGCAACGTGGCGCTGGCCGACCTCCCCAGCGACCGCCCGGCCGACCTCCCCGGCGCGCCCGAGGTGCGGATCAACTTCTGGGCGTGGAACAGCCAGATGGGGTGCCTGTACAGCAACGGCGGCCCGGTGACCACGCAGGGCTCGCTGATGGAGAAGCAGGGCGTCAAGGTGCGCATCGAGCGCCAGGACGACAACACGCAGCTGATGGCGCAGCTGACCGCCCTGGCCCGCGGCATCAAGAACGGCCACGCGCAGCCCACCGAGGGCGTGCACTTCGTGGGGATCATGGGCGACGGCGCCGGGGCGTTCCTGGCAGCGCTCAACAAGCAGCTGATCGACAGCTACGGCGAGGACTACCGCGCCGAGATCGTGGGGAGCTGCGGCTACTCGCGCGGCGAGGACAAGCTGATGGGCCCGCAGAAGTGGCGCGACAACCCGCAGACCATGCGCGGCGCGGTGGTGGCCGGCGTGCTGCGCGACGGCGACTGGAACATCGCCCAGCGCTTCATGGGCGACAACGGGATCCCCAACAACCCCGACGAGACCACCTGGGACCCGAACGCCGTCAACTGGATCAACACCAGCTCCTACGTGGAGGCCGCGCAGAAGTACGTGGCCAACTACTGCGAGGACCGCAAGGTGGTGCGTGACGGCAAGCCCACCGGCGAGACCAAGCGGGTGTGCGTGGAGGGGATCGTGACCTGGACCCCGGCCGACGTGACCGCGGCCAAGGAGCGCGGCGGGATCGTCTCGGTGGTGTCGACCAAGGAGTACACCAGCCAGATGCCGCACGTGATCATCGGCATCCACAAGTGGAACCAGGACAACCGCACCACCGTGCAGAAGATGCTCACCGCCTTCATGCAGGGCGGCGACCAGGTGCTGCACCACCAGCAGGCGCTGACCCGCGCGGCCGAGATCAGCCAGGCCATCTACCAGGAGAAGGGCGCCGACCCGCAGTTCTGGGAGCGCTACTACAAGGGCGTGACCGAGCCCGACAAGACCGGCGTGCCGGTGGAGCTGGGCGGAAGCAAGGCCAACAACCTGGCCGACAACCTGGTGCTGTTCGGCCTGGCGCCGGGGACCACCCCCGAAACCAGCCGCATGCGGGCCACCTACACGGTGTTCGGCAAGATCGTGACGCAGCAGTACCCGTCGCTGGTGCCCAGCGTCCCCGCGTACGACCAGGTGGTGGACATCAGCTACCTGCGCAACATCGCGGCGGCGCAGGGCGGCGCGCAGGCCGCGGCGGCCAACGCCGAGACGCAGACCTACTCGCCGAGCGCCGCCGTGACCCGCGTGGTGGGGCGCCGCAACGTGAGCATCACCTTCGAGACGGGGAAGGACACCTTCACCCCCGAGGGCGAGGCGGCGCTGGAGCAGCTGTTCAACGACCTGTCCATCAACTCGCTGGCGGTGGAGATCCACGGCCACACCGACAACGTGGGCAACGCCGACGCCAACCAGCAGCTCTCGGAAGACCGCGCCATGGCGGTGAAGAACTGGCTGGAGAACCGTTCGGCCAGCACCTTCCCGCAGGGCCGCATCCGGATCTTCGCGCACGGCGCCACCCAGCCGATCCAGAGCAACCGGACGGCCGAGGGCCGCGCGGCCAACCGCCGCGTGGAGATCGTGATCGGCACCGCCGGTTGATCCCCGCACGAGTGACGTAAGCGCCGGGGCGTGGAGGGGCCATGTGCCCTTCCACGCCCCCGGCGTGTCTTCCCCACGGTTCCACCTTTCTGAACGGACTCCCTGCGGATGCCTGCACTCGGTCCCGCGCTGCGGCCCAACCAGTGGGTCAGCCAGCGCACCTACCTCACGATGGCCGCCATCTGGGCCGCCGCCGTGTTCCTGCTCTGGTTCGTGATGGGCGGGATCTTCCCCAACCCGCCGCGCGTGCTGGAGGCGCTGGGTACGCTCACCGCGCAGCAGGGGCTGATCGCCGAGCTGCTCACCAGCCTCACCCTGTTCGCCGAGTCGCTGGCGATCACGGCGGTGCTGTCGATGGGGCTGGCGTACCTGAGCGTGGTGCCGGCCATCCGCCCGGTGATCAACGCGCTGACCCGCGCGCGCTTCCTGTCGCTGGTGGGCCTCACCTTCCTGTTCACGCTGGCGTTCCACGGCGGCCACGCCTTCAAGGTGAGCCTGCTGGTGTTCGGGATGAGCGCGTTCTTCCTGACCAGCATGGTCGACATCGTGGCCAGCGTGCCCACCGAGAAGCTGGACCACGCGCGCACGCTGCGGATGAGCGACTGGCGGGTGGTGTGGGAGGTGGTGATCCTGGGGCAGATGGGCGCCGCCTTCGACGCGCTGCGGCAGAACGCGGCGATGGGGTGGATGATGCTGACCATGGTGGAGGGGATCTCGCGCAGCGAGGGCGGGATCGGCGCAATGCTGATGGACCAGAACAAGCACTTCAACCTGGCGGCGATCGTGGCCGTGCAGGGGGTGTTCCTGATCGCGGGCTTCTTCCAGGACGCGTTCCTGGCCTGGCTCAAGGGCGTGCTGGTGCCCCACGCCGCGCTCACCACCGCCCGGCGCTGAGGAGACGACCATGAGCACGCAGCATACGTACGAGCGCAAGGACGTTCTCCTCGACATCTCGGGCGTGACCTTCGCCCGGGGCGGGGTGCCGATCCTGCGCGACGTGAACGCCCAGATCCGCGACGTGGTGCGCCCCGGCGCGCCGCAGGGGCAGGTGGTGGGGCTCCTGGGCCCCTCGGGCGTGGGGAAGACCACGCTGTTCAAGATCCTGGCGGGGCTCACGCCCCCCGACAGCGGCACGGTCAAGATCGGCGCGCAGGGCGTTCCCGCGGCGCCGGGCCTGGTGGGCGTGGTGGCGCAGAACTACATCCTCTTCGACCACCGCAGCGTCCTGGGCAATCTCGTGCTCGCGGCGAAGCAGGCGGGGATGAGCGGCGACGCGGCGAAGGCGGCGGCGATGAAGTACCTGGAGCGCTTCGGGCTGCAGGAGCACGCCGAGAAGTTCCCGATCCAGCTTTCGGGCGGGCAGCGGCAGCGGGTGGCGATCGCCCAGCAGCTGCTGTGCAGCGAGCACTACCTGGTGATGGACGAGCCGTTCAGCGGGCTCGACGTGATCCAGCAGGAGAACGTGCAGACGTTCCTGCAGGAGGTGAGCGCGGCCGACGAGGAGAGCACGCTGATCATCGTGACGCACGACGTGAGCGCGGCGGTGGCGGTGTGCGACACCATCTGGCTGATGGGGCGCGAGCGCACGCCCACCGGCGAGATCATCCCCGGCGCGCGGATCGTGGAGACGATCGACCTGATCGAGCGCGACCTGTGCTGGCACGCCGACATCCGCAAGCGGCCGGGGTACCACCAGCTGGTGGACGAGATCAAGGAGCGCTTTCACACGCTGTGACGGAGTGCTGAGTGCTGAGTGCTGAGTGCTGAGTGCTGGGTGCTGAGTGCTGAGTGCTGAGTGCTGAGTGCTGAGTGCTGAGTGCTGAGTGCTGAGTGCTGAGTGGAGGACCGGGGCGGTGGACGAGTCCCGGCCCTCCTTTCAGCCGGATTAAAATCTCGGGGCACAACGGCGCGAGATCGGTTTATCAGGGCGTCCGGTCCGCGTCCGCGGGCTGGAATCCCCAACGCGAACCCAACCTCCAGACCAACCCATCTGCCGCGGCGGGCGCGCGGCCGGCGCGCCGCGAACGTCTGCCGCCGCCGTCAATCCGGCGGATGACGGACGAATCGGCTCACCTACAGGCGCAGTACACTTTTTCGTTGACTGGAACGATGGAACGCACCCACGTGTGGGCGAAGGTGGCCGAGGCCACGCGCCCGCTGCAGACCGCGCCGGCCGACCGGCGCACCACGCTGAACGAGGTCGTCCTGGCCGTGGACGCCGCTCGCAACGCCGGGTTCGATTCGGTGGAGATGAGCCACGTGCGCGGCCTTGCGCTGGCGGCCATCTCGTCGGGCGAGCGCCACGACATGGTGAACGCCATCGCGCGCATCTACGGCACCGCCCTGGTGGAGCGCGCCAAGGCGCACGGCTGACCGGCGGCAGGACGAAGGACGGCTGTACGATCGACGGATTGGATCGATGAAGGACGGGGCATTCGCAGACGCGGGTGCCCCGTTTTTCGTGCGGTCGATGCACGCGGACGGATTTGGTGCGCGCCGTGGCGCCGCAGCCCCCTCCGGCCGGCTTAGGCCGTCCACCTCCCCCGTACCGGGAGAGGTTGGGAGACGCGAGGTTTGCGCGAGGTTCGATGGATTCTCGCGGCTGCGGTGGGCCCCCTCCCCCGGCCCCTCCCCGCGCTTCGCGGGGGAGGGGGGCACTACCCGCGTAGGGGCGGAGCTTCACGCGGGGATAGCTGTGTGGGAGTCCGCGAAGGCGGACTTCGGGCCGTTGTTGCCGCGGTCTCAACCGCCCGGAAGATGTTTTCCCAACGAGGGATGCGCACCTCCGGAGGTGAGACGGGATAGCGGGCGCATCGACAGGGCCGGGCTGGAGTGTGGGATGAGCGGCGGATGAAGGCGCGCTCGTTCCGGTGCGTGCGATACAACCTTCCGGATGGATCCAGTGACAAACTGGGCACGCGGGGACGATCGCGTTCCGGCGCGCGGCTGCGTCCAGCCGCTGAACGACACCCTCCATCCGTGAACCCTTCCATGATCCGCAGATCCCTTCTCGGCGCGTTTGCCGTTGCCGCTTTGACCATCCCCGCGGCGCTGGCGGCCCAGGCGCCGCGCCCCGTATCCACCGTCACGGAGACGCCGGCCACACGGCGCGCGCGGCAGCTGGTGGCGCTGTGGAACGGGCAGCCGTCGCGCGCCGCCTACAACGCCTTCGTGGACTCGGTGTTCGCGCCGGGCCTCCGCGAGCGCTTTCCCCGGGAGCAGCACACGGGCGCCCTGTTCCAGATGGGAGACAACCTTGGCGGCGTGGACAGCGTGACGGTGCAGGCGGCCAGCGACACGTCGGCCACGCTGCTCGTCCGCAGCCGGCTCACGGGAAGCTGGTCCGCGCTTGCCGTCGCCGTCACGCCCGATGGCGCGCACCAGCTCTCACGGCCCATGCAACTGCGCCCGCCGCCGGCGGGGATGAACGCGCCGCGCCCGCGCCCCGCCTCCACCGAAGCGGCGGGGCGCGAGCTGGACGGGTTCGCGAAGGGGCTGGCGGACGCGGACGCGTTCTCGGGCGGCGTGCTGGTGGGGCTGAACGGGCGCGTGCTCTTCACCGGCGCATACGGGATGGCGAGCCGCGAGCTGGCGGCGCCCAACCGCGTGGACACGCGCTACAATCTGGGGAGCATCAACAAGATGTTCACCACCGTCAGCATCCTGCAGCTGATGGAGGCGGGGAAGATCTCGCTGGACGACCCCGTGTCGAAGTGGCTCCCCGGCGTGCTGCGCGACGACGTGGGCGGCAAGATCCGCATCCGCCACCTGCTGACGCACACCTCGGGGCTGGGCGACTTCCTGTTCACCCCCGAGATGGAGAAGCTGAACCCGGCGCAGTTCCGCGCCATCGCCGACTACCTGCCGCTGGTGAAGGCCGACACCGGCGCGTTCGAGCCCGGCTCGCGCTGGGCGTACAGCAACACCGGCTTCCTCCTCCTGGGCGCCATCGTGGAGAAGGCCGGCGGCCAGCCATACGAGCAGTACGTGCGCGAGCACGTGTTCGCTCCCGCGGGGATGACGGACACCGAGTGGCCGTACTTCGATCAGAGCCCGCGCAACGTGGCGTTCGGCTACGAGCGCGAGCTGGTGGATGGGGGAGTGGTGTGGAGCAGCAACCGCTACAACCTGCCGGTGCACGGCTCGCCCGCGGGCGGCGGGGTGAGCACCGTGGCCGACATGTTCCGCTTCATGGACGCGCTGCGCACCAACAAGCTGCTGAAGGCCGAGACCACGCAGCTGATGCTGTCGCCCAAGCCGGAGATGAACTCGCCGCAGTACGGCTTCGGCACGCAGATCTTTCCCGCCGACGGGATGGTGGGGCACACCGGCGGCGGCCCCGGCACCCGCAGCTGGATCAGCATGGACCCGCGCACGGGGCTGATCGTGATCGTGCTGGGCAACAGCACCGGGCAGACGCGCGCCGTGGTGAGCCGCGCCATCGAGCTGTACAAGCCGGCGGGGTGAAGATCGCGATCATCGGGAACCGTTGAGTTGCGAGTGAACTCGCGGCTCGCGGCTACAACGGCACGCAGTCCGCCTCCGCGGACTTCAACGGCTGGGTAGCGGCAAGAGAGGCGGGGGAGACCAGTTTCCGGGCTCCCCCGCTTGCGTTTCGCCGCCCCGCCGCTGGCCCCAGGCTCGTTGCGGCATCATTCTCTCTCCCCTGGATTGGAGGACGGCTGGACGTACAGGGTTTGTACAGGGTAGATTCAGGACAATGGATCGACAGACGAGATTCACCGGATGATGGCACTCGCGCTCGCCGTGGCGCTCGCGCTCGCGCAGGCATCGCCCCCGCAGGCGGCCGTGCCCGCGTCCCCGCCGTCCGCGGATGCGGGGGCACCCGCGCGCCTGCCCGAGGTGCTGATCGACCGGCGGCTGGCGGAGGCGGTGCCGCTGCGGGTGGGCGACACGGTGCGGGTTCGCGCGCTGGCCGCTCGGGGAACGACGCTGCCGTTCATCGTCGGAGGCGTGTTCGAGCGCCAGGCGGACCCCAACCGCATCTCGCGCAATGAGATGGAGCTGCGCTTCCACCTGCCGGATCTGGAGACGCTCCTTCCGCAGAAGGACCGGGTGGACCGCTTCGCCGTGGTGCTGAGGCCCGGCGCGAACGCTGATTCGGCTGCACGATGGATCGAGGGCGTCGCGTTCGGGACGCGGGCGTACGGCAGCGCGGCGCTGGCTTCGGAATCGAGCGCCACCTTCCGCGTGGTCTCGCGCTTCCACGACGCCATCGGGATCGTGACCATCCTGGCCAGCGCCATCTTCCTGTTGTGCGTGATGATCATCCGCGTGGACGAGCGGAAGCGCGACATGGCCATGCTGCGGCTGATCGGGGTGAGCCGGTCCACCGTGTTCCGCGCCATCATCCTGGAAGCCGTGGTCATCTCCATCACCGGGAGCGCGGCGGGGGCGGTGGTCGGGCTGATCGCCGCGCGGATCGTGAACGCGCACTACGCCGCCGTCTACGACACCACGCTTCGCTTCGCCCTGGTCACGCCGCGCATCGTGCTCACCGCGGCGGTGCTGGGGCTGGCGCTGGGGATCGGCGCGGGGGCGCTGGCGGCGTGGCGCGTGGTGGCCGTCCCCCCGCAGAAGCTGGGGGAGCGGTGATCGTTTCCGCCTTCCTCAAGTCGCTCTTCCGCCGCCGCGGGCGCACGTCGCTCGCGCTGGCGGGGATCGCCGTCTCCGCCGCGCTGCTGCTGGACATGACCATGCTGGCCAGCGGATTGACGGTCAGCTTCGGCGAGCTGCTGGGGGTGAGCGGCTACACGCTGCGGGTGACGCCGAAGGGCATCCTCCCCTTCGACAGCGATGCGTCGATCGAGAACGGCGACCAGGTGGCGCGCCGCATCCGCGCCGTCCCCGGCGTCCGCGCGGTGGCGCCGGTGCTGGGCGCGCAGTTCCGGATGGTGCACGGCGACAGCGCGGGAGCGCCGCTCTTCACGATGGGAGTCGAGCCGGAATCCGAGTTCCTGTATCGCCTCACCGCCGGCCGCCACCCCGGCCCCGGCGAGGTGATCGTCTCCGAGCCGCTCGCGACTGACGCGCGGCTGAAGCCGGGGGACGCGATCGTGCTGGCGGGCGACCTGGACGTCTCGCTCGGCCGCGCGCGGGCCACGCGGAAGTACCGGGTGAGCGGCGTGGGCGACTTCCTGTACAACTACGCGGGCGAGCACTCGCTGGCGATGAACATCGGCGACGTGCGCGCCGCCACCGGCCGCGGCGCCGACGTGTCGCTCTTTGGCGTGGCCACGCAGCCGGGGACGGATGACGATGCCCTGGCGAAGCGGATCGCCGCCGCGGTGCCCGAGGTGTCGACCTACTCCACGCGCGAGCTGATGGCCGAGATGGACAAGCGCCTCCTCTACTTCCGCCAGCTGGCGACGATCCTGGGGAGCGTGGCGATGGTGGTGACGGCGCTTCTCGTCGCGACCATCATCACCATCGGCGTTCGCGAGCGCTTCGGCGAGATCGCCACGCTGCGGGCGATCGGCATCCGCGGCCGGCGCGTGCTGCTGGCGGTTGTGGCCGAAGGGCTGGCGCTGACGGCGATCGGCTGCCTGGCCGGGCTGCCGATGGGGCTGTGGATGGCGGGACGGCTGGACCGAATCCTCCTCGGCTTTCCCGGCATCCCCGCGCGGATGACGTTCTTCGCCTGGGAGCCGCGCCGCGTTGCGCTGGCGATGGGAATCGTGATCGCGATCGGCGCCGTCGCGGGATGCATCCCGGGGCTGGGCGCGGTGCGGGCACCGCTGGGGCAGGCGTTGCGGGAAGAGGCGGAATAGCGCTCCGGCGGCGCGCCCCCTCCGCTCGCTCAGGCTCGCACCTCCCCGTACCGGGAGAGGTTGCCGCGTCGGCGGTGGTGCGTGCGGCACGCGATTCAGGGTGCTCGCACCGAAGTGCTCCCCTCCCCCCGCGCAGCGGGGGGAGGGACCGGGGGAGGGGGCCGCCGCCGCCGCGAAGGCGCTTCTCTCGTCGCGCAGGCGCATCGTCTCCAACCTCTCCCGGTACGGGGGAGGTGGACGGCCTAAGCCGGCCGGAGGGGGCGCGATGCCGTGGAAACGCACTGACTTCCGGACTGCACTCGGATGCAGTCCTGCTCGAATGGACTGATCTGAATGCCTGACGCTGACGCCTTGTCCGCCGCATCCACATCCGGCGCTCCGGTCCGCGTGATCGAAGCGCGCGGCATCACCAAGGAGTACCCCTACCAGGGCGACGCCGTGCACGCGCTGCGCGGGGTCGATCTCGACGTCGCTCGCGGCGAGCTGGTGGCGGTCGTCGGTCCATCCGGCTGCGGAAAGAGCTCGCTGCTGAACGTGCTCGCGGGGATCGATCCGCCGACCTCCGGGACCGTGCGGCTGCTGGGCGAGGACCTGTACGGCGTGGGCGAGGGGCCGCGCTCGGCGCTGCGGCTGCGGCGGCTGGGGTTCATCTTCCAGCGCTTCCATCTCCTCGCCGTGCTCACCGCCGCCGAGAACGTGGAGCTGCCCATGGCCGAGGCCGGGATGGCCAAGGCCGAGCGCCGCCAGCGCGCGCGCGAGCTGCTGGACTACGTGGGCCTGGGCCACCGCGCCGGCCATCGCCCGCCGCACCTTTCCGGCGGCGAGCAGCAGCGCGTGGCCATCGCCCGCGCGCTGGCCAACCGCCCCGAGGTGCTCTTCGCCGACGAGCCCACGGGCGAGCTGGACCGCCGCACGGGGCAGGAGATCATCGACCTGTTCGAGCGGCTGAACGCCGATGGGACCACGATGGTGATCGTCACCCACGACCAGGCCGTGGCCCGCAACGCCCGCCGCGTGGTGGAGATGGCGGACGGCGTGGTGGTGAGCGACGGCCGATGATCTTCCGCCTCGCCGCCGCCGAGATCCGCAACCGCCCCGGGCGCGCCGCGTTCCTGCTGGCCGGCTACGCGCTGGGCGTGGCCGTGATGGTCGTCCTGCTGGCCGTGGGCGAGGCGATGCTCACGCAGGCGCAGGACAAGGAGCTGGTGGGCGGCGGCAACATCACGCTCGTCCCCGCCGGCGTGAGCACCGAGATGCTGAAGGCGGGCGGCGTGGGCTCGCTCTTCCTGGGGATCGACCACGCGCGCTTCATCCACCGCAACCTGCTGGAATCGCCCCGCGGCCGGGACGAGCACGGGATCACCGCCGCCAGCCCGATCGTGGACGGCGCGCAGGTGGAGCTGCTCGCCCGCGGCCGTACCTGGAAGGCCCTCGCCACCGGCGAGATCCCCTCGCGCGCCGCCGCCGCGGGCGCGCCGCCCCAGCTCGTCGCCGGGCGCTGGGCCGACACGGATGCCGACCGCCGCTGGGCCGCGCCGGGCCCGGGCCAGGTGCTGGGCGAGATGGATCACTTCCACCAGCCCCGCGGCGCCGCGCTCGACTCCACCTGGGCCGAGTGGCACTACTTCAACGTGATGCTGGATGATGACCGCTGGATCTACCTGACGCTCAGCGTGGGCGGGCGGATCGGCGTGCCTGGGAAGTGGGGCGGGGGCGTGCTGCTGACCGTGCGCGAGCCCGGCGGCGAGCACCGCTCGCTGGTCAGCCAGGTGAGCGACACGCAGGTGCGGATGGACACGCTCGCGCCCGATCTGACGCTGGGCACCATCGGCTCCGTGCGGCTGGACGGCGCGACGTACGTGGTCCATGGCACCGCCGGCGGGGCGCGGGTGGATCTGCGCGTCACCCCCGCGCCGCGGCGCTACTTCCCGCCGACGGACTTGGGCGGATCGACGCTGATCAGCGGCTACGTGGCGCCCGCGCTCTACGCCACGGCCGAGGGGACGGTCTGCCTGCCGCGGTGCGAGAGCGTGCACGGCGCGCAGGCGTACCACGACCACAACTGGGGCGTGTGGCGCGACGTGAGCTGGGAGTGGGGCTCCGCGTCCGACAGCGCCATCTCGCTCCTCTACGGCGTGGTGCGGGGAGATTCGACGGCGACGGAGGGGATGTTCGCGTACGTGGTGGATGGCCGCGGCGTGCGCGGTGTGTATCGCCCCAGTGCTATCGAGTGGCTTACCACGCAGCCGAAGTCCGTACCCGGCGCCATGTTGCGCGTCCCTCGCCGCTTCCGCTTCACCGATCCGCGCCGTGGCTTCCGCGTCACGGTGGACGTCGCCGCCGTCCACGCCACCGACCAGAGGCGCGCCCGCCGCCGCTGGTTCATCCAGATGCGCGGCATCGCCACGGTGGAGGAGAACGGCCGCGTGATCGGGCACCTTCCCGGCTTTTTCGAGACGTACGTGGATTAGCGCATCAGCCAACATCGCTGAAACTGCATGAACGCAGAGCAGCGAAGATAGGCAGAGATAGGCAGAGATAGGCAGAGATAGGCAGAGACAGGCAGAGAACTGCTGTTTTTGCCCTTCCTCTGCCTATCTCTGCTTATCTCCGTTGCTCTGCGTTCACAAAATGACACAGCCTCTTTAGGCACTCCCTTTAACATCCACAGGGATGTTGACGGGAGTGTCTGCTGATTTTATTGTGGGATTGGAGCAATCCCGATCACGACGGAGCGATCATGCCTGAGCTTGAGAAGCTGACCATCAACCTGAACCCGGTGGACCTGGGGCAGATCGAACTGCTGGTGGAGCAGGGGTTCTACTCCAACCGCGCCGAGTTCATCCGCGTGGCCATCCACACCCAGCTGGCCAAGCACGCCGACAACGTGCGTGAGGCGGCGGCGCGGCAGGCGTTCGTGATCGGCGCCATACTGTACGACCGCGCCGGGCTGGAGAAGCGCCGCGAAACCGGCGAGCGGCTGAACGTGCACGTCATCGGCTTCCTCTCGCTCGCCGACGACGTGACGCCCGAGCTGGCGCGTGAGACCATCCAGGCCGTGCGCGTCCGCGGGATCTTTCGCGCGAGCAAGGCCGTGAAGGAGGCGCTGGCCGACCGCACCAGCTAGCCCGGGGGAGATTCCGTCATCCCCGTCGAAACCGCCTCCAAACCTCTCCCGCCCCCGAATGCCCACCGCCCTCGATCTCGCGTTCGTCACCGTGCTCGCGGTGGCGTGGCCGCTGTACGAGACGTTCATCGACTGGCCGGAATTCCAGTGGCGTTCGCGCAGGAATCCATCGGCGGCGCGGCTGTTCGAGTACCGGCGCAGCATGGCCCAGCAGTGGGTGCTCGCCGCGGTGGCACTCGCCATCTGGGCGCACGCGGGGCGGCCGTGGACGGCGCTGGGGCTGGTTTCGCCGCCGGGATGGCGGCTGTGGATGGGATTCGGAGTGGTGGCGGCGTTCGCGGCTCTTCAGGCGTGGCAGGTGACGGCCATCGCGCGCAGCCCCGCCACGCGCGCCCACCTGCGCAAGCGCATGGCGGAGATGAAGCTCGCCTCCCTGCTCCCGCACGACCGGCGCGAGCTGGGGTGGATGATGGCCCTGTCGCTGACGGCGGGGTTCGTGGAGGAGCTGCTCTTTCGCGGCTACATCGTGGCGGTGCTGGCGCCGTGGCTGGGGTGGTGGGGCGCGGCGGCGCTCGGCATGGCCGCGTTCGGCGTGCTGCACGCATACCAGGGCCGCGCCGGCATCGTCCGCACCGCCATCCTCGGCGCGGTAATGACGCTGCTGGTGGCCGCCACCGGCTGGCTCCTCCCCGCCATCCTCCTGCACGCGGTGATCGACGTTGGCTCCGGCACGGCGGCCTTCCTTGCCCTCTCCCAGCCGCCGGCGGAAGCATCCACGGCGTAGCGGGGGCGTCGGAGGGGGCGAAATCACCGGAGGGGGTCCATCCAATCAGGTGTCAGAAGTCGTGGGACATGGGCGTCTCACTGTAACGGGATGTGTCGCCCCTGTGGTACAGCACGTGGCACCCGACGCCGGATGTTTCAAGCTGGACAGCAAGCAATCACCAGGATTTGTGCGGCATGCAACTTCGGCACGAGGGTTGACGTAGAAGGATGGTGGGCGGACGAGGTTTCCGCCCGGGAAAGGAGAGATGGAAACATGGAAGTGGCTCGCAGATACATGGAGGAGTACCCCACGCGGTTCGCCGCCTACACCGCGCTGCAGTGCGCGCTGATGCGGCGGTACCTGGCACGCGGCGGCACCCAGGAGGAGTTCTGCACTCGCCTGGCCCCCGTGTTCCACCGGCGGTACGCCCCCCTGCTGCTGGACCTGGGCTGATCGGATCGGCCCCGGCCAGACGAACGAACAGAAAGCCGCCCGGCGATGGCCTCGCCGGGCGGCTTCTCGTGGTGCCCAGGATCGTCGCCGATGCTTACCGCGTCAGCAGGCTTCCCATGGCCACCGCGCCGCCCACCAGGATCATGATCCCCACGGTCACCACCACCACCACCAGCCACGCCAGCAGCGCCGTGGCCACCGCCTTCCCGGTGTCGAAGTCCAGCGCCTGCCGGATGGCCACCACGGCGGTCACCAGCTGCCACACCGACACCACCGCGATCGCCAGCCACCCCAGCACCGGGATGAACCCGATGAGGGCGATCACCCCCGGCGCGCGCGAAAAGCCGAGGGTGCGCAGCATCTCGCCCATGTCGGCGGTGCCGCCGAACATCCTGGTGCCGATCACGTAGGTCAGCCCGGCCATGATCAGCCACCCCAGCAACGCGCCGATGATGGCGCCGATCGGCCCCTTCGCATCGTGATGGCCCATGCTGCCGATGGCGGCGCACACCGCCGTGATCGCCACCACGCCGGCGGCCTGGCCGGTGGCGGTCTGGTCGTGCTCCACCTCTTCGTACACGCTCACGTCCAGCAGCGCCGCGCCGATCATGCGCTCCACGAACGAGCGCCGGCGCGGAAAGCCCCCGGCGGGATGTTCCATGGCTGCGATCCTTCTCTTCAGGGGGTCTGGTCCGCCCGCGAGGATGCGGGCGGGGTGCCGCGGGAGACTACGGGGAAACCGCCGCGCGGGTTGCAGCGCGGCGGCGGGTGGGTCAGGGCTTCTGCTGGATGTCGATGGCGAGCCGCGAGGGGTTGCCCAGCTCGGTCACACGGAACGGCTGGGACGATGAGGTGCCGATGGCGATCTCCACCTCGCCCTCGAAGTCGCAGATGATGACCATGCGCCGCATCACCGGCATGCTCAGCGGCAGGTCGCGCTGGCGGATGGTGCCACGCCCGGCGTCGTCGTGCGCCTGCGTGTAGCGCAGCCGCGCCACCAGCACCGCGGGCGTGCCCACCTCCACCGGCTCGCCCGAGCCGCACTGGTGCACCGGCCCGTTCGCGTACTCCACCCGCCACCCGGGCACGGGATCGTCTCCGAAATCCAGCACCATCCGGTCGAACCCGGCGTTTGCCGCGGTGCGCAGGCCGCGCAGGGTGGTGCTCACGCCCGGGTGGCTGGTTTCGCGCACCCCCGCCGTCCAGTCGGTGGAGACGGTGTTCGCGGCCGCCTTCGCCGAATCGGCTTTGGCGGTGTCGCCCTGAACGCGCGGCGGAGTGTCGGCCACGAACGCGGGGAGGCGCGCGGTGTCATCCACGGCGCCGTCGCTCGCGGTGGACGAGGTGTCGACTTCGCCGCGGCGCCGCTGCGTCACCTCGCGCAGCTCGCCGCCCTGGTCGCCGCACGCGCCGGCCGCCAGCGCCGCCAGCAGCAGCATCCCCATCCCAAGTCCCCGCATCATCCTCGTTTCGCTGCGTGTGGCTGTATGTGAGGGTGAGGGATCGCACGGATCCCTCCCCACGTCATCCTGAGGGCGACCACGCGGCGCCGCGTCCGCGACGATGGCCGCAGCCCGAAGGATCCATGACCGACGGTGCGCTATCCTCGATGGTAACGCTGAGACCGGCTTTAGATCCTTCGGCCGCCGCCGGGCATCGCCGCGTCCGCCGATCTGGTGCGGCGGCGACCTCAGGATGACATCGCCCCGGAGGCGTATCCCCCGGAAGCGTCAACGAGTTGCTGCCACCGCACCCGTCGCGATCCGCCCGCCGCCGGCGTAGACGTTGAACCGGCCGCCGCGCACGAACCCGCACAGCGTGACGCCGGCCGTCTCCGCCAGCTCCACGGCCAGGCTCGATGGCGCCGAGACGCCCGCCAGCACCGGCGCCCCAGCCCGCGCCGCCTTCTGCACCAGCTCAAAGCTCAGCCGCCCGCTCACCATCACGATACGCTCCGCCCACGGCAACTCGCCCGCCAGCAGCGACGCACCCACCAGCTTGTCCAGCGCGTTGTGCCGCCCCACGTCCTCGCGTGCCCGCACCAGCTCGCCCTGGGCGGTGAACAGGCCGGCGGCGTGCAGCCCGCCGGTGCGCTCGAACACCGCCTGCGCGGCGCGGAGCTTATCGGGCAACGACACGATGACGTCGGGCGATACCACCAGGTCGCTGGCCACACGCGCACACGCCGGCCCCATCACCGCGCTGATCGAGGCCTTGCCGCACACGCCGCAGCTGGACGTCTGGTAGAAGTTGCGGCTCAGCGACGCGGGGTCGAACGGCGCGCCGGGCGAGAGGACCACGTGCACCACGTTGTACTGCTGCTCGCCCGAAGTGCAGTAGCGGATGGACGAGATCGCATCGCCTCCGCCGATCAGCCCCTCGCCGTACAGGAACCCCGCCGCCAACTCGAAGTCCGCCCCCGGCGTCCGCATCGTCACCGAGACGGGGATCGCCGCCGCATCCAGCGGCCCGCCCCGCGCATCCTCCGCGCGCACGATGCGGATCTCCAGCGGCTCCTCGGCCGCCAGCACGTCCGCCCGCGTCCGCCGCGCCGCGCCATCTTCCCCGACCGAGATCTGCTCGACCGCGCGGCGGACCGTGCTCCCCGGCCGCTTCACTGCCACGCCTCTTCGGCAACGATTCCACTCGCAGCGCACGAATGCCGCGCCCACGGTCCGCGAAGGCGGACTTCGTGCCGTTGTAGCCGCGACTTCAGTCGCCCGGCAACCCGCGAGGCCGGCGTGGCGCGCATCATCCCGTCACACCTCCGCGGCGACCGGCTCCGGCGACGTCTCGGCCGACGGTTCGACGGCCGGCGCGGGCGCGGTGCTCACCAGGCGCTCGTCGCGGCCTTCCACGCGGATGTCGCTCGTCGCCGGGGCGATGGTGACGGGGATCAGCTTGGCCGCGGGCTGGTTGCTGAGCCTGGCCGTCTTCCCCAGCGGGATCAGCACGTTGGCCTCGGGAAAGTAGGCCGCGCAGTTGCCGCGCGGCACGTCGTAGGCAACGGCCTTGAAGCGCGGCGCCAGGCGCTCCACGCCGTCCTTGTAGTGCGAGCGGATGTCCACCTCGTCGCCGGGCTTGATCCCGCGCGCGGCGAGGTCGTCGGGGTGCATCAGCACCACGCGGCGCGCGCCCTTGATGCCGCGGTAGCGATCATCCAGCCCGTAGATGGTGGTGTTGAACTGGTCGTGCGAGCGGATGGTGAACAGCCGCAGCTCGCCCGCCGCCAGCTGGATGTTCGGCGTGGGGACGATTTCGAACTGCGCGCGGCCGCTGTCCGTCTTCCACTCGCGATGCGCCGCCGTGTTGCGCAGCACGAACCCGCCCGGCTCGCGGACGCGCTCGTTGTAGCGCTCGAACCCGGGGATGGTCTGCTCGATCCGGTCACGGATGCGGTCGTAATCGGCCACCAGCCCGTCCCAATCCACCCCCGTCTCGCCCAGCGCCGCCTTCGCCAGCCCCGCCACGATGGCCGGCTCGCTGCGCAGCTGCGCCGACGCGGGCTTGTTCGTCCCCCGAGACATGTGGACGATGGACATCGAGTCCTCCACCGTCACGAACTGTTCGCCGCCGGCCTGCACGTCACGCTCGGTGCGGCCCAGGCAGGGCCAGATCATGGCCTCGCGCCCGTGCATCAGCGCGCTCCGGTTCAGCCGCGTGAGCACGTAGACGGAGAGCTCCGGCGTGCGCATGGCCCGCGCGAGCAGGTCGTGGTCCGGGCTGGCGGAGAAGAAGTTGCCGCCCATGGCCATGAAGAAGCGGATCCGCCCCGCATCCATCGCCCGGATCGTCTCCACCACGTCCAGCCCGTGCTCGCGCGGCGGTTCGAAACCAAACACCTCGCCCAGCCGGTCGAGCAGCGCGGCGCCCGGCGCGTGGTCGATGCCCACGGTGCGGTCGCCCTGCACGTTGCTGTGGCCGCGGATGGGGGCGGCGCCGGCGCCGGGGCGGCCCACGTTGCCGCGCAGCAGCAGCAGGTTGGCGATCGCCATGATGTTGTCGACCGCGTTGTCGTGCTGCGTGAGCCCCATCGCCCACGTCACGATCGTGGCCCGCGAGCGGATGTAGACGTCGGCCACGGGCTGCAGCTGCGCCTTCGACAGCCCCGTCTGCTCCTGGATCTGCTCCCAGGTCGTGGCGGCGAGGTCGGCCACCAGCTCCTCGTATCCCACGCAGTGGGCGCGGATGAAGCCGTGGTCCACCACCCGGCCGGGGGCGTTCTTCTCCGCCTCCAGCACCAGCTTCATCAGCCCCTTCAGCAGCGCCACGTCGCTCCCCACGTTCGGCTGCAGGTAGTGCGTGGCGATCTTGGTCCCGTGGCCGGTGAGGGTCGCGGCGACGTCCTGGGGATGGACGAACTCCTCCAGCCCGCGCTCGCGCAGCGGGTTGATGGCCACGATCTCGGCCCCGCGCCGCCGCGCCGCCTGCAGCGCGATCAGCATGCGGGGATGGTTGGTGCCGGGGTTCTGCCCGATCACGAAGATGGCGTCGGCCTTCTCGAAGTCGGCCAGCTGCACCGTCCCCTTCCCCACCCCGATCGTCTTCCGGAGGCCGACGCCGCTGCTCTCGTGGCACAGGTTGGAGCAGTCGGGGAAGTTGTTCGTCCCGTACATCCGCCCGAACAGCTGGTACAGGAACGCCGCCTCGTTGCTTGTCCGGCCCGACGTGTAGAACGCCGCCTGGGTGGGCGATTCCAGCGAGCGCAGCACCTCCCCGGCGCGCGCGAACGCCTCGTCCCAGCCAATGGCTTCGAAGTGGTCGCTCCCCGCGCGGCGGATCACGGGGTGCGAAAGCCGGCCCTGCTGCTCCAGCCAGTAGTCGGTCTGCGCCAGCAGCTCGTCCACCGTGTGCTTGCGGAAGAACGCCGGATCGGCGCGGCGGCTGGTGGCCTCGGCGGCCACGGCCTTCGCGCCGTTCTCGCAGAACTCGAAGTG
Organism: Longimicrobium sp.; assembly: GCA_035691085.1. Taxonomy (GTDB): domain Bacteria; phylum Gemmatimonadota; class Gemmatimonadetes; order Longimicrobiales; family Longimicrobiaceae; genus Longimicrobium. Next base: position 30,659 of record DASSJS010000156.1, read on the forward strand.
CGAGCGGTGGTCCCTGGGCTCGGGCCACGCGCACCCCGGGCAGTCGAACCCGTCCACCTGGTTGATCACGCGGAGCGCCTTGCTCCCCTGCAGGACCGACTTCTCGCGCCGCAGCTGCCGCGCGGTGCTCAGGATGGACGACATCCCCCCCGCCGGCTTGTCGGTGGGGCGGACGAACGGAGGCGTGGAGTCGGGCGAAGCAGGCCTGGACATCGGGCGCACGCTCGGGGGCCGAAGGGATGTAAAGCTTTGCTCGTAAAGTGCTTCCGGCACGAGTGGCGGCGCAAGTGGCGGGCCTCTTCCCGTTCTCCGCCTCTGTCAACCGCATGAACGCAGAGCAGCGGAGACAGGCAGAGATAGACAGAGAACTGCCATGAAGTTCTCTGCCTAACTCTGCTTATCTCCGTTGCTCTGCGTTCACTGCCGTTGAGAGCGCCCGCTCGCGACACCGATCCGTCGATGCGCGTCGAGATCAGTCCGCCAGCTCGGCCACCTTCGCGTGCGCCGCCTCCAGCTGCTGCGGGCTGCCGATGTCGATCCAGTGGAAGTCGTCCACGCGGAAGGGAAGGATCGTCTCGCCCGCCCCGGCCAGGCGCAGGTAGGGGTCGAGGATCGAGAAGGCGCCGCCCTCGGTCAGCAAGTCAACGAGACGGGGCGAGATGACGTGCACCCCCCCGAACGCCAGCTTCCGCACGGGGCCAGCGGCATCGCGGACGCGCACATCCAGCTCCTTGTTCGCGTCCGTGCGGCCCAGCAGGCCCCGGTCGTCGAAGAGGAGGTGGCGGCGGGTGTCGCGCTCCATCACGGCCAGGGTGGCCAGCGCGGGGCTCAGCTGGTGCGCGCGGTACAGGGCGCCCAGCGGCAGGTCGGTGAGGATGTCGGCGTTGTGGAGGAAGAACGGCGCCTCGCGCCGCAGCAGCGGCTGGGCCAGCACCAGCGCGCCCCCCGTCTCCAGCGGCGCGCCGGGCTCCCGGGAGACGTGCCACTCCACGCCGAAGCCGTCACGCTCGCGCAGGAACGCCTCCACCTGGTCGGCCAGGTGGCTGACGTTCACGATCAGCCGGTCGGCCCCCGCGGCAATCAGCCGGCGCGCCACGCGCTCCAGCATGGGCACGCCGCCCACGGGGATCAGCGGCTTGGGCGTGTGGTCGGTGAGCGGGCGCAGGCGCGTGCCCAGCCCCGCCGCCAGGATCATCGCGTCCACGGCAACCTACGCGGCGCCCGCCACGCCCGCGGGCTCCTGCTCGGCGCCCGCCTCCTCCTCGTCCGCGGGCTTGGGCTGGTTGGCCGGCCACTTCCCCTCCTCGCGGTGCGTGACCACCACGTTCACCGCGGGGAAGTTGCGGCGCAGGTGATCGGCCAGGCGGTTGGCGTAATACACCGAGCGGTGCTGCCCGCCGGTGCATCCGAACCACACGTTCAGCGAGGTGAAGCCGCGCAGCAGGTACACGCCCACCGAGTTGTCCACC
>DASSJS010000157.1:0-4618 GCA_035691085.1 Longimicrobium sp.
AGGTGCGGAAGCTGGCCACGCAGAGCGGCGACTCGGCGCGCGAGGCGGCGGAGCTGATCCGCGGGGTGCAGGCGATGACGGGCCGCGCGGCCGAGAGCATGCGCCGCGGCACCGCCGAGGTGGAGGCGGGCTCGCGGCTGGCCAGCGGCGCAGGCGGCGCGCTGAAGCAGATCATGACGGTGGTGGACGGCACCGTGCGCGAGGTGGGCGCCATCGACCAGGCCGCGCGCGAGATCTCCACCAGCAGCCGCAGCGTGCTGCGCGTGGCCGGGCTCGACGGCGCGCAGGAACAGGGCGGCCTGGTGGCGCTCTCGCAGGCCAACGCCGCCGCCGCCGAAGACGCGGCCGCCTCGGTGGAAGAGATCAACGCCAGCATGGAAGAGATGAGCGCCAGCGCCGAGGAGCTGGCCCGCATCGCCCGCGAGCTGCAGGACGAGACCGCCCGCTTCCGCACCGGCGCCGACGAGGCGGAGGCGCCCGCGGCGACGGTCGTCACCGCGCTGCGGCCGCGGCGCGCGCTGTCGGCCGCTGCGTGAGGGGGTGCGGAGGTACGGGGGTACGGAGGTACGGAGGTACGGAGGTACGGAGGTACGGAGGTGCGGAGGTATTTGGGGGTACGGAGGTAGGGTTGAAGGGGAGACGACGGAGGCCCGCCGGGTGGCGGGCCTTCTTGCGTTCAGCCGCTCTCGCCGGCTACTGCTTCACGTGGCGGATGGTGAGCAGGAGCGAGCCGGCCATCCCGAACACGGCGGAGACCAGCACGCGGGTGGGGGAGACCTGCTGTGCCCACGGCATCTCGAACAGCGGGGGAAGCGCCACCCCCAGCAGCATGGCGCCCAGCGAGCCCACCGCCGCCAGCTTGCGGTCCCGCACGCGCGCCACCAGATAACCAGCGGCCTGCCGCACGTACGACGGCGAAACCACGTCGGCCTGGTGCCGCTCGGCCACCCGCACCGCCTCGCGCCCGAGATCGGCGGCGTATGCGTCCACGCACCGTCGGAACTCGGTTGCGGCCGCCCGCGAGAAATGCCCGGGCCCGAGCTGTTGCATCGCCCGTTCGGCCGCACCCGCCCCGTGTTTCACCACCTCCGCCACCGGCGCGTGGCGTTCCGGTTCAGCCCCGCCGGAATCGGGTGAGGGTGGGCTCAGCATGATCGGTCTTTGCCGAAAAGTCGCCGTTAATGTGATTCCATCGCAGGGCGCGAGCGCCTGCGCCGTATTCGGCCCGCGTTACTTCCGCCGGGCCGAATGCCAGCCGCGCACGATGAGCGCGGCCATCAGCAGCATGAACAGCTCGCACGCACCGGTGACCGCAAGCGCGCGCACCGAGCCCCAGAACCCCAGCGTGATCAGGCCGTCGAGGTGCGTGAGCGCGAGCGCGAACAGCGAAACCGCCACCAGCGCCAGCATGTGCGCGAACGGGCCGTGCTCGCCACGGTTACGGCCGCTGCCGGGCTGCGGGAACAGGTCAACCGCGGGAATTTGCGTATGCATGTGAGGTCTCCTGGTGCGCGTAGCACAACGTACACTTACGGTACCCACTTCGTTCAAATCGCGCAAGGGGGTCGTGTGTTCCCCCTCGGGAGCCTCTTACGCATCACTCTGGTTGCTTGTTTCACGCTCCTGCTCACCGGATGCACCTATCACCTCGCCGAAATCCGGCAGCCGGCAACGGCGGTGGCCTTCACCACGGGGGGGCCGTGGCGCAGCATGGTGTACGCCGCACGCACCGACAGCGGCGTGGTGCTGGTGGACCTGGGCTACGTGGGCGCCGGCCGGGCGCTGCGCGGCAAGCTGCGCGCGCTGAACGCCGTCCCGGCCGACGTGACCGACGTATTTCTCACCCACAGCCACCGCGACCACGTACGCGCGTGGAAGACGGTTCGCGGCGCGCGTTTTCACCTGTGGGCGCCGGAAGAGCCGCTGCTGGTGGGCACGCGCGGGCACGGGGACTTCCCCTCGCGCACCGCGCGGCGCGTGTTCGGGCACGGCGGCCCGCGCCCGGGGCAGGTGGACGTGCGCCCCTTCGCGCACGACACCGCGTTCGTGCTGGGCGGCGACACGCTGTGGGCGTATCGGGTGCCCGGCCACACCGCGGGGAGCGCGGCGTACCTGTTCCGCGGCACCCTGTTCGTGGGCGACGCGGTGGCGCGCAAGCCGCTGCGGGGGTTTGGCGGCGCCGACCCCTTCTTCAGCGCCGACGCGCGGATGAACCGGCAGAGCCTGCTGGGCCTGTTCGCGCGGGTGCCGATGGAGCGCGTCCGGTGGGTCTGCAACGCCCACGGGAAGTGCGCGCGCCCCACCGACCGCTTCATCACCAAGGTCACGCGGTAGGAACCGCGGAGCCGCGAGTATCAGGCAGAGCGGCGGAAGGGACAGACCTCCGCACCTCGCACCTCGCACCTCGCACCTCGCACCCCCGTACCCCCGTACCCCCCGTACCTCCGCACCTTCTCGTATGCGGCACAAACGGACCGGCTCCGCGCGCGACTTTCGCGGCGGAGCCGGTCCGTTTTTCCGTGCGTCGATATGGATCGCGAGAGAGCCTACTCGGCGGTGGCGGCGGGCTCCAGCACCTGCGGCAGCACGCGTGTTTCGAAGGTCTGCGCCAAGGTGATGTGGGCGCGGGTGGAGAGCTCGCGCAGCGAGCTGCCGGTGAGCTGGCGCGCCAGGCGGCCCAGCGTGTGGGGGTGGATGCCGATCTCCTCGGCCACCTCGGCCCAGGGGCGGCTGGCGGTCTTGCGGTGCGCGGCGCGCAGCAGCAGCACCCAGTGCAGGAAATCCTGCAGGCGCAGCGCGCTGTGGCGGCCGACGGATTGCTTCCAGTGCGTCCACAGCGTGCGCCGGTCGCAGCCGGCGGCGGCGGCCAGCTTCTCCACGGTGCGGATGGCGCGGCGGTCGTCACAGGCCAGCGCCAGCGCCTCGCGCAGCCGCGGCGGCAGGTGCGCGGCACGGCGGAACGCCGCGGCGAGCGAGGCGGGGAGCGCCGGAGCCGCCGGGGGTGCCACGCGGCGGAATGCGCGCCCGGGGTCCGGGGCGGTCGAGGGCATCGTGTGGGTGGTTCGGGGTGCCGGCGCCTGCGGGCGCGGCGGAGCGGGACGGGTCGAGGGCGTGGAGAAACCGTATGCGAGCATCAGCGGGGCGGCTCGGGGTTTCCAGCGGATGGCGCGTGTGGGCGCGCCGCGTGATGGGTAAGATGCAAACGCACGAAGCAAGTGTCTTGTGACAATGCGCGAGACCGCAGGGCCGAGGTGCGAAATGGATCGGGCGAAGCGCGGAATGCACGGCGGCCAAGGCACCCAGGGACGAGTGGTGGTGCGAAACGGCCGGACGGCCCAGCGGGTGACCTCGATTGGGGTCACCGCCCCGCGCGCGGCTCCCGGCGGACCTCCCCGCCGTCCGTCCGCCCGCAACGGGGTTGTGGGACGGGGGGCGCCTCGTTAGCTTCGCGACCTGTCATCATCGCGAATGGGCCTTTCGGAAGCCGGTGCAAATCCGGCGCGGCCCCGCCACTGTAAGAGGCCCGGCAAACCCAAGGGGGTTTGCCGGTCCGGCCCGCTCCGCGGGGGTTCCATCCCCCGCAGCGCCACTGGGCACGTGCCCGGGAAGGTGGAGCGCCAGCTGCCTCGAGCCAGGAGACCGGCCCCTTCGCTCCCGCACGAACGCCCCTCGCGGGAGGGGAGCGGGGTCCGATTGCCGGCCGAGCGTTCGCACGCGCCCACGTGGCGCCCTCTCGCCGTCTTCGTACCCGTTCTCTCTCCCGTGCACCTGGGAAGGAACGGGTTTTTTGCGTCTGCCCCAACGGCTCCACCTGGCTCTTCCGGCGCTCGCCGCCCTCCTTGCCGCCTGCGGCGGGGGGGGCGGCGAGCGCGCGCGCCCCTCGGCTCCGGCCGACTCGGCCGTGCAGGTGGTGGATGACGCGGGGCGCACGGTCACGCTGCCGCACCCCGCGCGGCGGATCGTGGCGCTGGTGCCGGCGGTGACCGAGACGGTGATCGCCCTGGGCGCGGCGGACCGGCTGGTGGGGCGCACGGACTACGACAAGGGACCCGTCGTGGAACGCCTTCCCTCGGTGGGCGGCGGGCTGGACCCCAGCATCGAGAAGCTGGTCTCACTCCATCCCGACGTGGTGCTCGGCTGGGAGACCAGCGGGCGCACGGAGCTGCGCGACCGGCTGACGGCGCTGGGCATCCCGGTCTTTTCGGTGAAGACCGAGGACACCACCGACGTCTATCGCTCGCTGCGCAACCTGGGGCGGCTGATGGCCCGCGAGCGCGCGGCCGATTCGGTGGCCGCGTCCATCCGCCGCGAGCTGGACGCGGTGCGCGCCTCGGTGGCGGGCGCGCCGCGGCCCTCCGTCTTCTTCGTGGTGTGGAACGATCCGCCGATGACGGCGGGGCCGCGGACCTTCGTCTCGCACGTGGTGGAGGTGGCGGGCGGGAAGAACGTGTTCGCCGACCAGCAGGCGCTGTGGCCCAACGTGTCGCTGGAAGAGATCGTCCGCCGCCAGCCGGACTTCGTGGTCATCCCCGTCGGCGAGCAGGGGACGGTGCGGATGGAGGCGCTGAAGACGGCGGTGGGGTGGCGCGAGCTGCGCGCCATCCGCGAGGGGCGGATC